>JALHDH010000226.1 GCA_022839105.1 bacterium
GTTGCGCTTGCGGGGCCCTGAGTCGGGAGATGCTGCGACGCCAGGGCCCTGAGCCTCGAGGCGTCAGGGGGTGGTTCGGGGACTGGCTGGTGGCGTGGGGCGAGGGGTAGCGCATGATGCCCGTCACAGCATAAAAGCGTTGACAAGAACGCGGCAAAGCGTTATTGTGCACCTGTAAAGTCGATGAAGCGCCGTGAGTTCCTGAAGATGATCGAGGCTGCCGGGTGGTCATTCGTCCGGCACGGCGGCGACCACGATGTTTACGGGCGGCATCGGCAGACCTTCGCGGTCCCTCGGCACACGGAGATTCGCCCCGGCATCATCCGGCAGTGGCAACAGAAGGACCGGAAGGCGGAGGAGGATGGACCATGAGGTTGCGCTACAAGGTCAGGTATTTCCAAGAGGACGACGGGTGGCTGGCTGAGGTTCCGGACATCGCCGGAGGCCAGATGACCCAAGGCGACACGCTGGAGGAAGCGCGCCGAATGGCTGGCGACCTCGTGACCACAATGCTTCTGGTGCGCATCGACGCGGGAGAGGAACTGGATGCTCCTACGCAGGGCCGCCTGCCTGCGGGGTGGGAGTGGGTCTATCCCGATGCGCGACTAGAGGTCGCCCTGATGGTGCGTTCCGAGCGTCAGAAGGCGGGCCTAACGATGCAGCAGGCGGCGGCCAGGATGGGCGTCAGCTTCTCGACCTATCAGCGCTGGGAGGACCCCGAGAAGTGCAACGCTACGGTGTCCACCCTGGAGAGGGTCGCCCGGGCTTTCGATCCAAACACGAACGCCCGGGCCGGAGCCCAGGCGCCGCAGGTGCTGACACCCTGCAGGTTCGCCGCTCCGGGTCGGGCCCCTGCAGGAGGATCCATGCGCGTCGCGCTGTTTGCCCGCTACTCCAGCAAGTTCCAGGACGAGCTCTCGCTGGAAGCCCAGATTTCCGAGATGGAACGGTTCAGTGCCGGCCAAGGCTGGACGGTCTCGCACCGATACCTGCTCCCCGAAACCAGGTCTGCCGACGTGAAGTCGGCTCCCGAGTTCCAAGAGATGCTCGCCGCCGCGAAGCGTCGCGAGTTTCAGGTTCTGCTGGTGCACAAGCTGGACCGTTTCGGCCGCAACCGGGAAGATGCCGTCGTCTACAAGAGCCTGCTTCGGCGGCAGGGCATCCAGGTACGCAGCGTCGCCGAGAATCTGGGCGACGGCATCTTCGACCGCCTGATCGAGGGCATCCTCGAGGTCGTGGCTGAGTTCTATCCGCTCAACCTTGGCCAGGAGACACGCAAGGGACAGGCCCAGCTCACGCGCAACGGCCTGTTCCGGGGGCAAGGTGCCTTGGGTACTGCGCCGGGTGCAAGCCGATGGGGACCATTTCACGGTAGAGGTCGACGCCATCCGCGGTCCCGTCATGGCCGAGGTCTTCCGGCGTGTCGCGCGCGGTGACCGGACTGGAGAGGTCCTGGCCTGGGTCGAGCAGGAGACGGGCGAGCGCTGGTCCTACCCCACGTTCTACACGCGGCTGAAGAACCCCATCTACCACGGACTGATCCAGTTCGGCCGGACCAGCATGCCGGCCGGACAGAAGCGCAAGAAGGGGGACCCCGAGGCGATCGTGGAGGGGACTTGGGCGGGGCTGGTCCCTCGCGAGACCTGGGACCAGGCACAGGCGACCCTGGCCAAGAGAGCGGTCGCACACAAGCGCGCCCCGGCCAGGAACTACCTCTTGAGTGACGGGGTTTCGATATGTGCCCGATGCGGGCGCCCGATCATCGGCGGGATGTTCCGAGGCAAGCCGCGTTACGTCTGCTCTGGGAGGAGTCGCCGAGACGAGAGATGCTCCAGCTATAGCCTCGGAGCCGAGGAACTGGAGAACCGGGTCATGGACCTGGTGCACGACCACCTCAAGAAGTTCGACGTGAACGCGGCACTGCGTGAGTATGAAGAGAGCCTGGCCCCCAGACGCGAGGAGTCACGCCGCACGGAGGTTCGCCTGCGCAAAGCTCTGTCTGAGGTGCGGAGGAGGAAGGCCAACCTCTTGCGCCTGGCCGAGGAGGGCCTGATTGATGCCGACATCCAGCAGCGCCTGCGCGACCTGGCCGCCCAGGAATCCGAACTGGCAGAAGAGGTCGCCACCTGCCAGGCCAGGACCGACGAAGCGATCCGGCTCAACGTAGCGTTGGTGCGCCGTCACGTGTCCGGCCTGGCCAACATCCTGGACGATGCGCCCCCGAGGAGACGAAGCGTCTCTTGCGCGAGTGGTTCCGCCTGACGCTGGACCTTAAAACAGGACAGGGCCAACTCGAGATGGAGTTGACCCCGTCTGCTACTTGTTTTTCCGCTGGTCGGAGTGCC
>JALHDH010000119.1 GCA_022839105.1 bacterium
ATGTGCGCCAGCCGGAGCGGAAAAGCCGCCGTGCCGTCCGGGAAACCGCGGCGGGCAGCACTGTGGCCCAGGGGAAGGTCCACATGAAGGTGAAGAGAAGAAAAAGATGGAGGGGGACAAATTCGTCGGCCGGGTAGCGCTGCCCGGTGAATCTCTGGAGATGCTCCCTGAGGAAGAAATAATCGAGAAAGCCCGGGTTGGCCGTTTCCGCCGCAACGTACCAGGGGCCTGCGACAGCGAGGGCAACGATCGGGCCGATCAGTATCGGCCAGGAGAGCATCTTCTTCCATGCACCGCTGAGTACGGCATGCACCATGATGACGCCGGCGGGCAGCGCAGCGCCCACCAGCCCCTTGGTCAGGGCTCCCAGCCCCAGGCAGGCAAAGAGCAGGCATACCCAGGCAGCCCGCAGGTCATGAGTTTCCATGCAACCCTTGACGTAGCAGAATATGGACAGGCAGACGAGCAGTACGACGATGGAGTCGGTCATGGGTGCACATCCTTTCGGGGGTTGGTGTGGTGGGCCGTATGGGCCGTTGTTTGTATATTTGTCCGCCGGGATGGAAAAACCTGCCCGCGGATGAGAAAAAGGCTCCCACTTTTGTCGGGAACCTTTTCAGGATGCGCGTTGCGGCCAGGCTGCCCGGGGTGTTATTCGCTAAGGCCGTTGTCTTCGAGGAGTTCCAGCGCTTTTATGTAGGTTTCGATTAGCATCGCCGGGCAGCGGAGCATTTTGTTCCAGGGGTCGTCGTTGAGGATGGTCCGGCAGTCTGTGCCGCCGTAGCTTGGGGTGTATTTTGCCTCGAACCAGTCGACCAGGTTCTGGACCATGAGGGCGAGCAGGTGGCTTTCCTGCTCGTGCGGTTCGCCCCGGCCGGCGTAAAGGCCGAGCAGGCAGACCGCCCCGGTGAGGACGCCGCAGATTTTGCCGCAGTCGCCCAGGCCGTTGGCGAGGCCGTTCATCGCCCGCACGAGGTCGGGGTTGTTTTTGCCCTGGCGCTCGAGGCCGAGGATGATGAGTATTTGGCTGCAGTGGAAGCCTTCCGCCCGCAGCTTTGTTATGCGGGCCATTTCGTCGGCTATGGTAATCCCTCCCTGTCCGGTTTCGCGCTCACCGGTGGTTGACCAGTTTCAGTTGATAGCCGGAGCCGCCGCACTGGATGATGTTCATGCAGCCATAGTCCTGAGCGATGCGGAAGACGTTGGCGACCGGCATGCCGAGGATATGGCACAGGAGGACGCGGTTGACGCCGGCGTGGCCGACGATGGCTATGTCGCCCGCGGATGCGGCGAGTATTTCGCGGAAGGCCGCGATTACCCGCAGGCTGCAGTCGGCGAAGCTTTCGCCGCCGGGTATGCGGTAGTAGCCGATGTCGGCGCCGCGGGCTTTGAATTCGTCGGGGAAGTGGCGGGCGATGTCGGCGAAGGGAATGCCTTCCCAGTCGCCCAGCGATATTTCCCGCAGGGCGCCGAGCGCGGTTACGGGCACCCCTTTGCGGCCGGCGATGATTTCCGCCGTCCGCCGCGAGCGGGCGAGGTCGCTGCAGTATACCGCCGTGAGGCCGGCTTGGCCGAGCAGGTCGCGCAAGGTCTCGGCCTGGCGTTCGCCTTCGCCGCTGAGCGGCAGGTCGAGCTGGCCGATGTAGCGCCGCTGGTCGTCTTCGCGACGGATTTTCCCGTGCCTGAGCAAATACACTTTTGTGTCCATCGGCTTAGCTCAACTCCATAATCGCCCGTTTGGCCGCGCTCGGTTCCAGGCCGCCCCGGCAGCGTTCGGCCGCTATGGTCAGCTCCAGGCTGCCGGCCTGCCGCGCGGCCCGGATCGCCGGTACGGTTTCGAGGGCCGCGATGAGTTCGCGTTCGTGTTCGCGGCCGGGCGCGGCCGCCAATGAGGCGGCTATTGCCAGCCTGGTCGCGCGGCGGCGGTTGTCGACCGCGGCGGTGAAGCCGATGAGGCCAGGCACGGCGTAGAGGGCTTCGTCGAGGTCGGCGAGGGTGAAAAAGCCTTGTTCGCCGAGGGCGATGAGCCCGTCCTGGCGTCCGGTGACCGGGGCGAGCCGCCGCAGCGCGGACCCGCAGGGACACGGTCCGGAAAGGAGGCGGGAGATGTCGCCGGTGCGGTAGCGGATGAGGGGCATGCCGCGCCTGGCGAGGGTGGTGACGACGACTTCGCCTGTTTCGCCCGCGGGCCTGGGGTCGCCGGTCAGCGGGTCGACGATTTCGAAGTGGAAATCGGCCTCGTGGAGGTGATAGCCGGCGTGGGCGGCGCAGTCCGTCCCGCCGCCCAGCCCGAGTTCGGTCATGCCGTAGTGTTCGAAGACGTCGCAGCCCCAGATGCGCTTCAGCTCCCGGATGATTATGCGGGGGACGTGGTCGGTGCTGAGGAGGACGCTTTTGACCGGGAGGGACATTCCCGCGCTTTCCGCCCAGCGGGCCAGGGCGAGCACCTGGGCGGGGACGCCGACCAGGCAGGTGGCCTGTTCGCGCGCCATGGCCGCCAGGGCGGCGGGAATGTCGGCGACAACTCCGTGGGGAACAGGCTTGACGCCGGAACGCTCTAAGGCGATTTTCAGCAGGTCGCCGACGCCGCCCGGCCGCTCGCCGGGCAGGAGAATGAGCACCTTGTCGCCCGGTTCGGCCAGGTTGGTCATGCCGGCCTGAAAGAAGTCGATGGTGGCCTCCTGGTCGGCGGCGGTGAAGTAGAGACGCTTGGCCGGACCGGTCGTGCCGGAGCTGTCGAGGGTGACGACCCGGCTGACGTCGCTCTGGGATACGCACAGGAAACGCAAACCGTGCCGCCGGAGGTCGTCGGCGGCGGTGAAGGGGAAACGGCTGAGGTCGGCCAGGCTGGCGAGATCGGTTTCGGCACGGCCGGCCAGCAGGTCGCGGTAGAAGGGGCTGTTTTTACGCGCCCAGCCGATTGTCTCCCGTAGGCGGGCCAGTTGGTAGCGGTCGAGTTCTGCTCGGGAGAAGTTGGCCCCGCAGGCGCCGATTTTCCGCGCCGCCCAGGCGTCGAGGCGCGTCCTGGTTATGCCGGTCATGGCGCGTCACCCAGCGGGCGGTGAAGCGGCCGGCCTCGCAGGTCCGTCAGGTTGTAGGCGCAGAAGGGGATGAGCCGCCCGTCCGGGTGGAGGACGTGGAGGGGGCAATCCTTCAGCCTGGCGAGGTCGATGGTCCCGCAGTCCTGGAACGCCATGGCGGAGATGCAGAGGGATCGTTTAGCCACCGTGTCGAGGAAGGCGTCCAGGCTGTCGGTGGCAACCCCCGGACAGCACGGGAGGCTTGCGGTATGCGGACCGCCGGCGGCCGACCAGCGCCGGGCGACGAAGGAGCGCGCTTTGCGGACGCCTTCGTCGCCCGGGCCCGGCCGGCAGCAGTCCTTCCCCTCCCCGCCGTTCAATAGTTTCAGTCCTCCGTCCGCCGCCGCCAGGTAGGTGGCGTGGAAGGCGCAGTAAGCGTTCCGGGCGCCGGAGGGCCGGAAGTCGGCTGTCCGCATTTTCCCGCCGGTCTGCGCTTCGAGCGCCCGCATGAGCTCGGGGAGCGTGAAGCGGTCGGCGTCGGCCGGAGGCTGCGGGTAGCGGCCGAAATAGCTGACCGGCTGGAAATGGACGCCGCGCACCGCCGGCATGAGGCCGACGGCGAAGTCGACGATGCCGCCGATCTGGGCCGTGTTTATCCCCGGCACGAGTGTGGGCACGAGCACCACCCCCAGCCCGAGTTCGGCGCAGCGGGCGATGGCGGCCTTTTTTATGGCCAATAGGGCTGTTCCCCTGATTTTTTCGTAGACGGTGTCGTCCAGGCCGTCGAACTGGAGGAAGACGCACGACAGCCCGGCCTGTTTGAGGCGGCGCGCGTAATCGCGGTCGCCCGCGAGCCGCAGGCCGTTGGTGTTGAGCTGAAAGTAGCCGTAGCCCAGCGACCTTCCCAGGGCGATGATCTCGGGCAGGTCGTCCCTGAGGGTGGGTTCGCCGCCCGACAGCTGGATGTTGTAGGGTCCGCCGGATGCCAGCAGCCGCCGGTACCAGCTTTCGACCGTGGCGAGGCCGGGGTCGCCGCCGTCGCCGCCCGCGCCGGCGAAACAGACCGGGCAGGCGAGGTTGCAGCGCCGGGTCACTTCGAGCAGGACGCAGCAGGTTTGCCGGCGGTGGTCGGGACACAGCCCGCAGTCGAACGGGCAGCCTTTAGCCGCGGCCGGGGCGCCGGCCGGCGGCGCTTCGGTCCGCCCGGCGGCCGCCCACGACCGGTACGCCGGCGGGCCGCGCCAGATGATCGTCCGGAAGTCGCCGTGCTCGGGACAGGTTTTCTCCTGGTAGACATCGTCGCCGGCGGCGATATTTTCCGCCGTGATGCGTTTCAGGCAAGCGGGGCACAGGCTCTCGGTAGTGCCAAGGAGGCCTGTCGCCGGCGGGGAAGACTGACCGCCGACGACTTCACCAAGCTTCGCCCCCAGGGCTTCTTCCACCTCCGCGGCGATGCGTTGCGCTACGGCCAGGCGGTTTTCGGCCGCCGCCCGGGCGGCGGCGTCGGCGGCGAATTTTTCCCGCGAGCAGGCTAAACGGTCTGCGAGCGGGACGATCCCGTCGTTGCGCACCAGTTTATCGGCCAGATGGACAACCGCCGCCTCGTCGAGCGGCTGGCCCGCCGCGAAGGCGATGTCGTGATGGGCGGCTATGATCGCCGCCACCCGCGGATAGCCCAGGCGTTCGAGCAGCCTGGCCCCGCGGCGGGGATGGTCGGGGCGGCCTTTGGCCAGATCGTGGAGGAGCGCCGCGGCGGCGGCAAGCTCCTCGTCGAGGCTTAGCCCGGCGCGGTTAAGCCGGGCGGCGAGCTCCCGGGCCACGCCGGCCACGGTCCGGCCGTGGCGCACCACGGCGTCCGGCACGGCCAGCCGCGAGAGTATTTCCCCGCATTCGCCCGCGGTCGGGCATTGGCGTTTGGCGTGATAGCCGATTATCCGCCGGTAGTCGTCGGCGGTGTCGAGGTCGAGCAGTATTCCTTCGTCGCACACCGCCACTTCGTGGACGCCGGCTTCGTATTTCGCCAGCAGGGGCCGCAGGCCTCCCGCGCCGTCCCACGCCAGGATCGCCGGCGCCAGACGGGCGGAGATGAGCGGCGGATGGCCGCGCCGGCCCGCGAAAACGGGGTAGACGACGTCGGCGCCGGTTTTCCAGCCGGCCCGGGCCAGCAGCCTGATCGTCCGGCTTCCGACCAGGGGAAGGTCGGCCGGCAGGAGGAAGAAGGCGTCGGCCGCGGCTGGGAGGGCTTTCACGCCGGCGACGACCGAGGTGAACATCCCGTGTTGATAGTGTTCGTTGACGACCGTCCGCACCGGGTGGTTGCCGAGCACCGCGAGCAGGTCGGCGGCGCGGTGGCCGACGACGACCGTGATGTCGCCGACGCCCGCCCGCCGCAGGCCGCCGATCGCGGTTTCGAGGACGGTCGAACCGCCCAGCGGCAGCAGCGGCTTGAACCCCGGCGCCCGCGACGAATACCCGGCGGCCAGGATAAGCGCCGCCAGCCTACCCATGCCGCGCATTTTCCCGCTCCGCCCTTACCTTGATGAGTTCGCCGACGATGCTGACCGCCAGTTCCTCGGGGGTCTCCGCCAGGATATCGGTGCCGATCGGCGAATACACCCGCTGGAAGTCGCGCTCGCTGAAGCCCTGCTCGGCCAGGGCGGCGTACACCTTGTTCCGCTTGCGCCGGCTGCCGATCATGCCGATGTAGCCGGCGTCGGTGCGCAGGGCCCATTCCAGGATGGTTTTGTCGTGCAGGTGCCCGCGGGTGACGATGACGAGGTAGCTGTCGCCGTCGATTTCCATGGCGGGCAGGCGGTCGAACGCTTCGAGCACGACGATTTCCGCGGGCGCGGGGAACCGTTCGCGGCTGGCGTATTCGGCGCGGTCGTCGAGCACCACCGTCCTGAAGCCGACCGTTTCCGCCAGCGGGACGATCTTCTGCGAGACGTGTCCGGCGCCGAAGACGTAGGCCACGCCGGCGGGGCGGATGGGCTCGACCAGGAAGCGCTGCCCTTCGAGCACTTCGGCGTGGATGGCTATTTTGGCCGGGCCTCCGGTGAGCTTGGCGAGGAAGCCGGGGTCGCTTGCGAAGCGGCCGACGAGGCTGCCGTCCTGCCTGACGAGGCATTGCCGGCGGGCCGGTCGGAAAGAGCCCCGCCCGTCGCCGAGCGCGGTTATCAGCCAGGCCTTCTCGCGCCGCCCGAGGACCTCGCATATCCCCGCATAGATGGCGCGGTTGTCCGCGTCGGCGGCGTCGATGAAGTCCAGCAGCACTTCCCCCTGCCCGCCGCAGATCATGTCCATGCCGGCCACGTCCCGGCCGCTGAGGTCGAAGGCTTGCAGGACGCTCCGCCGCGAGCGGAACGCCTCGCCGGCCAGCCGCACGGCGTCGGCCTCCAGCCGCCCGCCGCCGATCGTGCCGATGATCGCGCCGCCCTGCCTGATCGCCATCTTGGCGCCGGCGGTGCGGGGAGCGGAGCCGCTTTTATCGAAGATGGTCGCCACCACGAGACTCTCACCGTCGGCCAGCAGGGCCGCGATTGCCTGAAACAGTTTTTTCATCGTATCCTCCCAGCTGCTTACTAAAGGCCGCCTAGTCGTTACCGCAGCGGTGCGAGTCCGGCCCCCGGCCGGTGACGTCGATCATCCTGGCGACGGCGGCGTCGGACAGGAGGGCGATTTCGCAGGGGACGCCGGTCAGCGTCTCCCCGGACAGGATGACGCCGTTGTCGGTCTCGAGGTATTTTATCAGCAGGGTCCGTCTGAATGTTTTCCCGCTTTCTTTATCGACGATTTCGACCGTGATCGAGTCGGCTTCAATAATGGTGAGGCCGTCATTGCCGCTCATCGTATCAACCTCCCGGCTGCTTGCGTTCATTTGTCTTCCAGGGCCGCTTCCACCTGCTGCATCTTGCCGGTGGCCAGCGCCTCGGGGATGTAGACCAGCCCGCAGCGGGGGCATTTGGGCAGTTTGACCGGGAAGTTGCTGCCCATGTACGACAGGGTTACGTCGCCCGGGGCGAGAGATATCCGGCACTTTACGCATACGAGCTTCTGTTCGTCCATGTGGCTCCCCCGCTAGTAAAGTATTTCTATCCGGTGGCTGTAGGCGTTGTGGACGACGTAGCCGCCGTCTGTGGGCGAGTACTCGACCCAGTAGGTGACGCCGGCCGGTCGGTGGCAGGCGACGTAGCGCCCGCCGGCGGTATCCGCGAACTTGTCGCCGGCGGTATCCGCGAACTTGTCGCCGGTGGCTTCCGCGTGGGCGATGACCTGGGCGACGTCGGCGTCGAGGATCATCCTGTCTTCCAGCACGCGCCTGACGTCCGCGGGAATGGTCAGCTTGACTTCAGTTTGCGTATCGGTCACGGTTTCACCCCACAAGTCCCGGAGCAGTTCCCGCTTTAGCCGCGCCCGGTTCTCCCGGCGCTCCGAATAGCCCGGCGCCGGCCGCCCGGCCGGATCGTCCCGGCCGCCCGCGAACAGCAGGTCCAAAAGGTAGACGGCGCGTTTGCCCTGGCCGGCGAAGTTGTCGCGGCACATGGCGCAATAGGTCAGGTAGTCGGCCCGGCTTTCCCCGATGCGCCTGGCGACGACCTTGCGGGCGACCTCGCGGTCGGCGAAGAGCATCAGGCCGCCGTAGCCGCAGCAGACGGTCGTCTCGCGGTTGTGGGGCAGTTCTTCGATCTCGTGGCCCAGCCGGGCGAGGATGTTGCGCACGCTATCGTGGAGCATGGCTTCGTGTCTGGTGGTGCAGCTGTCGTGGACGGCCAGTCTTCGCGCCGGCAGCCCCGGCGATCCGTCCGGCGGTCCGATGCGGTCGAGGAGCGTCCACAGCGTCTCGACGGGCACGGCGGGCAGGTTGTGGTAGAACATGCTGTAGCAGGTGGGGCAGGCGGTGATCACCGTGGGGCAGCCGAGATCGCGCCAGTTTTTTTCCGTCGCCCGCAGCGTCTCCCGGAAGAGCTCCTCCCGCCCGGCCCAGTTGGCCGGCGCCCCGCAGCAGCCGAGCATGAGGCCGACGCCGCCGTCGAGCTTGCCGCACAGGTACTCGTACATTTTCCTGACCGACTGCGGCGAGGATGCCGCCTGCTGGCAGCCGGGAAAGAAAACCAGCCGGCTGGCGGAAAAGCCGGGCTGATGCCTGGCGAGGGCGAAAGCTTCTCCGGCGCTGAAGGCCATGTCCCGCAGGGCGAAGTCGTGGACGGACGGCGGCATCTTGCCCCGTTCGACCATCATCTGCCGCGCCTCCCGGCAGACCGTGCCCATGTCGAGGTTGTTGGGGCACAGTTCGGCGCACTGCCCGCACAGGCTGCAGGTGTTTATCAATTTATTGGCGGTGTGGTGCCCCTTGACAAGGGTGAGGTTGGTGAACACTTCGCGCACGTACCGTTTCGGATAAGCGCCGAAATGGGCCAGATATTCGCACGCCTTGACGCATTCGCGGCACTCGCACAGCAGGCAGCGTCCGGCCTCCCGCGCCGCCTCGTCCCTGGTGTATCCGGCGGCCGGATCGGCCGCGGCTACGACCGGCTGGGGCGTGACCCCGGCGGTATTCGTATAAAGCGAAGAAGCGTACGGCCCTTCTTTTTCCCTGCCGGCGGTAAGGGAGGCACCTTGCAGCAGCCGGTCGATGGAATTTGCGGCCATTTTGCCGTCGGCGATCGAGGCGATCGGCAAACGGCGTTCGCTATTCCGGCGAAGACTGCCGCCGGCAAAAACTTTGCCGTTACTTGTCGCCAGAGTCGACGGATCAACGGCGATATTCCCGCAGTCGTCCAGTTCAAGCCCCAAGCCCGGCGAATAGATTTCCTCGCCGCCGATGCCCAAATATACGGCGTCATACTCCTCGCACAGGCCGGCAAAGGAAATAACGGCCCCGCCGCGGTTGCCGACCGCCGTATTATGACGAATCTCCACCGGCAAGCCGGCAAAAACGGCAAAATCGTTTTCGACCAGCCGGCGGGGCAGTTCGCCTGCGGGAATATCCCAAATGCTTCCGCCCAGGCGCCCGGTCGCTTCAAAGACAGTCACGCCATACCCTTTGCGGGCAAGTTCCAGGGCCGCGGTCAAACCGCTCAGGCCCGCTCCCACGATTGCCGCTTTTTTATTCTTTAAGGGTAAGGAAGTAATCGGGGGTATAGGTTTATCATTATTGTCCACGCAAACTTTTTCCAGGGCGCCGATTAAAATCGGCTCGTCGATGCGGTTACGTATACAGGCTTGCCGGCACGGCTGATCGCAAATCCGGCTGATGATCCCCGGGAATGGCACCATTCTGCGAAACAGGGCAAACCCCGCCGCGTAATCACCTTTGCGGACGGCGGCGATCATTCCCCGTATATCGACATGGACGGGGCACCCGGCGGTGCAACCCGGCGGATTTTCCTGAACGCACTTCGCTTCCCGCTCA
>JALHDH010000227.1 GCA_022839105.1 bacterium
TCGATTCGTTCACCCAACGGGTGAAGCGAAGCCGGTGAGGCGTGGGTGGCGGTCGTTGCCGGCTTCTCTCGTCGTCTTGACCCCAGACGTTCGATGGAGCTGTTCCTCGCCGGCGACTGAAGCCGTCGTGTTTTCAGCCGATCGGGGACGTCGTCGCGGGAGAGAGGCCCGGCCCGGAGCGGCGAACCTGCAGGGTGCCACGACCTGCGGCGCCTGGGCTCCGGCCCGGGCGTTCGTCTTTGGAGGAGTTCGGGGCGGGCGGACCGGGCTCCTACGCTGCCGGAGGGCGACGCTCCAGGGCTTGCAGCCTGGCTTCGTGGTCCTGCAGGGCGGCAGCGTTGGCCTGCACGTGCGCTTCCAGGATGGAGCGCATCTCGGCCAGGTCTTCCGCCCGGGTGACCGACTGCTCGTCCAGCCTGGTCTCCACTTCCAGCAGCCAGGCGCCGAAGTGGGACCCCTGGCGATCCATGCTCCCTTCCAGCCGCTGCAGGGCCTGGTTCACGTCCTGACGCACGCCCTCGACCTCTTTGCGGGTCGTGAGCAGGATGGCGTCCATCGCCTGCTGCTTCGCTCTCAGGTCCACCCGCAGGCGCTCGGAATCCCGCTCCATCCGCTCTTCAAGCCGCCGCATGCGGTCCATCAGAATCCGGTCCATCGCTGCTCCTCCTCCGTCTTCCCTACTCCCACGCCACCAGCCAGTCCCCGAACCAGCCTCGGATGCGTCTCGGCTCAGGGCCCTGTCCTCCTCGCTGTCTGTCGTGTGACTCTGGGCGCCCACCTACGCGCTACGGCGAGCATCGCCTGACGCCGAGCCCGGGCGTTCGTCTTTGCTTGAAGGATTACGCCGTCTTTTGGAAGCGGACCTCCAACACGCGACCGAAAGCCCGGGCGACCCTCTCCAGCGTGGAAATCGTCGCGTTGCACCTCTCGGGGTCTTCCCAGCGCTGGTAGGTGGCGAATTTTACACCCATCCTGGCCGCCGCCTGCTGCATCGTGAGGCCCGCCTTCTGGCGCTCGGATCGCACCATCAGGGCCACCTCGATCCGTGCGTCAGGGTAGACCCATTCCCAGCCCGCAGGAAGGCGGCCCTTCGTGGGAAGGTCCAGCTCTTCGCCGGCGTCGATGCGCGCCAGAAGCATTGTGGTCACGAGGTCGCCAGCCATTCGGCGCGCTTCCTCCAGCGTCTCGCCCTGGGTCATCTGGCCTCCGGCGATGTCCGGAACCTCAGCCAGCCACCCGTCATCCTCTTGGAAATACCTGACCTTGTAGCGCAACCTCATGGTCCATCCTCCTCCGGCTTCCGGTCCTTCTATTGCCACTGCCGGATGATGCCGGGGCGAATCTCCGTGTGCCGAGGGACCGCGAAGGTCTGCCGATGGCACCCGTAGACATCGTGGCCACCGCCGTGCCTGACGAACGACCACCCGGCGGCCTCGATCCTATTCAGGAACTCGCGGCGCATCGCGGCCAGCGCATCCTGGACCGCTGGGAGCGCGAGTTCCTGGCGGCCGTCCGCAAGCTGCTGGCGGCCCGGGTGGACGCCCTGGAGCCGGTGGTGAAGGCGGCCCTGGAGCCTGGCGGAGAGAAGGTCATCGAGAAGCTGGGCCGGCTGCGGGCCCTGCCCGGGGACTACCTGCCCCTGCTGGAGCGCTACGTCGGCCACCTGCTGGTGGAAGGCATG
>JALHDH010000228.1 GCA_022839105.1 bacterium
ACGCCTTCCAGAACGAGATCATCTGGGCCTACGACTACGGGGCCCGCTCGAAGCGCCGCTGGCCGGCCAAGCACGACAACCTGCTGTGGTATTCGAAGAACCCCCAGGACTACTGCTTCAACTACGAAGAGATCGACCGCATCCCCTATCTGGCCCCGGGCCTGGTCGGCCCCGAGAAGGCCGCCCGCGGCAAGACGCCCACCGACACCTGGTGGCACACCATCGTCAGCCCCAACGGGCGCGAGAAGACGGGCTATCCCACCCAGAAGCCCCTGGGGCTCCTGAGCCGCATCGTCCGGGTCCACTCCAATCCCGGCGAGCGCCTGCTGGACTTCTTCGCGGGCAGCGGAACCTTCGGCGAGGCCGGAGCCCGCCTGGGCCGCCACGTCACCCTGGTGGACCACAACCCCGAGGCCCTGGCGATCATGCGCCGGCGCTTCGCCGGATTCCCGGCCCGCTTCCTGGAGGCGCCGCACCGATGAAACTGGAATTCTCGCCGCGCATGAAGGTGCTGGCCTGGGCCCTGTGGGACTGGGGAACCTCGGCCTTCAGCGCCGTCGTCACCACCTTCGTCTTCGCGCGCTATCTGGTCTCGGACTTCTTCGTGGATCCCGCCATCCTGGAGGCCTGGCAGGCCGCCGGCGGCGCGGCCTCGGCCCCGGGCCCCGCTCGGGAGGCCTACGAGGCGGCCCTGGCCGGACTGACCTCCGGCCTGGGCTGGGCGCTGGCCCTGGGAGGCTTCGCGGTGGCCGCCCTGGCGCCGGTGGTGGGGCAGAGGACCGACGTCGGAGGGCGCCGCAAGCTGTGGCTGGGGATCAACACGGGAGTGGTGATCGCGGCGATGTTCGCGATGTTCTTCATCCAGGGCCAGCCCCGCTTCTTCCTGGCCGGCATCGTGCTGCTCTCGGTGGCCAACGTCTTCTACGAGATGGCCAACGTGAACTACAACGCGATGCTCCTGCAGATCTCGACCCCCGAGACCATGGGCCGGGTCAGCGGCTTCGGATGGGGCATGGGCTACCTGGGGGGGATCGTGGTCCTGGGCCTGGCGCTGGTGGGCTTCATCCTGGGCGAGGGCCCCTACTGGTTCGGGGTCACCCAGGAGAACGGCCTGAACATCCGGGCAGTGGTCCTGCTGGCGGCGGTGTGGTCGGCGGTCTTCGCGATCCCGGTCTTCCTGGCCGTGCCCGAGAACCAGGCCAGCGATCCCGAGGCGCCGGCCGGCCTGCTGGACTCCTATCGGCGCCTCTTCCGGCGCATCGCCGACCTGTACCGCAATGCCCGGGTGACCTTCTGGTTCCTGCTGGCCAGCGCCGTGTACCGCGACGGCCTGGCCGGGGTCTTCGCCTTCGGCGGCATCCTGGCCGGCGCCGTCTTCGGCCTCTCCGACACCCAGGTGCTGCTCTTCGCCATGGCCAGCAACCTGGTGGCCGGCCTGGGCGTCTTCCTGAGCGGCTTTTTGGACGACCGGATCGGCCCCAAGCGGGTGATCGTCGGATCGCTGGCAGGCCTGGTCCTGGCCGGGCTGGTGCTCTTCGCCCTGCACGACCGGGGCCCCGTGGTCTTCTGGGTGGCCGGCCTGGCGATGACCCTCTTCGTCGGCCCGGCCCAGGCCTCCAGCCGCTCGTTCCTGGGCCACCTGGCCCCCGAGGGCGCCGAGGGCGAGATCTTCGGC
>JALHDH010000229.1 GCA_022839105.1 bacterium
GCAGTCCAATCCGCGGGCTTCGAAATCGAACGTTTCGAGCAACGGAAGCCCTTCGGCCTTTTCACCTATTTCATCATGGCCGCAAGGAAGCGCGCTTAAGTTTATTAATACATTTATTGATGGTTAAAACTCCAAGCCTGAAAATACAGCATTACTTCTTAAAACAATGATAATGCCCACTTCCCCTGAACTCTGACTGAAGGCATTATTCAAGTATGTTACCGAACATGGTCGAGCATTTTAGAACCAGCGATATACGAGTCAAAGACGCTGATAAAGCCAAAATATACGATATTCTCTTTCACGGGGAGGCTCACAGCCGCAAAGAATTATTGGATAGGTTTAAGTTTAGGCCTACTGTACTTACCCTGTCGATTAGGGAACTTCTTGAGGACGGTCTTATCGTCGAGGAGGCCAAGCATAAGTCGCCTTCGGGAGGCAGGCCGGAAGTAAAGTTGGCTCCGGAGCCCGATCGGCTTATGGCGATTTGTTTCCATGCCGAATCGAGACATTTGAAGGCGGCACTGGTCAATCTGAAAGGTGATATTCTGCTTGAAACAGGCAGGGAATTCGAGGCTTCGGGCGATGAGGAAGCATTTTTAGGGCTTTGCCGGAGCCATATTCGTAATTTAATGGCGCACATGCCCAAGAAGACAATACTGGCTGGTATTGGGATGTCCCTGCCGGGAAGCGTAGATACTAAAGAGAAACGGTTTAACTCGACCTACCGCTGGCCGAAACTACGAGGTATCAGTTTAACACCTTTGGAAGGCGAATTCGGTTGCAGCCTCCATGTACGCAAAGATCTCGATTCGGTTTTAGAAAATTCGATGCTTAACTTTCCGGAACTGGCTAAAGGGAATACTTTGCTGTTTCACTGGGGTTTTGGAGTCGGATTCGCTTTTGCCCAGAACGGGCGAAATGTAAACAATGAAAGTAGCCGGTTCGGCGAGGTAGGGCACACAAGAGTGGATTTGGCGAACACTAAACCTTGTATCTGCGGTTCTGCGGGCTGCATCGAAACGGATACCGCCATTTGGGCGCTGCTGCCTTCTATGCAGAGCGTGGACAGCGCTCTCTACGACGATGAACAGCTCATAACCAACTTCTGCAAGGTCCATCCCGAAGTAGCTGCGCTGCCTGCAGTACGAAAGGCTTTGCGAACCATCTCGCTGACAATGATGAATATGTACAGGATTTTTTTCCCTTCGAACGTTCTTCTCCTTGGCCCGTTTTTTCATGTTCCTTCAATTTCCCAGAGCCTGGAGGAAAGGATAATCCTTGAAACCTCCACCACGGGCTATCCAGTCCTTGGTTTCCGCCTCATCGAGGATGGCTACAGAGGTTGTATATATTCCAATGCCCGGCATGTCTTCGGAATAAAGCTCGCCGAGATGCTGCGAGCTAAATTTTAGTTCGCAATCGTTCGACGGCTTTCCAGTCCAGATCGATACCCAAGCCGGGGCGCTCGGGAACTATCGCATTTCCGTCGACTAACTGATGCGCAAGACCGTAGGGATTGAGCCCGAGTTCTTCCCTGAAAGGATTAGGGTTGATCATGCATTCGTATGCGTAGGTATTAGGCATGGCTGCCGCTAGGTGTAAAGAGGCCGCGACGCATAGAATCCCCGAAAAGCCGACATGGGGAGCGTAACGGGCCTTGAAA
>JALHDH010000120.1 GCA_022839105.1 bacterium
GCGCAACACGTCGTCGCTGAGCTTCATCACGCGACGAAGCTCTTCGGCGACCGGGCTTTCGGAGTCAAAACGCATGACGACGTAGTAGCCTTCCATGCGCCCGGCCAGTTCGTACGCGAACCGGCGCTTGCCCCAATTGTTGACGTTGACCACCTGACCGCCCTGGTCCGTGACCTGCTGGGAATACTTCTCGACCAGGCCAGGAATGGCCTCATCTCCCAGATCCGGACGGAGGATGTACGTGATCTCGTACTTGCGCACCGTCTTCACCTCCTTCCTTTGGCCTTTCAGGCCCGGTTCGAGGCGATGCGTGCGCCGCATCGGGGGAAACCGGGCAGGAAGGACCCGCTCCGGCATCCCGGAGGGGCTGCGACCCACTCTTGGGGCCACACGAGCGCGATTATAGCACTGCCCCCCCTCGAGGCGCAACCCGCATTTCAAGGCAGTTGGCGGAAGAAGAACTGCGATGGAGGGTGGGAGCGAGCCTGGGGAGGCGCGTCAGGAAGGTTCTCAGCGACCCGGTTCGTCCATGCCGGGCCGGACCACCAGGACCGGGCACGGGGCCCGTCGGGAGATGCGCTCCGCGGTGCTTCCGGCCAACCAGCGGCGCAGGCCACGGCGGCCGTGGAAGGAGAGGATCAAAAGGTCGGGGCGGTTCCGGCGGAGGTACTGGGTCACCACATGACCCGGGGCTCCCTGGAGGACCTTGCAGACGATGCGCACGCCCTGCTGGCGGAACTCCTCGGCCAGTTCCTCCAGGTAGGCCTCCACCGCGCGGACTTCATCGGTGGAATCGAAGGAGGCCGGCAGGGCGACCTCGTTCATGGTCCCGACCAGGGTCGGGACCGCCACCGCCCGGACCAGCTCCACGCAAGAGCCCATGGCCCGGGCCAGGGCCAACGCGTGAGGCAGGGCTGCTTCCGAGAGGTCCGAGCCATCCACCGGAACGACGATGCGCTCATACATCGGGTCCTGACTTCGCCCCTGGGGGCGGACTTCCCCCGGGGTCAGGGGAAATTCCGGCACATGGCATCGCGCTCGAGGGCGCTTTCGATCTGGCGGGCATAGATCCCGTACGTGCAGCGCGGGCATTTCTCGACCTGGATCGACCGGAGCTTCTCCAGGTGCTCGGGCGAGCCCCAGAATTCGAGGATCTGCTCGGGCTCGGGCCAGTGCATTCCCAGGACATGCCGGGGACTTCCCCGCCAGTCGATGCAGAGATAGACCCGGCCGTCCGCGCCGCATTGAATGGCCAGGGGGGCCGCCAGGCACCGCGAGAAGCCGTGCTCGAGGTTGAAGCTCCGGGTGAACTTGTGTCGCACTCCGAAGGCTTTGAAGGTCGGCGTCTGGAGAGCCAGGCAGGCGTCGAGTTGCCGGTTGATCTCCTCCATCGGGAACTCGAGTCTCTGGCCAAGCCCTTCGATGTTCTCCGAGGCTGCGGGACGGGCGTGGAAATGCGCCACCCCCAGGTTCCGGGCCAGTTCGCAGGCTTCCAGGATCTGGTCGGCATTGCTGGGGTGGATCAGGTACTTGATCGCAATTTCGCAGCGCAGGTCTTCCCGGCGGACCAGGTCGACCATGGCCCGGACATTCTCCAGGACCTGCTCGAAGACGTCCCGACCGGTCCTCTTGATCCGGGAATAGCGCTCGGGCGTGGCCGCATCCAGCGAGACGCCGATCCAACGGCAGGTGCGGACGGCGATTTCCCGCCTGGATCTGGTGTTGATCTCGATTCCGTTGGTCAGTATCGCGTTCTCCTGGCCCCGTTCGCGGACCAGTTGAAGGGCGTCCCACAAGGCGGGATGGAGCGTGGGGTCGCCGCCCCCGGCGAAGCAGAAGCCCTTGACTCCCCAGTCGGCCAGGAACGAGACCAGGCGGAGCAGATGCTCGGAGGACATGTCCTGGCCCGTGAGACCTTCCTGTTTGAGGACCCGCGTGGAATTGCACCAGATGCAGTCGACGTTGCAGGTGTAGGTCGGGTCGATGGCGGTCTCGATCGGAGGCAGCAGACGTCCCTGGAGGATGGCCTCATAATGCTCGCGGTACAGCAATCCCTTCCAGGAGTTGAAGGAGTTGAAGGGCTCGGTCCATTCCTGGCGCGAGGAGTCGGCAGGGGATTGCTGGTGGGGCGGTGAGGACTTCCCGTTTCTGCTGCTCTGGGACCCTGGAACTGCCATTTGGAATGCCCTTTCCGGAAAACCCGCATCCAGGGCTCTCCCAGCTCGATCCTGTGCGGACTTCAAGCGCAGGAAGTATACCAGATCCCTGCCCCTCCCTGCCAGGAACCCACGAGGGGAACAAGCCGGAAAAAGGGGCGGGCCTGATGGGGACGAACCTGCACCCACTTCTGGAGCCGCGGCCCACGGGCCGCCAGACTGGAGAAGACATGGATTTCGAGAAGTTCATCACCCAGGTTTCCGAGATGGCCTCCGCGGCAAGGAGCGACGAACCCGATTCCGATGAGACCATCTTGACCCTGGCGACTCCCGGAGGGCGTCGGCAGGTGGTTCGCGCCTATCCCTTCGAGGAGGAGGGCCGCCCCTATCTCCGGTTCTATACCCCTATCGGCAAGCTGGCCGACCTGCCCAGGCAGATCCTGAAGACGGCGATGGAGCTCAATGCCAGCCTGACGCACGGTGCCTTTGCCCTCTTCGAGGGACAGGTCGTCCTGGCCGACACCATGGAACTGCCCGGGGCCAACCCCGAGGAAGGCGCCCGGATCCTGGGATATCTCGGGCGCATGGCGGATTCCTTCGAAAAGATGGTCTCGGGTGTCGATCGAACCTAGGGGCGGCGTACAATGAGGCGGGGACCGGTTTCCGGTCCCCGCCTCATTGTACCCGGCTCGACTATTCCGGTGGAGCGGCGCCCTTCAGGAAGCGGGCCTCATCGGGGACCCGCTGCACCAGGGCCGCGCGGGCCTTGTCGCGGGAACCGAACTTCTCGGCCCAGCGAACCTGACCGAGGTTGTCGATGATCCTCGCGTTCCAGGCCAGGGGCTCCTCCTTGAGATATCCCTTCAACAGGAAGCGGTCCTGTTCGGTCCGCTCCTCCCAGACATAGATACCGTCCACGTTCGTCCTCCGTGCCAGCGGGTTTTCCAAGGTTTGCCCAGGGGGTCTTCAGGCGCCGGGTTGCTCCCCGGCCCTCCGACGGACTCCCAGGCGGAAGATCGGCCCACCCCGGGTCAGCTCGACCGGGTGGGTCACGGCGTCGGCCGGCGGTTCGCCGAAGCTCAGGTCCAGGCTGAGTGTCTCTTCAGTGATCACCTGGCGATGCGCCTCGACGGCCTGACGCAGATCGTCCCAGGCTCCCTCGATCCAGGTCTCGATCCGGTCGGTGATCTCGAAGTCTGCGGTCTTGCGGAGTTCCTGCACGTGCCGTACCACGTCGCGAGCCAGGCCTTCCCTGCGGAGCTCTTCGGTGAGGGTGGTGGCCACGGCGACCATCAGTCCGGAGTCCTCCTCGGCCGAGTAGCCCTCGGGAGAGCGGACCTCCACCAGGACCTCCTCCGGAGCCAGGTTCAGGGTCTCTCCCTCCACCAGCAGGGGGAGGCTCTCGCCCTTCCGGGCCAGGAGGGCCAGCTCGCGGGCATCGGCCGTGGCCAGTGCCCGCCGGATGCCTCCGAGCAGCTTGCCGTAGCGGGGTCCCAACAAGGGCAGGTTGGGTTTGAGTTCGTAGTCCAGGAAGGGCTCGTCGGCCCCCAGGAATCGGAGGCTCTTGACGTTGAGTTCCTCGATCAGGTGCTCGCGGAACCGCTCGATGCCCTCCTGCTCCTGGGGCGAGCGGGCCCGCACCAGGACCTCGGAGAGAGGCTGGCGGACCTTCTGCCTGGAGGTGCTCCGAGCCGCCCGACCGACCGAGATGGCGGCCTGGGCCGCGGCCGCGTCGGTCAGGAGGCGGGAGTCGATCAGATCGGCCTCGGCCCGAGGCCAGTCGGCCAGGTGCACGCTGAGGGGGGCCGCCGGGTCGACCGGGAGGACCAGGTTGCGCCAGGTCGCTTCCGCCAGGAACGGCGTGAAGGGGGCCTGCAGCCGGGCCAGGGTCACCAGGCACTCGTACAGGGTCCGATACGCTGCCGATTCGCCCTCCCAGAAGCGGCGACGGCTGCGGCGGACGTACCAGTTGGAGAGATCGTCGACGAAGGCCTCCAGGGCGCGGGCCGACCGCGTGGGGTCGAACTCGTCCAGGGCCTCGGTCACCTCAGCCGTGGTCTGGTGCACCCGCGCCAGGATCCATCGGTCCAGTTCGGTCCGGTCCTGGAGCGGGATCGGCTGGGAGGGATCGACCTCGGAAGCGTTGACGTTCAACAGGAAGAACTGCCAGGTGTTCCACCAGGTGTTCAGGTGCCGTGCCGCCTCGCCCACCAGGGCCACCGAGAAGCGCCGGTTGTGCTCGGGAGGAGCCGAGGTGTAGAGATACCAGCGCAGGGCGTCGGCTCCATGGGCGTTGAGGACGTCCCAGGGGTCGACCACGTTGCCCCGGCTCTTGGACATCTTGTTGCCTTCCTCGTCCAGGACCAGGCCGTGGCAGATCACCGTCTTGTAGGCGACGGAATCGAAGACCATGACCCCGATCTGGTGCAGGGAGTTGAACCAGCCTCGGGTCTGATCCAGGCCCTCGCAGATGAAGTCGGCCGGGAATGAGCGTTCGAAGAGTTCGCGGTTCTCGAAGGGATAGTGGAACTGGGCGAAGGGCATCGAACCCGAATCATACCAGCAGTCGATCACGTCGCCGACGCGCCGCATCTCGCCAGAGCACTCGGGACACTCGAAGACCACCTCGTCCACGAAGGGGCGATGCGGATCGAAACCAGGCGAGTCCACCTCAAGCGGCGTCCTGGAGCGCTCGGCCAGTTCCCGGAAGGAACCGATCACCTCCTTGTGGTCGCAGCCCGAGCAGATCCAGATCGGCAGGGGCGTCCCCCAGAAGCGCGAGCGGGAGAGCGCCCAGTCCACCAGGTTGTTCAACCAGTCTCCATAACGACCCGTCCGGATATGGGCCGGGTGCCAGTCGATCTCCTGATTCTTCTGGATCAGGCGTTCCTTGAGGCTGGTGTTCCGGATGAACCAGGAATCGGTGGCGTAGTACATCAATGGATTGGTGCATCGCCAACAATGCGGGTAGGAGTGCACATGGCGATCGACCCGGAAGAGAAGCCCCCGTTCCGAGAGGTCCCGGATCACCTCGGGGTCGGCTTTCTTGAACCACTTCCCTGCCAGGAAACCCGCCTCTTCGCGGAAGGTGCCATCCGGGCGCACCGAGTGCACGACGGGAAGGTCCATCCGGCGCCCCACCTCGAGGTCGTCCGCACCGAAGGCCGGGGCCAGGTGGACGATTCCCGAGCCATCCTCGGTGGTGACGAAGTCCCCGGGAACCACCCGATGCCCCTCCTTGCCACCCAGGTCGAACCAGGTGTAGGGAGCGTGGTAGCGGGTCCCGACGAGCTCGAGGCCTTTGAAACGCTTGAGGATCTCGAGGTCCCCTTCGGCGCCCAGGGCGGCCTGGAGGCGGCACTCCGCCAGGATCAGCACGACCGGGCCCCGACGGACGGCCACATAGTCCAGGTCGGGATGGACGGCGGCCCCGGTGTTCCCGGGCAGGGTCCAGGGAGTGGTGGTCCAGACCAGCAGCCCGCTGCCCTCAGGCAGCCCCAGGGCCTGGGGATCGCGCAGGGGGAAGCGCACGAAGATCGAGGGGTCCTCGACATCCTGGTAGCCCAGGCCCACCTCGGCGGTGGAAAGGGGCGTCCCGCAGCGGGCGCAGAAGGGCACGACCTTGTAGCCCTGGTAGAGCAGATCCTTCTCCCAGAGGCGCTTGAGCGACCACCAGACGCTTTCGACGAAGTTGTTGGACATCGTCATGTAGGCGTCGTCGAGGTCCACCCAGAAGGCGATCCTCTCGGTCATGCGGCGCCAGGCGCCCTCGTAGGTCATGACCGATTCCCGACACTGCCGGTTGAAGGCCTCGATTCCGTATTGCTCGATGGCCTGCTTGCCCGAGAAGCCCAGGCGCTTTTCCACCTCGATCTCCACCGGCAGGCCGTGGCAGTCCCAGCCGGCCTTGCGCCGGACCCGGAATCCCTGCATCGTCTTGTAGCGAGGGAAGAGGTCCTTGTAGGCTCGGGCCTGGACGTGGTGGATCCCCGGATTGCCATTGGCCGTGGGCGGGCCTTCGTAGAAGATGAACTCGGGGGCTCCCTGGCGGCTCTCCAGCGACTTGTGGAAGACCTCGTCCTCCCGCCAGGATTGCAGGACCTTCTCCTCGAGCTCGGGGAAGGGCGTACGGGGGTTGATTCTCTCGAACCTGGGTTTCATGGCGATCTCCTCGAAAAAAAGAAGAGGCGGCTTCGGCGCTTGAGTCCGAGGCCCTCCCCGGGCGGGCTGGACGATTCCCGGTGCTGCAGGTCCGACTCAGGGCTCGATCTGGACCGGGGTCACCAGCACGGTGGCCCCTCCCGGGGTGGCGGCGGTTCCCGGGGCCTCGCAGCGAATCCTGGCGATCTGGTTCTTGGCCCCCCCGGGCGCGGTGTACCGGGCCTGGCCGTCCTCGAGGACCTTGAGGCTTCCCGGGCCTTCGAGGTGCCAGCTCAATCGGGTCTGGGAGTCCAGGTTGCGGATCCGGGCGTGGAAGAGGACCTCCTGGCCGGGCTTCAGGACGCTGGTCGTCGGAGAGAGTTCGATCCGGGGAAGGTCCTCGGGGGCCACGTAGCTGGCACCCGCTCCAGCCAGAGGCGGGGGCTCGGCGCGCAGGTCGAGGTCGCGCCTCATCCCGTCCCAGGCCCTGGGACCGCCGTACTCCACGTAGACCGGATAGGATTCCCGTCCCAGATCGCCCCCTTGGGCGTCCAGGGCGATGGCCACCACCCGATAGACCCCGATGGGCAGGCTGTGGAACCGGACCTGCGGGTTCCCCCTGGGTTCCTGGAAGCGGAACTCCAGGGCCGGCGCGTCCTGATTGTTCTTCATCGGCCAGCGGTGCACCAGCACGCGCACGCCGGAAGCCCCCAGGGCCCGGACATCGTAGGTCAGGCGGACCGGCCCCATGCGGGCCACCTGGGCCAGGTGATCCGAGCCGTTGACCCGTGCCGAAGGCGTTCGCGGGACGGCCAGCGCCTCCGTGCCCAGGCCGAGCAGGAGTCCGATGAGCAGCAAGGTCCGTGCCAGCATGTCCTCTGCCTCCGAGCGAGGGAATTCCAGCCTCCCTCTTCAAGGGAGGAGCGTCCCGGTGGACTTGCGAATCCCGGGTCTTCGAGACGCGAAACGGAGGTGTCACCCGATGTTGTCCCGCCTCGAGGCGGCTCTCGCCTTGATTCTGCTCCTGGTCTGGCTGGCTCCTGCTTCCGCCGGACCGGAAACCACGTCCCGGCAACCTCTTCAGATGGCCGATGTGCTGGCCACGCTCCTCCGCGTGCAGGACGAACATCCCTCGCCGCCCCGCTCCGCCTTCCTGGTCCGCTCCGGAATGCGCGGGGCCGTTCGCGAGATGGAGAGGATGGGCCTGGTTGGAAACCGGCTCTTCTCATTGGAGCTCAGCGGCGATCTGGCTTCGGACATGGAGGCCGTCGAAACCCTGCTCGACGAGCTGCTCGCCGGCCGGAGCGAGGCCGACAAAGCCCGGGTCCTTTGGGCCGGCCTGGCTGAGGCCCTGGCCAGCCTGGAGGATCCGGGGACCCGCCTCCATCCTCCCGGCAGCTATTCGGCCACCCTCGAAGAGCTGGGCTACTCCCTGGGAGGGGTCGGCTTCTTCGTCGACGAGAAGAAGGACGAAGAGGGGCGGCTGGTCATCGTCGAACTCTTCGAGGGATTCCCCGCCGAACGCCAGGGGATTCGCCGGGGAGATCGGCTGGTTGCGGTGGCCGGACATCCGACCGTGGACCTGGACTTCAACGAGCTCATCGACATCATCCGGGGTCCGGTGGGAACCCGAATCGAGTTGACGGTCCAGGGAAAGGATGGCACCGTCCGCCAGCAGACCCTGACCCGCGAGTGGCTCAATCCCAACCCGAAAGGCAGCGAAGCCCGCCTGGTCCAGCCCGGGATCGCCTATATCAAGGTGAAGTACCTCGGCCACCGGGTCCATCACGACGTCCGTCGGCAGATCGAGGATCTCCAGGCCCGGGGGGGCCGAGGCCTGATCCTCGATCTGAGGAACTGCCCCGGGGTTCCGGCTGGGGCCATCGGCCTGACGGATCTCTTCCTGCCGGCGGGTCGCGAGGTCATGGCCGAGGTGACGCGCGGCGACGAGACCCTCTTGAAGACCACCGATCCGGCGGCCCTGGATCTGCCCACGGTCGTGCTGGTCAACCGCTACAGTTCCGGAGCCGCCGCCCTGGTGGCCGGCGCCCTGCGGGATCACGGCCGCGCCGTCCTGGTCGGAGAGGACACCGACCCCGAAGAGATGCAGGCCTTCGAAAAGGTGGCCGAGGAGCTTCGCGATGGCAGCACGGCCACCGTCACGGTCTCCTACTATCGGCTGCCCCTGGGCAAGAGGTTGTGGCGCGGCGGCCTGCGCGCGGACCTGGAGGTCCCCATGGAGGATCCCACGGGCCAGGCTACCGGAGAGTCCGGGGATCCGCAGTTCGAGAGGGCCCTGGACCTGCTCGGGGCTCCCTGATTCCGTGGTGGCGAACCCGAGGGGCCGCCACCACGGAATCCTCGGCGGAGCCCGGAGTCATTCCGAGACCAGCAGATCGGTCACCACGTAGGTCCCGCTCTTGGCATCCTTCTTGATCTCGATGATTCCTGCGTCCCGGGCCTCCTTGAGCAGGGCCGAGAAGGTCCGGTATCCGTAGAACTCCTCGTTGAAGGTCGGTTTCTTGCGCTGCATGGTCTGCTTGACCATCGAGCCCCAAAGGACGTCCTTGTTCTCGCGCTCCAGGGCCAGGATCGAATCCACCAGCAACTCGAAGCACTCCTGCTTCTTCTTGGGCAGGTTCTCCATTCGCGAGAAGGAGGCTCCGGCCCCGCCGCGCAGCAGGTCCTCGTAGAAGATGAACTCGTCGCAGTTCTCCAGGAGCAGATCCGAAGTCGAGTTCTTCACCCCCACCCCGATGACCAGCTTGTTGTTCTCGCGAAGCTTGGAGACCAGCGGAGAAAAATCGCTGTCTCCGGAGGCGATCACGAAGGTGTCGATATGGGCCCGGGAATAGCACAGGTCCAGGGCATCCACCACCATGCGGATGTCGGCGCTGTTCTTGCCGCCGATGACCCGCTGAGGGATGTCGAAGAGTTCGATGGCCGCTTCATGGAACTCGCGTTTGTAT
>JALHDH010000230.1 GCA_022839105.1 bacterium
AGGCCCTGGCCCGCACGGCTCCCAGCGCGGTCACGCCTGAGGCCCTGCGCGCCGCCTACGCCGACGCCTGGCGCCTGGCCGTGGCCCTGACCGACCACCTGCCCGCCGGCCTGCGCCGCGAGGTGGAGTGCCTGATCGGCTGAGCGGCCAGCGCACGGACGGGGACGGCGAGCGGCCCGGGCCGGCGGGAGGCCGAACCTGGACCGACCTCTCACCGGCAATGTTGCCGGAGGCACATTGCCGGGAGCCTGCCGAATCGTGTCCGGGTCGTGAACGGCATGCTGTTTCCTGGTGCGGGGTTCAGGCTGCAGGCTCACGGCTCTTGAGGGGTTCGAGGGTTCGTCCCTGGCAGGGCGAACCCCCTTCCATGGCTGTTCGAAAGGAAGACTTGACCCGTTTCCTCCGTGGACACGACCTCGCGGGGCGACGGGTCCGGGAAGAACAGGCCCGCAGGCTCCCCGAATTGACCGCATCGGAAGCCTTGTCGGAGTACGAAGACCTGTGCCGGATCTGGTATCGGACGCCCCAGGTGCCCGAGGTGGACCTTGATCGCCTGACCTGGCTCCTGAGGCTCCGGGGCATCTTCGCCCTGCAGGATCGATGACGCCGCAACTCCAAGCCGCCTGGCAAACCCATGAGGTCCTGGCCGCCCTGGGCCATCGCCACGCCCTGATCGGAGGCCTGGCTGTCCAGTTCTGGGGGCAACCTCGCTTCACCCGAGACGTGGACATGACGGTCCTGGTCGAGCCCGGACAGGAAAGGAAGCTGGCCGAGGCCCTGCTCAAGCACTTCGCCCCGCGCTTCCCCGATGCCGTCGATTTCGCCCTGGCCCACCGAGTGTTGCTGCTTCGATCGCAGGATTCGTGCGACCTGGACATCTCCTTTGGCTTGCCGGGTTACGAATCCCAGGTCATGGATCGGGCCGTCCCCCTGGAGTTGGGAGAGGGCCGCTGCCTTCCAGTCATCTCAGCCGAGGATCTCCTCATCCACAAGTTCCTGGCCGCTCGACCCAGGGACCTGGAAGATGCCCGTGCCGTCCTGCTCCGTCAGCGTTCCCGATTGGACCTGGACCTCGTGAGACACTGGCTGTCCATCTTCAGCGAACTCCAGGAAGACGACACGCCGCTCAAGGTCCTGGAGAACCTGCTCACAGATCTCTGACGGATTCGGGCGAGGGCGGGTCCCCGCGGTCAGCCCCCCTCCGCCAGGAAACCTCCCGCCTTGCCCGAAACCCGCAGGTTCCATGGGATACCGCCCCGATATCGACGGATTGCGGGCCGTGGCGGTCCTGGCCGTCCTCTTCTACCACGCCCACCTGGGCTTCCCCGGCGGCTACGTCGGGGTGGACGTCTTCTTCGTCCTCTCGGGCTTCCTGATCACCGGCCTGCTGCTCAAGGCGATCCGCTCGGAAACCTTCTCGTTCCTGGACTTCTGGGAGCGCCGCGTGCGCCGGTTGGCCCCGGCCTTGATGGTCCTGACGGCCTTCGTGGCCCTGAGCGCCCCCCTGGTCCTGCTTCCCGAGGACCTCGAGGACCTGGGCGGGGCGCTGATCGCCCAACCCCTGCTGCTCTCCAACGTGTACTTCTGGCGGGTCGTCCAAGGAGGCTACTTCGGCGATGCCCACGAGATCCGCCCCCTGCTGCACACCTGGTCCCTGGGGGTG
>JALHDH010000121.1 GCA_022839105.1 bacterium
CGCCTGCCCGCCGGCGTCCAGGCCGAGCAGATCCAGGCCGAGTGCAGGGACGGCGTGCTGAAGGTGCGGATCCCCGCGCCCCAGGAGAAGGATTCCTCGACCCGGATCGAGGTCCAGTAACCCTCCCGGGTGCGGCCCGGCCGCGCCGTCTGCACCCGGAATCCAGGCGTCGCCTCCTCCCCAGGGGCGGCGCCTGCGCGTGTCCTGGCGGCTCTGCGCCCTCCGCGCGGCCGGGATCTCGGCGCCTGAATCCTCCGAACTGCCCTCTTCCCCCCTTGACTTCCGGACCTGGCGACGTGATCTATGTTTCAAGGCGTCATAGGAGGTCTTCCACCTTGCTAGGATTCATGAACGGGATTCAGCCTCTTGCCGGGATGGGCATGAACTTCGGGGGCGGCTTCTCGGCCTTGCCCTCATTGATGTCGATGTCCAACCTGGCCACCATCTTCACCTCCCCCCCGACCTGGAACGCCGATGGCGGCATGAACTGGGGAGGGATGTCCGCCGGAAACGCCTTCACCGAGATGTCCGGGGGCATGTTCGGCTACATGGGCGGCACCGACGGCCCGGCTCAGGCCGTGTTCCGGATGCCGATCTACCAGGATCGCTACGAACAGAAGGCGGTCTATGAATACACCGAGCACAAGGCCTGGGACTACAAGTTCCAGACCGGTCAGAAGATCCACCAGACCGAGCAGACCGCTTCCCAGCGCATCGAGATCCTGCCCAACCGGGATCCGGTGATCCTCGACCTGAACGGGGACGGAGAGCTGGGCGTCACGGGGGCCGACGACTCGCGCAAGCGCGTCAACGAAAAGCAGGTCTCCACCGATTCGGTGACGGTCTCGGGCAACCAGCGCATCACGACCACCACCACCCAGAAGGAATGGGACCTGCTGGTCAACTGGGACAAGAAGATCGACTTCGACGTGAACGGCGACGGAACCACCGACCGCACCGAGTGGCTCAAGAAGGGCGGCGGAGACGGCTTCCTGGTCATGGACGCCGACGGGGATGGAAAGATCAACGGCCGCGAGCTGATGAACGAGACCGGCCTGGACGGCGAGCAGAACAAGTACCAGAGCGGGTGGGACAAGGTTCGCGCCCTCTTTGACGCGGACCAGGACGGGATCCTGGAAGGCGACGAACTCAAGAGCCTGAAGATCTGGGCGGACGAGAACGGCGACGGCGTGACCGATCCCGGCGAGCTCAAGAGCCTGGACGAACTGGGCATCGTCAAGATCGACACCCAGACGGGTTCCTTCACCAAGCGGAAGCTGGTCGGCTACGAGACCATCCACCACCGCGACGAGATCGGCTATGTCGAGCACGGGACCTATGCCGGTGCCAACACCTACGGCGTGGGCTCGCGCATGGTGATCGGCGGCCAGGTCCTGCAGGACTACCAGTTGGGTTCCTGAGATCCCGGCATACCCGGCTCCTGGGCGGGGCGTCTCCTTCGGGGGGCGCCCCGTCGCGCATCCTCCGCCGGTTCCGCCCGGCCGACCGAGGAATGAGACTCTGCCCTGCGAAAGGCCCTGTGTCATGACACTTCTCGCCTCCCCCCTGGTCCGAGTCCTGGACGTCGCCGAGCGCCTGAGCCGAGGCCAGGCGACGGTCTCCGAGCTTCAAGAAGCCCTGCCCCTGGCCCGCGACTTCTGTCTTGAGGGGCGCTCGCTCTTCGCCCTGGTGAGTCCGGGCCTGCTGCGCTCGCCCGAGGTCGACCGGATCCTGGAGGAGTGTCGGCAGGACCTGGAGGCCCAGGAAGAGGCCGTCCAGACGATGGAGGTGGCCCTCCAGCAAGAGGAGGGGGCGAAGGTCGCGCTGGCTGCCGGCCGCCTCGGCGAGGCGGCCACCCGTCTGGCCCGGGGCTACGGGGCCCTGCACGAGGAAGAGAAGAAGGAGCGGATCTACTCGCCCTTCCCGGTCCTGGACCACTTCCTGAAGGTCGGCCTGAACGTCCTGGAGGGGCACGTCGGCCGCGGTGAACTCACCGGGCGCCTGGCTCCGGTGGTGGCCCTGGTGGGACGCCTCGAGCGGGATCTCCGGCGCTTCGAGGTCCTGTACGGAGCCGTCGAGGTGGCCCGGCCCATGGCCGGCCTGTTGGGGTCCATGCAGGCCGGTCTGGGGGCCTTGATGGAGTACCTCGAGTCCGGCAGCAGGACGGCCCTGGCAGACGGCCTGAAGCTCCTGGGCCGGGGGAGCGCGGCTGCGCACGAACTCCTGGCCGAGATGGATCGCGTGGCCGCCGCCTCGCGTCGCGGGGGACATGCCTACCTCGAGGAACTGCGCCGCGCCCTGGAGTGTCACGGCCAGGGGCGCCTGCCCTGGAACCTGGTCCGCGACGCCTGGCAACTGGTCCAGGCCGCAGAGCGCCACTATGAGCAGGAGCTCGACGCCTTCCGGCGTTTTCCCCTCCATCCCTTCCTGGAGGCAGATGAGCTCCCGGCTCGTCGGGCGCTGGAACAGGTCCAGGCCGAGCTGGCCCGTCTGCAGCCCGCCTTCGACCAGGAATCCAGTCCCGATCTGGCGAGCCTCGAGGCGGCCTTCGACGCCCTGACCGGCCAGGTCGCGTACCTTTGGGATCGCATCGAGGAGGAGATGGCCCGCTACTCCGAGGCCCCTGCCTTCCAGGAGCTGCGCGAGCGGGTGGGTCGGGCCCTGTCGGGAGAGCCTGTCGGGATTCTGTTGCGTCAGCAACTTCTGCGATTTCACGAGATCCAGCAGGAGCTGGCCTCGCAGGCCGCCCAGGGGAGGCTTGAGGGGGGGCTGGGGAGCGAGCTGGTCTCGCTTCTGGCGGTCCAGGACCAGGCCTGGCAGGTGATGCTCTCCTCGTTGGAGGGGGCGGACCTGGCCGTCCTGCGTCGAGGGTGGGATCTGCTGGAGGCCACGATGCCCCGGATGATCGAGATCGTCCGAGGCATGCGCCAGACCCTGGAAGAGGCGCGCCCGGCCGCTCCCACGGGGGTGACCTGCATGCGCTGCGGGAATGCCAACCCTTCGGGTTCACGCTATTGCGGCTCGTGCCAGGCCATGCTTCCGGAGGTCTTCCAGGCCCCCACGGAGTATACCGACATCCTGGATGGCGGCGCCTCCGAAGAGGGGACCCGGCTCTCCAATCTGGAGCGCCTGCTGGCAGGTCTGGAATTGGGTCAGGCGACCCCCGAGGAGGTCCTGGTCGAGGTTTCAGCCCTGGAGGAGATGTCCGGGAAGGTCCAGCGTTCCCTGGAGCAGGAGCGGAGCCGGGCGGGCACGGATCAGGAAGCCGCCTTCGCGACCCGATTCCTCCAGTTGGCCTCGGATCACGCGCAGGGTCTGGTCCTGGTTCGGGAGGGCCTGGAGGTCGGCGATCTGCCTGCCGCCTGGCAGGGGCTGGAGTTCTGCCGGGTGGCGGCCCAGGGAGTCGTCGGCCTCAAGCACGAGATCGACACCGCCCTGAATTCCTGAACCGGGCAGGAGGCGCTCAGGGCGAGGCAGGATCCTCTCCGCCCTTTTCGACGATGAAGTCCTGCACCAGGAGCGACTCGGCCCGGGGCAGGTTGATGAACTCCACCCCCTGCTCGAAGAGACCCTCGCCGAGCGGGCGGGACCAGGCCACCAGGGCGCGCAGGGGGACATCCACAGGATAGTACTCCAACAGGAGCCGGACCAGGTTCTCGGGTGGGAACTCCCGGTCGGATTCGAAGCGGGCTCCAGTCTTGGAGATGTCCAGAAGCCGGATCGGATATTCCTGGTTGTTCTTCTCCAGCACCAGGGTGGCCTCGATTGGGAATCGGGGGAACCCCCGCCGTTCATCCTTGTCCTGCGCCACTTCGGCTCCTTTCAGTGGGAACTGGCGGTGCCGGCGCCCCGCCACTGGGTGCGCATCGCCACCTCCAGGAGGCTGACGATCTGGTCATACTCCCGGAAGACGTAGCTCGAGACCACGATGGCCCGGGTGCCGTCGCCGATATAGGCGTGTCGGAACCAGCGCCTGCCCGGCGGGTCGGCATCGAACTTCATGACCGCCTCCCAGGGAATGGTCACGGTCTGTCGGCCTGTGTTCCAGGTGACGGCCTCCTCGGTGATCTTCAGGGAGGACCGGTGGGTGGGCCCCAGGAGGAGCCCGGAGAGGACCATCAGGACCAGACCCAGCCCCATGAACCCGTTGCCGGCCGAGGAGCCCGCCACGTTGGCCCCGATCCCGTAGCCGATCATGGCGATGCAGGCCAGGCCCACGGTGCACAGGACGAGCGTCCGCTCGGTGGTCAGCGAGGCGTGGTAGATCCGGGTGCGGAAGGGCTGGTGATTGTTTGCAGGCTTCACGTCGGGCGCAATTCTCAATCAACTCGCAGGTTCCCTGCAGCCCGAGCGCTTTGGAAGGGCGCCCTGACCTGTCGCCGAATCCGGTCGGACTGGCTGCCCGGCAAAGCGGGCGGACCTGGTCATGGAGTGCGCGATGCAGGGCTACTTCCACAAGCCGACCCTCTGGGGAGACCGGGTGGTCTTCGTCTGCGAGGACGATCTCTGGGAGGTGCCCGCCACCGGTGGACTCGCCCGCCGGCTGACCGCCAACCCGGGTCGGGTCTCGGACCCCTGGTTCTCGCCGGATGGGGAGTGGCTGGCCTGCACCTGCCGCGATGAGGGGTTCCCCGAGGTGCACGTGATGCCCGCCGGAGGAGGGGCGAATCGCCGTCTGACCTTCCTGGGCGCCGAGACCGCCGTGGTCGGCTGGACGCCGGATTCCCGCGAGATCCTCTTCGCCACCTCGGCCGGCCAGCCGTTCCGCCGCTCCAGCGTGCTGGGACGGGTCCCCCGCGAGGGCGGTCCCACGCGGATCTTGCCCTGGGGACCCGCCGCCGCGTTGTGCTACGGACCCGGAGGCGGGCAGGTCCTGGGGCGCTTCACCGCCGATCCGGCGCGTTGGAAACGCTATCGGGGGGGGACGGTGGGCCAGTTGTGGATCGACCCCGAGGGGAAGGGGGATTTCCGGCCGCTGCTGGACCTGCCCGGAAACGTGACCCGGCCCCTGTGGGTGGCCGGGCGGATCTACTTCGGCTCCGATCACGAGGGAATCGGCAACCTCTATTCGTGCCGGCCGGATGGTTCGGATCTCACGCGTCACACCGACCACTCGGACTTCTACCTGCGCCATCCGAGCAGCGACGGAAGGCGCGTGGTCTACCAATGCGGAGCCGAGTTGTACCTTCACACTCCGGGGCAGGAGGGCTCCGAGCGGATCGAGGTCGATTACCGGAGTCCCCGGGTCCACCGCCAGCGCCGCTTCATCCGGGCCGCCGACTACCTGGAGGAATACGACCCTCATCCCGAGGGGCACTCCCTGCTGCTGATGGTCCGAGGTCGCCCCTTCACGATGGCCTGCTGGGAGCAGGGCACGACCCAGCACGGCCAGCCCGACGGGGTTCGCTATCGCCTGGCGCGTTGGCTCGCGGGGGGCGAGGCCTTCGTCTGCGTCTCGGATCGCTCGGGGGAGGAGCGCCTGGAGGTCCACGCCCTGGACGGCTCCGATCCCCGGGTCGTGGTCCCCGAGGTCGATCTGGGCCGACCGGTCGATTTGGAGGCCTCACCTCGGGCGCAGCAGGTGGCCCTGGCCAATCATCGTCACGAGCTGGTCCTGGTCGATCTGGAGGAGGGGGCGGTCCGGGTGGTCGACCGCAGCCCCTATGCCCGGATCTCCGGGCTGGCCTGGTCGCCCGACGGGGCCTGGCTGGCCTACAGCGTGGCCGAGACGCCTCGGATCGCCTGCCTGAAGCTCCTGCGGGTCCAGGACGGCGAGGTCTTCCCGGTCACCCGGCCGGAATTCCGGGATGTGGCCCCCGCCTTCGATCCCGAGGGCCGCTACCTGTATTTCCTCTCCTATCGGGACTTCGATCCGGTCTACGACAACCTCTTCTTCGACCTGGGCTTCCCCAGGGGGATGCGCCCCTTCCTGGTGACCCTGCGCCAGGATCTGCCCTCGCCCTTCGTGCCCGAGCCCCGCCCCCCGCACGAGGCCTCCGGCCGCAAGAAGAAGGGTCGCAGGTCCGAGGAGGAGGGCGCCGAGCCGAACGAACCCAAGACGGTCAAGCCGGTCGAGATCGACCTCGAAGGCCTCCCCGATCGGGTCCTGGCCTTCCCCGTCGAGGAGGGGCGCTACGGGCGGATCGAGGGGATGGCCGACCAGGTCCTCTTCACGTCCTACCCCGTGCCCGGGAGCCTGGGCAGCACACAGCCCGCCGAGCGGGAACAGGGCGGTCGCGGAACCCTGGTCTCGTTCGAATTCAAGACCCAGGAGCGCAAGGATCTCCTGACCCGGATCTCCAGCTTCCGCCTCTCCGGGGACTCCAAGACGCTCGTGTCTCGCTCGGGCAGGCGCCTGCGCGCCCTCCCTGCTGGAAAGAAGCCCGACGAGAAGGCCGACGAGCGCCCCGGGCGCAAGTCCGGCTGGATCGACCTGGGGCGGATCCGGCCCAGCATCGTGCCGGGCCGGGAGTGGGGCCAGATGTACCGCGAAGCCTGGAGGCTGATGCGGGACCAGTTCTGGAGCGAGGACATGTGCGGGGTGGATTGGGAGGAGGTCTACCGTCAGTACCTCCCCCTCCTGGAGCGGGTGGGGACCCGTGCCGAGTTCTCGGACCTGCTCTGGGAGGTCCAAGGAGAGCTGGGGACCTCCCACGCCTACGAAATCGGCGGGGACTACCCGGGTGATCCCGACCACACCCTGGGCCTGCTGGGGGCTGACTTCGAGCACGACCCGGCCTCCGACGGCTACCGGATCGTGGGGATGGTCCAGGGGGACTCCTGGGATCCCGATCAGGACTCTCCGCTCAGGCGACCCGGCTCGGGTCTTCGCGTGGGCGATCGACTCCTGGCCATCAACGGCCGCCGTCTGGGGAGGGATCTGAGTCCCGCCCAGGCGCTGGTCAACCAGGCGGGGGTGGAAGTGCAGCTCCGCGTGGCCCGGGACGATGAGGAGAAGACCCGGGTCGTCTCGGTCCGGACCCTCTCCGACGAGACCAGGGCCCGCTATCGGGAATGGGTCCGCTCCAACCGGAGTCGGGTCCACGAACTCTCCCAGGGGCGCGTCGGCTACCTGCACATTCCGAACATGGGTCCCCAGGGCTACGCCGAGTTCCACCGGGGCTACCTGGCCGAGGTCGAAAGACCGGGCCTGCTGGTGGATGTCCGCTTCAACGGGGGAGGACACGTCTCGCCCCTGCTCCTGGAGAAGCTGGCCCGTCGCCGGCTGGGTTCTGATGTCCAGCGTTGGGGGCAGCCGATCCCCTACCCCCAGGATTCCCCCCGGGGACCGATGGCCGCCCTGACCAACGAGCTGGCGGGCTCGGATGGGGATGTGTTCAGCCACGTCTTCAAGATGATGGACCTGGGCCCCCTGGTGGGCAAGCGCACCTGGGGGGGCGTTGTCGGGGTCTGGCCCCGTCACCGGCTGGTGGACGGCACGGTGACGACCCAGCCCGAGTTCGCCTTCTGGTTTGAGGATGTCGGCTGGGGGGTCGAGAACCACGGCACCGAGCCGGATGTGGTGGTCGAGTTCCCGCCCCAGGACCACGCCCGGGGGCATGACCCCCAATTGGAGAGGGCCGTGGAGATCGTCCTGGAGCAGATCCGCGAGCAGGAAGCCCGAGGGCTGCCGGGGCCGGACTGGAACTCGCGGCCGCATCGCTCCAGGCCCCCCATTCGCTGAAGAGAATCGCCTCCAGGGACCCGCAGGTGGGTTCGCGAAGAGCACGCGGACTCTGCAGGCTTGGAGGAATGCCCCCCATGACGCCCGAGCCCGTCTTCGACTGGCGCCAGATCGCCCGCACCAGCCTGGCCTCCCGCTTCCTGGACGAGGCCGAAGAGTCGACCAATCGTCGCCGAGGCCAGGTTCCCCGCGAGCACCTGGTCCTGTACCAGTTTTCGGCCAAGGGCCACGAGGTTTCCCAGGCCATCCTGGCCCAGGCCCTGCGCCATCCCCGCGATGCCGCAGGCGTCTATTACCGTTGCCGTCCCCTGGTCCTGGGGCTTGGGGTGGAACTGGAGGAGGCGGCGGCCAGCGCCCTGGCCCGCTCGGGAGGGTTCTCGGGCGGCCGCGATGCCGGCGTTTCCTTCAACCTGCCCGGTCCGGGGCCCGTGGTGCTGCCCATGGCCGGGGACGTGGGCTCGCAGTTCACTCCGGCGGTGGGGTGGGCCCAGTCGATCCTCTACCACCAGCAGGCCCTCGGGGATTCCTCCTGGGAAGGAGCCCTGGCGGTGGCCCTGGGGGGGGATGCCTCGGTGGCCTCCAACGGCTTCTGGTCGGCCCTGACCATGGCCACCACCCTCCGCCTGCCCGTGCTCTTCTTCATCCAGGACAACGGCCTGGGCATCTCGGTTCGCGGAGAGTTTCAGACGCCGGGGGGCAACATCGCCCGGAATCTGGATTCCTTCAGCCATCTTCTGGTCCGGGACGGGGATGGGACGGACCCCGGGGCCACGGCGGCCCTGCTGGGCCAGTGCGTCGCCCATGTCCGCAGCGGCGCTGGCCCCACCCTGCTGCGCCTCGAGGTCCCCAGGCTCTGCAGCCACTCCGGGCCGGACAACCAGGCCGCCTACCGCTCGGAGCAGGAGCTTCAGGAGGAGGCGCTCCGGGACCCCCTGCCTCGTCTGCGCCGCTACCTGGTCCCGGATCGGCTCTCCGAGGAGGAGTGGCTGGATCTGGAACACGAGGTTCAGTTGCAGGTGCATCAGGCTCTGGAACTGGCGCGCTCCAGGCCGGCTCCGGAGCCACAGGAAGTCGGGCGCCATGTCTGGGAGGAGGACCCCGCCGACCCGGCGACCCGAGGGGGTCTGACCCCCCAGCAGAGGGGCGCCCTGAAGAGCCGCACCTCTCCGGAGCCCGGCGGGCCCAGGGTCCGCTTCGCCGAGGCCCTGAGGCGGACCTTGGCCTCGGAGCTGGAGCGCAACCCGCGCCTGGTGGTCTTCGGCGAGGACGTGGGGCACAAGGGCGGGGTCCACCTGGTCACCGAGGGCCTGCAGCGCCGCTTCGGCGAACCCCGGGTCTTCGACACCTCGCTCTCGGAGGAGGGCATCGTCGGTCGGGCGGTAGGCATGGCCCTGGCCGGCCTGGTCCCGGTGGCCGAGATCCAGTTCCGCAAGTACGCCGATCCGGCCGCCGAGCACCTGAACAACCTGGGCACCCTGCGCTGGCGCACCCACAACCGCTTTGCCGCCCCCGTGGTGGTGCGCCTGGCCGGGGGGGTCGGCAAGGACGTGGGCGTCCACGCCTGCGGCTGGCAGGTGGCCTTCCCCTCCAACGCCGAGGATGCGGTGGGCCTGCTTCGCGCCGCCATGCGCAGTCCCAATCCGACGCTCTTCTTCGAGCACCGTTCCCTGCTGATGACGGGCGAGGGCAGCGCCCCCTATCCCGGCGACGACTATGTGTTGCTCTTCGGTCGGGGTCGGGTCGTTCGCCCCGGGGACGCGCTGACCGTGGTGAGCTGGGGGGCCATGGTCCACCAGGTGGCCGAGGCGGCGGGGCGCTTCGGGGATCGCGTCGAGGTCCTGGACCTGCGGACCCTGGTCCCCTGGGATCGCGACCTGGTGCTGGCCTCGGTGCGCCGGACCTCGCGGTGCCTGGTGGTGCACGAGGATACGCGGACTGCCGGCTTCGGGGCCGAGGTCGCCGCCGTTCTGGCCCGGGAGGCCTTCTGGCACCTGGATGCCCCCATCGAGCGCCTGGCCCCGGACGATTTCCCGCCGCCCTACGCCCCCGGCCTGCTGCGGGCCATGATTCCTGACGTGGAGGCCATCGCGCAGGCCATGGAGCGGGTGCTCTCGGTCTAGCGAGTCGACCGACAGGGACAGGACTGCCCGCCGCGAATCTGGATCTCGTGAGCCACAACCTCCTGACCCCCTCGGAGTACCAGGTCCTGGTCGAGCAGGCGCCGATCTTGATCTGGCGGGCCGACGTGTCCTCGGGATGCGACTACTTCAACCAGCGCTGGCTGGAGTTCACCGGCCGGACGATGGAGCAGGAACTGGGGAACGGATGGGCCGAGGGGGTCCACCCCGAGGACTTCCAGAGGTGCCTGGACATCTTCCTGGGGGCCTTCAAGCAGAGAGTGGTCTTCGAGATGGAATACCGCCTGCTTCGGGCCGACGGGGAGTATCGCTGGCTCTTCGACCGGGGAGTCCCGCTCTTCGCGCCAGACGGCGAGTTCGTCGGCTACACCGGAAGCTGCGTCGACATCCATGAGCGGGTCGAGGCGCGCGAGGCGCTGAAGAGAGCCCACGAGAGGGAACTCGGCGAGCTCAAGGGCCTGATCCCTCTGTGCGCCTGGTGCCGCAAGGTTCGGGATGACCAGGGATTCTGGACCCAGGTCGAGGTCTACGTCTCTTCGCACAGCCAGGCGGACTTCAGCCACAGCATCTGCCCGGACTGCGAGAAGAACCACTTCCCCAAGGCTTGAAGTCGACGCGCTCCTCTTCCCGGGGGGCTCCTGCTGCCAGCCTTTCCCAGATCGATCTGCCAGGGACTTCCCCTCTGCGCAGAGCCGGATTCTCCCGAGTTCCTAGTCGCGCAGGGCCGCTGCCAGGCGCTGGAGCTGGATCAGCTCCTCTTCCCAGAACTCGCGGCTGGAGGCGTCGGGGTAGTAGCGCCGGACCGCGGGGTCGTCGCGGCGGGCCGCCACCCAGGCGGCGTGACGCGCGGTGCGCAGGGCCTGCAGGAGGCCCACCAGGCGAAGGCTCTCCAGGTCGAAGTCGCGGACCTCGCGATATCCCTCCAGGATCGCCTGGCGCAGTCCTCGGGCCTCTTCGTCGTTCCCTGGGGCCATCATCCACAGGTCGTGGACCGGCGGGCCCTGCAGCGTGTCATCGAAATCGACGACGTAGGGGCACGAGCCCCAGAGCAGGTTGGCCCGGTGGAAGTCGCCGTGGATCCGGATGGATTCGGTCCGGTCCAGGAGTGGAGCGGCCCGGGCAGCCAGTTGCTCGGCGCAGGCCAGATAGCGATCCAGCAGGTCGGGTTCCACCACGCCCTCGCGGCGCAGGTCCCGGAGCGGTTTCAGGGTCCAGTTCTCGGGTTCCAGCCGGGGGCGCCTGCGGAATTCTTCGCGCTCGCCCACCAGGTGGATCCGGGCCAGAACCTGACCGGCGGCCTCGGCCAGCTCCCAGTTGATCTCGTCGGGAATCCGGCCCGGAACGGCCGGGAAGATCCCGAAGAGGAGGCCCGCGATGCGGCCCACCGAGCCGGCCAGGGCCCGCTCCACCCTCAGGGGGGCCGCCACCGGCAGGCCCTCACGCGCCAGTTGGCGCAGGAAGCGGTGCTCCTCGGCCACCTGCCCGGGACTCCATCGGCCCGGGCGATAGAACTTGCCGACCCAGCGGCGCCCCTCGAGGTCTTCTCCCAGGACCACCCGGTTCTCGAGGGAGTTCAGGAAGCGCTCGCCGGGGCGCAGGTCGACCCCCGCCGCGGCGAAGGCCCGATGGATCCGGTTGGGGTTCAGGGCCCGAAAGGAGTTCATGGGCCCGGGGTTCCGCCACCTCCAGGCGCTCACCTGCCGGGCACGGGGCGGCCCTGTCCGGGGCGGGTCGAGGTGTGGCGTTTCCCCCGGGCCGGTCCGGGAAACATGAACTTGTGGAATCTTTCCGTCTGAAGTGAAACGCGACCGTGATGGAGGTGACGAGGTGGACTGCCAGGATCCGACCGTCTGCGAGGAGATCGTCGACTTCGTCGCCGGGAACCCCTTGTTCTATTCGCTTTCCCGACCCGTTCTGCGCTCGCTGGCCGAGAAGCTCGAACCCCAGCGCTTTGAACCCGGGCAGATCATCGTGCGGGAGGGAGACCCCGGGGATTCCTTCCACGTCCTGCGCGAGGGGCACGTCCACGTGGTCCGCAACGGCGAAGGGCAGGAGCTGGTCCTGGCCGAGCTGGGTCCGGGCGAGGGATTCGGCGAGATGGCCCTGATGATCGACCAGCCCCGCTCGGCCACCATCAAGGCCCTGGATTTCGTGGAGACCCTCCGCCTGACCCGGGAGGATTTCCTGGTCCTGTATCGCCGGATCCCAGAGCTCGCCATCCAGATGAACAAGCTGCTCGAGCAGCGGGTCTCGCTTCTGGAGGCCGAGGGCGGTTCGGGCGCGGAGAGGGAGAAGTTCGCCGCCGGTCGACGTCTGGAGCTGGACTACTCCTACCTGGACCTCCTGATGAAGCTCAACGAAGCCGCCGGCGGGAACGAGCAGGTCGAGCACTGCAAGGAGGTCGGACAACTGGCCCGCGAGATGAGCAAGATGCTCTGCCCGATGGTCTCCGAGGAGATCCTCTTCGCCGGCTACCTCCACGAGATCGGCAAGGTCTCCCTGCCTTTGGAGCTGGTCCTCCGGCAGCGCCGCGGCGAGACTCTCGGTGAATCGGAACAGGGGCGTTTCGAGAGCATCTTCCAGATGGCCGTCGAGATCCTGGCTCCCAACAAGAGCCTGCGCGAGAGCCTGGACTTCCTGCGCTACCTGGGGCAGCAGGATTATCGCGAGATGCCCCTGGAGGCCCAGATCCTCCGGGTGGCCGATGATTATCTGGAGCTGCGCTCGCCGAACTACCGAGCCCTGGAGGACGAGGAGGCCCTGCGCCGGATCCATGCCGGTTCGGGTTCGCTGTACCACCCCCGGGCGGTGGCGGCCCTGGAGAAGAACGTCGCGAAGTTCGGCGACCTGCGGGTCGAGGCCCAGCTCAACGTCATGCGGATGATGCTGATCGCCCTGGACCGCAAGGACAACTACACCTGGCGCCACTC
>JALHDH010000231.1 GCA_022839105.1 bacterium
ACGGCCGCCGTTCTGGAGAGCCGCCCCGAGATCGGCATGGTTTATACGGATCATGTGGTGATCGACGGCAACGGCCAGCGACGCGGACTCGGACGCCGTTGTCAGATTCCGTTTTCCAAGGACCGCATGTTGCCCGACTTCATGACCTTCCATTTCCGTCTGATCCGGATGAAGGTATTCCTTCAGGTCGGCGGGTTCGACGAGTCATATCCCTTGGCCATGGACTACGACCTGTGTCTGCGGCTTGCGGAGGTGACGGAGATAGAACATCTGCGCACACCTTTGTACCGCTACCGGGTCCATCGGGCATCGCTCTCGTGTCAAAAGCGGCTGGAGCAAATCCAATGCTCTTATGATGCGGTCGTCGCCGCCATGAAGCGACGCGGACTGGACCGTGAATACGAGTGCCAGCTCGAAGTGAGAAGCCGCCATATCATCAAAAAGGTGACGGACCATGCCGGATAAGCCGCAAGCAACCGCATTGTCCGCGAGTGAGGAGCTGCTGGCCCGGACCGCCGGGAAATCCAGGACCGTCTCGAGAAGATCGAGCGAGAAATCGAGAAAAAATCGGACAAGGAAAACGTCGAGGTGCTGGTCCGTTCGATCTATGCCGATCTGCACCGGCACGCCGAGGAGATCGACCGTCTGCACGCTCGGGTCGGTTCCAAGATGGGGACCGAGACCATGTGGAAGATTGTCGGCCTGGTCATGACCATCGGCAGCACCATCGGTGGTCTGGTCGGCTTTCTGATTCACCTGATGCTGAAGGTAAAACCATGAGACCACAAGCGAGACTCGGCGACATCAGCAGTCATGGCGGAGTCATCATCACCGGGGCGAGCCGGACTTTCGACAACGGCATGCCAGTGGCCCGTATGGGTGATCTGCATGTCTGTCCCATCCCGGGGCACGGCGTGACGCCCATCGTGACCGGAAGCCTCGATACCATCACGGAAGGGCTTCCCAATGCCCGCGTCGGCGACATCATCGGCTGCGGAGCGGTGATCGTGACCGGTAGCCCGAACACGGAGGACAACTGACCATGTCCATCCGCAACAAGCTCAAGATCGACTATTGGGATGTGTCGCCAAGAACCATCAAGATGACACGTAATTCCTGGGGACCGCCTGTCCAGTTGACGATTCATGGCTCTTTCTCCGAGTCGCCGGAATTTGAAAGTTCCGATTCAGACGTGGTCTGGGTCGATTCATCCGGCTATGTGTACCCAGGGTACAAGACAGGAAAAGCCGTAATTACCGTTTTCGATTCCTGGCGTCGTCGAAGCGCACGCTATGTTCAATTCGAGTTAGCAGAGCAGGAGTACGGCTCGGGCTACGGATATTGGTAAAAATATGATGATCGGCGATGGATATGGGTATGGATATGGAGACGGTTACGGCGAGACCGAAGGGCCACGTTTCGACGATACCAGTCGGGCCGAAGCTCACCGGGAACTCATGGCCATTGCCCGCGTGCTGGCCGAGGGGTTGGGACTCATCGAGGATGGCGAGGACCGCACGCCATTTCTTGATGAAATCCGTCAGGAGATGAAGAAAGTGCGCAAGGTCCTCGAGGATTCACACGCAGCCTCGGAGGCGATGCGCGAACAGGCCCAGGCCTATCTGGAGGCTCAGCAGGCCAAGACCCAGGAATACTTGGACCAGGTACAGATTGAGCCGGAGCCTGATTTTTATCCCTTTATCGAGCTGCCCGTGGGCACCGAACCCCGCGATCTGCCGGACGGCAACCGGCTTTTCACCTTGCCCGACGGCATGATCCTGCGGACGACGGACGACCAGCGAATCAGTGTCATCGACGCCGGGCAGCACCAGGTCGTCACCCCCGGACCCGGAACGGCCGTCGAAGTCGCACCTGGACGGATTTACACCTTGGATCAAACCTATTTGCGCACAACTCATGAAGACGCCGGGCTCAGTGGACTGCCTTTGGATGTTGAGCCGATTGCGTTGGGGTCGTGGCGGTTCTCGGTTTGCTTTGCCGAAGGCATCCGCCTGGATATCGACCATAGAAGGAGGTTCATCACGCTTATCAATCCGACCGGCCCTATCGATATTCTCGGTATAGGCAGAATCGAGGGAATTGGAGAAAGCATCACTGTTCA
>JALHDH010000122.1:0-6727 GCA_022839105.1 bacterium
CTGTTCCGCCGGGCGCAGCCTGCCCAGCAACTCGGTCTTGCGCTTCCAGTAGACGCCGGTCTGCTCGAAGCCCAGGGCCTGCACGGTGAAGGCCGCCGACTTGTACAGCCCCTGCAGGACCGCCGCATCCTTCCCGTGCACCATGTTGTGTGCGCACAGATGGTAGACGTTGCAGGCCCCGAGGCGGATGGCGCGGCGCACGTCCTCCCGTCCGATCGGCGGCAGCAGGTTCTCGAGGTCGCCCAGCAGGGGTGTGGTGTCGTGATAGAACTGGAACAGGTCCGAGCGCTCCCAGTTTCGCAGTTCCCGCCGGCCCGAGATGAAGCCGCAGGCCTTGTCACGATGGGGCAGGCTGTCCAGCAACTCGCTGTAGGCCTTCAGGTCCTCGGGAACCAGCGAATCCAGCACGACCACCACGTCGATGTCGCTGCTGTCGGTGGCCTCCCCACGCCCCTGGCTGCCCTGCAGTCCCACGAATTCCAGTCGCGAGCCGAACTGCGCCTGGATCTTTTCCAGGAAGGCCTCCGTCCACGCCTTGAGATCCAACACCGCGTCTCTGTCTCCTCTGTCGTTTGGATGCCAAAGCTCGCCTGCTTCTGGCGACTCGGTGGCCCCTCCTCTCGCGAAGCGGTCGGCAGACCCCCCGAAGCCATGGCCGAGCCGAGGAAGGGGCCCAGGCCCGGGAGGGCCGGATGCCCCTCACAGGCCAATGGTCGTGCCCTCCCTGTCGGCTCCCCGAGGAATCCCCCACGACCCAGGAGCCGCTCGCCCGGCCGAGAATTCTGCCGCGATGCACGGATGCCCCTGCGGGAGCGGAGTCCCGCTCGACGGTTGCTGCGGCCGGTTCCTCGACGGCGGGGCACTCCCCGACACCGCCGAGGAACTGATGCGCTCACGCTACACCGCCTACGCCACCGGGGCGGTGGATTACCTCCTGGCGACCCAGGTGGAACAGGACCGCGAAGCGGTCGAGAGTTGGGCCCGGGAGGCCCGGTTCACGCGCCTGGAGGTCCTGGACACCGGCGCGGGCGGGTCGGGGGACGACCAGGGTGTGGTCGAGTTCGCCGCCACCTGGGAGACCCGGAGCCAGACCCACGTCCACCGGGAGCGGTCCACCTTCGAGCGGAGGCAGGGCCGCTGGATCTATGTGGCCGGCGAGACCCCGAAGGCCGCACCCCTGCGCCGCGAGTCGCCCCGGGTCGGCCGCAACGAGCCCTGCCCCTGTGGGAGCGGTCGCAAGTTCAAGAAGTGCTGTGGTGCCTGAGGTGCCCGTGATCCGTCCGGCCATCCCCGCCGACGAGGGCTTCCTGGTCGGGCTCACCTCGCGCCTGGCCGACTTCGACCTGCCGCCCTGGCGCACCAACCGGCAGATCGCTGACGCCGACCTGGAACTGCTGCGCGAGGCGCTGCACCGACCGACCGCCGAGACCGCGATCCTGGTGGCCGAGGCGCCGCCGGGCACGCCGGTCGGATTTGTCTTGATCTCCACGAAAACCGACTACTTCACGCGCGAGCGTCACGCGCACATCGAGGCCCTGGCCGTGAAGCGTGGCTGCGAGGGGCAGGGCCTCGGGCGCGCGCTGCTGGAAGCCGCCGAGAACTGGGCCGCCGAGCGCGGCGACGCGCAGATCACGCTCAACGCGTATTGGCAGAATACTCGCGCCCGGGCGGTGTATGACCGGCTCGAGTGGGAACCGGAGACCATCCACTACCGGAAGGGCCTCAACCGACCCCAGGAGCGGTCCTGACCCCCTCCTGCCCGAGCCTGCGCCCCGCTTCTTCACGGCAAGATGTCCCGGGTGTTGCCGGTCTGGATCCGGAGGGTTGCGATTCTGTGAAAGCCCCGTCGGCAGGCGGCGCCAGGGCTCGCGGCCGCTGGGGCGAAGGGGCGGGGCGTCATGTGGAACGAGCGCTACGCAACCTCCGAACACGTCTACGGAACCGAGCCCAACGCCTTCCTGGCCTCCTCGGCCCACCGGATCCCACCTCAGGGCAGGGTCCTGTGCCTGATGGAGGGCGAGGGCCGCAATGCCGTCTTCCTGGCCGGCCTGGAGTACGCGGTGACCGCCATGGATGGTTCGGAGGTCGGCCTGGCCAAGGCCCGGACCCTGGCGGAGCAGCGGGGAGTCTCCCTGCAGACGGTGCACGCCGACGCCGCCGACTTCACCATCGAGCCGGGGGCCTGGGACGGGATCGTCTCGATCTATGGTCACCTGCCCCCACCCCTTGCCGAGCGGATCCATCGGGCCACCGTGGCTGGCCTGCGGCCCGGCGGAGTCCTGATCCTGGAAGCCTACTCCAGGAACCAGTTGGGCAAAGGCACTGGCGGCCCCAAGGACCCGGCCATGCTCTATGACCTGGAGAGCCTGCGCCGCCAGTTGGCCGGGCTGGCCTTCGAAGTCGCCCGCGAAGTGGAGCGGGAGGTTCACGAAGGCCGGCATCACACCGGGCTCGGCTCGGTGATCCAGATCCTGGCCGTTCGCCAGGCCTGAGGTCTCAAGCGCACTGCCGGCCCCCCGTCGCCAGGGCCTCGGGGCCGAACCGGCGCACTTCCCGAAGGCGCAGGCGCTTCAAGCGGACTCTCCCAGGAGAGGGCCCTCTCGGGGCCCGGTCGGACCCCTTCAGGCCTCGAGGTCGGCCCGGATCCGAGCCGCCAGGGCCAGGGCGCCGTCCCGGTCGGCCTGGGCATGAGCCTCTTCGAGGAGTCTGCGGGCCGCCTCGAGGTGCCCCTGGCTCTTGAGGATTCCGGCCCGGATCCTCTGGAGTTCCGGACCCCACCAGCGCTCCTCGAGAGCTCCGGCCTGGTCCAGGACCGCCAGGGCCTGCCCGGAGTCCCCGGCGGCTGCGTGCAGGGTGGCCAGGAGGCCGACAAAGTAGGAGACTCCCAGGCGGGTCTGGGTGGACTCCAGGATCTGCAGACCCTCCTGCACTTCGCGGACTCCTTCCGCCCCCGAGGCCCATCCTCCCAGGACTCGGGCCACTCCCAGCCAGAGCGGGAAGCCCTGCTCGGCCGAGAGAACCAGGGTTTCGGCCGAGAGCACCCGGGCCGTCTCGAGTCGGCCCAGGTTCAGGTGAAGCCAACAGGCGAAGACCCTTGAATGGGCCACGCTGTGGGCGTGCTCCAGGTGCTCGGCCAACTCCAGCGAGCGAGCCGAGGCCTCCAGGGCCTTCTCGGGCCTGCCCTCCAGCCAGTGGGCCCAGGACAGGTAGCACAGGGCCCCGACGGCCGGGTCCGTGCCGAAGTAGGTCTGGGCCAGTTGGCGATCGCGTCCCGGTTCGTGTCGATCCAGCCCTTGCTGGAGGTGCCGGATGGCCTCGCGGAGGCGTCCTGACCAGAAGGCGGTCTGCCCCAGGGCGGTGTGGGCGACCAGGAGCCGGGTCGGATCCTCTCCGGCCAGGTCCAGGAGTCGGTTCGCCAGATCCTCGGAGGCAGCCAGGCGTCCCTGGACCAGGTGGAAGACCCAGAGCCCGGCCAGCACCGGGAATCGCGAGCTGCTCTCGCCCAGGAGCTGACAGAGCTCGCGGGCCCGCTCGTAGGCCTCTTCCACCTCGGGTGAGGCATAGCCCCGAAGCGCGATCAGGGCTGGGGCCATGGAGGTCCGCAGGCGAAGCTCCGACTCGGAACGCGAGGGCTCCTCCAGGTGGACCAGCAGACCCAGGGCCCGGTCGTAGTTGCGCAGGGCAGCCTCGTTGGCCGAGAGGGCCATGGCCAGGTCGCCGGCCCGGATCCAGGAATGCAGGGCCCTGGGGTAGTCGCGGGCCTCGGTCAGGTGGTGGGCCAGCACCTCGGGCTGCCCTGCCAGGACTTCGGGGAAGCTGCGCTCGAGAGCGGCGGCGATCCGCTCGTGATAACGCTGACGGACGCTCTTGAGCAGGGATTGGTAGGCGGCATCGTGCAGAAGGGCGCTCTGGAAGGCGTAGCGATCCTCCCTGTGGTCGAGGAGATCATTGCGGACCAGTCGGTCCAGGTGCGGGGTGACGGGCACCTCGGAGAGCTCGGCCAGAAGCTCTTCGCGGAAGCGACGCCCGATGGTGGCGCCGAGTTGGGCCACCTGCTTGGAGTCGGCCTGCTGATCCAGCCTGGCCATCAGCGAGCCCTGCAAGGAGGAGGGAATCCCCTGGATGTCCCCGGATTCCTGGGCCAGACGGACGAGCTCCCGGACATGGACGGGGACGCCGTCGGAGCGCGCCGCCAGGATCTCCAAGGAGTCCTCGTCCAGCTCCGGGGCCAGGGCGCGGACGAGCTGGCGGGTCTGGGCCCAGGACAAGGGGGCCAGCTCCACTTCGGCCACCGGCACGCCCTCCGGGAGCCGAAGAGCCAGCGTTTCGAGGATCACCAGGATCAGGATGGGCTTCCTGGCCACCCGCTCCGCCAGGTGGGCCACCAGCTCCAAGGTGGTCGGATCGGCCAGGTCGAGTTCCTCGAAGACCAGCAGCACGGGTGAACTCTCGGCCATCGCCTCCAGCTCGGCCCTCAGGGCTCCCAGGATCCGCTGGCGCAGAGCCTGGGGAGTGATCCCCGCCGGCACGGGATCCGGGGAGGGCAGGCCCAGGAGGGTGGCCAGGTAGGGCAGGCTCTCGGGAGGGCCCTGAAGAGCAGACCGGAGGCGCTCCAGGCGGCTTTCCGGGGAGGAGCCCCGCTCCAGGCCAAGCAGGCGCTCGATCAGGTCGATCACCGGGTAGAGGGGGGTCCCCCGGTGCAGCTCCGAGCAGCAGGCTACCAGGGTTCGGGCCCCCTCGGCCAGGGCCCGGGCCCGGAGCTCGCGGGCCAGGCGGGAGCGCCCGGTCCCTGGGCGTCCCCGCAGGATTACGACCCTTCCGGTGCCGGAACGAGCCTGGTTCCACCACCAGCCCAGGGTCTCCAACTCGGCCTCCCGGCCGATCAGCGGCAAGGGGTCTCGCGCCGGAGGCCACTCGCGGGCGGCCGCTTCGAGGGCGCGGAAGACGCGGATCGGTCGGCTGATTCCCTTGAGCTCGTGCTCGCCGAGATCCTCGAAATGGAACTCGTGCTCGCAGAGTCTTCGGGTCTCTTCGCTGAGGACCACCGTATCCGGCTTCGCCAGGCCCTGCAGACGGGCGGCGATGTTGGGGGTCTGGCCCAGGGCAAGCTGCTCGCGGCGCCCCCCGTGGCCCAATTCACCCACCACGACCATCCCGGTGTGGATGCCGATCCGCACCGGGATCCCCTCCAGGGTCTCGAGGATTTCCAGTGAGGCCTGTACGGCTCGGCGGGCATCGTCTGCGTGGGCGGTCGGGAAGCCGAAGTAGACCAGCAGGCCGTCCCCCAACAACTGGGCCAGGTGTCCTCCCAGCCGTTGGATCACCGTCCCACAGGTCCGATGGTAGGTGGCCAGGAGATCTCGCAGGTCCTCGGGGTCGAGTCGCTCCGAGAGTGCGGTCGAGCCGACCAGGTCGCAGAAGAGGACCGTCAGTTGCCGGCGCTCGGCCTCCGGGGGAGAAGCGGCCGAGGAAGCCTCGGGCAGCGGGGAACCGCACTGGCCGCAGAACTTGAAGGCGGACGGGCTCTGGAAGCCGCATTTCGCGCAGGCTGCCATCGACGACTCCCTTCAGGAGGCCTCCGCGTGGGCTCCGGGGTCGACGGATCGGATGGAACCTGCGGGGCGCAACCGCGTCTATTGTACCCGGATTCCAACCGTCGAATCGGTCCGGCGCGGATCGAGGGGTCGGCCCGGCCGGAGGGTTTCGTCACATATCGTCCAGATTCCAGGGAATTGGTCCCGGCATGGCCAGGGCAGGACGGGGAGGGATGCCGGTGACGGGACCCACGCCGTCGCGGGGGAGGTGGCGCAAGGCACGCGGTGCGGGGACCTTCCTTCACGCGCAGGCTTCGACAAGGAGGAGCTTCCCCGCGGGTCGGGTATGGAGTGGAGCCATCCTCCATCCCGAGGTCCCATGGAAACCGCCCGCTGCCCCCATCCGGATTGCCTGTGCGTCTTCCCGGTCGAAGACCCGCCTCGCGACGGTCCGTGTCCGGGTTGCGCCCGTCCGATCCGTCCGCGCCTGGTGCGTCACGAACCCGTGCTGGAGGCGCGCCGTCTGCAGGCCGCGGGGCGGCGGGTCCCGACCCTGGGCGCCGGTTCGGTCTGCCTGCTTCTGGACGGGGTCCGCAGCCTGTGGAACGTCGGCAGCATCCTGCGCAGCGCCGACGGGTTGGGGGCGACCCACGTCTTCTTGTGCGGCATCACCGGGATTCCGCCCCACCCCCGCCTCCACGAGACGGCCCTGGGGGCCGAGGAGGCGGTGTCCTGGAGCTATCACCCCCATCCCTTCGAGGCCATCGAGGGCCTGCGGCGGGAGGGCGCGGCCCTGGCGGCGCTGGAGTTGACGGACCTCGCCGTGCCTCTGGAAGCCTCCCGATCCCGTTCGCCGCTGTGCCTGGTGCTGGGCAACGAGCCAGGTGGGGTCTCGCCCGAGGTGCTGGCGGCCTGCGACGAGCATCTCGCCCTCCCCATGCGCGGGGTCAAGGAGAGCCTGAACGTGGCGGTGGTGGCGGGAATCGCCCTCCATTGGTTTGCCCGGGAGGGCAGAAATCGAGACGGGTCCGCCCCTGACGGGGCACCGGGCTCAGCCCCGCAGGCGGGCGGCCGCCTCGGCTTCGATGCGTCGCAGTTCCTCTCGGCTTCGCCCGGTCAGGCGCGAGATCTCCGTCAAGGTGCGTCGTCGACCGTCCTCAATGAGTCCGTGGCGCAGTTCCAGAATGATCCGG
>JALHDH010000122.1:6777-15787 GCA_022839105.1 bacterium
TCCGGCCCCGCTCGATCCGGTGCGATGGGGTCCATCCTGGAACGGTCGAGCGTGGTGACCCGGTGCGTCCCAGGCGAGGCTGGAAGCGACTGCGCCGCCCGGGTTCCTGCAGGAACCTCCGCCCGGCCTCGAAGGGGGTTCTTGCCAGCCCCCGCGCAGGCAGGGGCCCGTGAAGGAGGCATGATGATGCGAATCAAGTGGCTGGTCCTGGCGTTGGTGGCGGGACTGCTCCTGGCCGCGGGACCCGGCCCCGCGAAGCCCCGCAACGTGATCCTCCTGATCGGGGACGGGATGGGGACGGGTCTGGTGACCGCCGCCGGAATCCGTTCCGGAGAGCCGACCCACATGGAGCAGATGAGCGTCACGGGCCTGCTCCGGACCGCCACCGCGGACACCCTTCCGATCGACTCCGCGGCCGGCGGGACGGCCCTGGCCACCGGCGTCTCGGTCCCCAACGGGCGGGTCTCGACGGGGCCCGACGGGGCGATCCTGCCGACGATCCTCGAGAAGGCCCAGGCGGCCGGGAAGGCCACCGGCCTGGTGACCTCGGGAAGCCTGACCCAGGCTCCGGTGGCTTGTTTCGCAGCCCACGCGGCCAGTCGGAACGCCGAGCCCGAGATCGCGGCCCAACTGCTGAACAGCCGTCTGGACCTGCTGCTGGGAGGGGGGCGCAGGCATTTCCCCGAGCCGAAGGGGTGGCGCGTGGTGACCGGCCCCGAGCAGGCCGGAACCCTGGCCAGGGGGCGCACCTTGGGCTTCTTCGAGAGGCCTGAGGTGGGCCAGCCGGCCGAGCCGGGTTCCTACGTCACGACCTCCTCCCTCGTCCAGGGGGCTCTGGGCTTCCTGGGGCCGGCGAAGAAGGGATTCTTCCTGGTGGTGGTCCATGACCAGATCGACCACGCAGGCCATAAGCAACTCGCCGAGGACGGCCTGCAGCATGTCCTGGAATTTGATGCCGCGGTGGGGGCCTGTCGCCGATTCGCCCGAGACTCGAAGAACACGCTGGTCGTGGTCAGCGCCGACCACGATACGGGGAACCTGACCCTGGAACGCGGGGTCCCCAGCCAGCGCCAGGTCACGGTCAGCTATCCCACCGGCCGTCATACCGGGAATCCGGTGCCGGTCTACGCCGAGGGCCCCGGCTCGGCAGAGTTCACCGGGACCTACAACCAGACCGAGTTGCCCCGGCGGATCCTGCGGGTGGCGGGAGTGGAACGGTGAAGCCGGTCAGGATCTGATTGTTTTTTTCGGCAAAAGAACTTCCTTCGGCCAGGGGGAGCAGAGGAAGGTCTCTCGAATTCCTCTCGCCTCCAGGCCCGCGTCCCAGCAGGCTGAATTCGGAGGAGAGGGGCAATCCGATGAAGATTCCTGTCCTGTTCCTGGCTGCGTTGAGCGTCCTGACCCTGAGTGCCTGCGGGCAGAAGCCTGCCGACACCCCCCAGACCGGTGCCGCGCCGCCTCCCGTGGCGGCTCCGGTTGATTCCTCTCCCGGTGCACCCGCTCCGCCACCTCCCGGACCGGCCGAGCCCGCTCTGAGCGAGGTCCTGGTGATGCCTGCCGGATGGACCCTGGACATGGTGCTCCGCGCTGAGGAGATCGCGGAGATCATGGGCAAGGAGAACTTCTCCTACTTCCCCGAGGCTGCGAGCAACGCTCCGGCAGGCAAGCCGATCGGCAGCTTCGTCATCGGCAGCGTCCCCTACAGCAAGGTCCGCTTCGAGGTCCGCACCCAGGACGGCCGGGGCGGCTACGACACCGCCGTCGGCTTCCTGAAGAACGCGGAGGAAGTGCCGGGGCCGCTCTGGGAGGTGGCCTCGCTGGGAGAGGTCTCCCAGGGCGAGCGGACCATGGTCCGCCTGGTGGGCCTGCGTGGTGACGTGTGCTTCCACATCACCTGGGAGCCCGCGGTCTATCCCGACCTGGATCCGAAGGAGACCAGCGTCCGACTGGCCGAGCTCCTGGTGAAGAAGCTCTACACCCCGCGCTGAGGCGCTGCGTCCGGGGGGAGTCCGGTCAACCGGGCTCCCCCGGGTCCCTCCTAGAACCGGGTCTGGATCAGGCTCTGGAGTTCTCCGGCGTCGTTGGACTTCTCCAGGGCCTCGGGCAGTCCGACCAGGCCCTTCTCGACCAGGGCCTTGAGGGCCTGGTTGAGGGTCTGCATCCCCACATTGCTGCCCGAGGCCAGCAGGTTGTTCAGAAGGTGCGTCTTGCCCTCGCGGATCATGTTGCGGACCGCGCCGGTCCCGACCATGATCTCCATCGCGCATTCCCGGCCGCGCCCGCCGATCCGGGGCACCAGGACCTGGGCCACCACGCCCTGCAGGGTGGCTGACAACTGCATCCGGATCTGCTGCTGCTGGGCTGCCGGAAACACGTCGATGATCCGATCCACCGTCGTGGTGGCCGAGGTGGTGTGCAGGGTCCCCAGGACCAGGTGTCCGGTCTCGGCGGCCGTGACGGCCAAAGCGATGGTCTCCAGGTCGCGCATCTCGCCGACCAGGATCACGTCGGGGTCCTGGCGCAGCACGTGCTTGAGGGCCGCGGCAAAGGTCATGGTGTCCGAGCCCAGTTCCCTCTGGCGGATGATGCACTTCTTGTTGCGGTGCAGGAATTCGATGGGGTCTTCGATGGTGACCACGTGGTGGGAGAACTTGGTGTTGATGTAGTCGATCATGGCGGCCAGGGTCGTCGATTTGCCGCTTCCGGTGGGGCCGGTCACCAGCACCAGCCCTCGCGGGCGGGCCGCCAGCATCTTGATGATCGAGGGCATCCCCAACTCGTCGATGCTCAGCGGCTGGGTGGGGATGGAGCGGAAGACCGCGCCCAGGGTGCCTCGCTGCCACAGCACGTTGCCCCGGAACCTCGAGACCCCGGGAACCGAGTAGGAGAAGTCCAGCTCGCGCGTGGTCTTGAGGGCTTCGTGCTGGTCGGGAAGAAGGTGCGGGTTGAGGAGGGCCTCCATGGCCTCCTGGTTCAGGGGGCCGTACCCTTCCAGGGGTGAGAGCGTGCCATCCACGCGGACCGACGGGGCGAAGCCGACTCCCAGGTGGAGGTCCGAGGCCTCCCTCTGGACCATCGTCACCAGCAGATCGGAAAGATCCAGGGGCTTGCCGGTCGGAGTCTCCACACTCATGTTCCACCTCGCGAAGCAGGGTCGAGGCCTGGAATTCTCGGAAGATGGCCAGGATCCTCGGTATGCGGGACTCCGGACGCGGATCAGGCGATCGGGTCTCCGGTGGGCAGCAGGCGCAATCGGCGCAGCAGGCCCAGCCGGTCCAGCCCTCTCAGGAGCGGGTTGAGGAGCCGCGCCGGGAGGGTGGCCGGTCTTCCCGTGAAGCGGGGCATCACGGTTGCAGCCACGGCAACCGTCGTGCTCAGGGGATCCGGGCTGAGGTTGAGCAGATCGAAGTGGGTCCCCCCCGCCTCGACGTAGGCGGAGACCCTCTCCTCCAGGGCCCGAAGGTCGCCCCAGGTCATGAAGAGGCGGAGCAGTTCGTCGGGAATCCTCTCCTGGTTGGCCAGGAAGTCCTGGGCACTCTCGGGATCGCAGGGATTGACGGTGAGATAGTCGGTCCGGATCTCCTCGCTCAGCAGGTGCCCCAGGCCCATCTGCCGGACCGCAGCCGGCCAGACCAGGCTCAGGGCGTGCCTGCGGAGGAGTTCCTGCAGCCGGTCCGGCTCGGCTCCCAGCGCGAAGGGCATCATCACCACGCGATCCAGGGCCCCGGGATCCCGCCCGGCGGCCCGGGCCGCCTCCTCCAGGGGAGCGCAGTACTGCGCGAAGTGTTCGGGCGGGATCACCACGGGAAACCACCCGTCGGCCACCTGCCCCGCGAAGGCCAGGGCCTTGGGACCCAGGGCCGCCAGATACAGGGGGACGTGGCGGTCCAGGTGGGGGCGCACCGTGATCCGGGCCTGCCGCGTCCGGAAGAAGCGCCCTTCGAAGTCCAGGGGGTCGGGGCGATCCAGCAGGTGTCGCAGGATGGCCACGCCCTCCTTGAGGCGCGAGAGCGGCCGGTCCCAGGGGATGCCGAAGGGGTCCAGGTTCATGGCCTCCCCGGAGCCCAGGCCCAGGAGGAAGCGCCCCTCGCTGAGCCGGTCCAGGGTGGCCACCCTCTGGGCCAGGACCGCCGGGTGGGTCCGGTGGGGATCGCTGACCGCGGTCCCCAATTGGATGCGGCGGGTTCGGGCCGCCACGGCCCCCAGGACCGTCCAGGTGTCGGCTGCCGCTTCGCCTTCCTCGACGTGGAGCAGGTGGTCGGGGAACCACAGCCTCTCGAAACCCAGCACCTCGGCCAGTCGGGCCAGGGGGAAGAGCTGGGCGGGTGGAAGTTCCGGGGGCAGGGTCAGGCCGAACGTGATCGGTGGCATCGGCCCGGGTTCGTCCAAGTGGCGGCGGGCCCTCCTGGATTCAGCCCAGCCCGCACATGCCGGCACCGCCCGGGCAACTGCCGCATCCTCCGGCGGGGAACTCTCCGCAGGGCGCGGACGGGGTCTTGCGCCCCACGCTGAAGGTGGAGAGCCGTCGGTTCACCTCCAGAGCCCCGCACCCGGGACATTCGACCGGGTCCTCCGCGCGCCAGAGCAGTTTTTCGAAGTTCTTTCCGCAACGGGTGCAGGCGTATTCGTAGACGGGCATCCTCTGGACCTCTTGGCAGATTTCGGAGGCAGTGTATCATGCCGACGCGAGTCGGGCGCAAGATCCCTGGACCGGGTGGGCAGAGGGACCCGGACTCCCAGACCCGAAGGAGGCACGAGCTTCCCAGGGGCGGGAGGACCAGAAACCTGGAAGGAGACAGGGCCCTGTTCGACCGAGTCACGGGGCGGTACCAGCAGTTTCAGCAGGCCGTGGAGCGAACCCGTGCGGGTGAGTGGAATGCCGAGGACTTCGAGGCCTTCCTGCTCCATGTCTACGAGACCTTGACCGAGAAGGCCGTCGATTGCCGGGCCTTCATCGAAGAGAGCCGCTATCACGAGGAATCCCCCGACGAGGTCGAGACCGGCCTGCGGGGTGTCGATCTGTACGAGGTGGGCATGCAGGAGCTCTGGCAGTACCTGCAGGACGGCGAGGCCAGCCACCTTGAGGAGGGGCTGCGGCTGCTCTGGGAGGGCAACGAGAAGATCAACGAGGCCATGCGCATCAACCGCGAAAGCCGCGAAGACCTGGATCTGAACTTCTTCCTGTAAATCGAGAAACGCTCCTGATGAGCCCCAAACCCTTCGACCTCACCCGCGGGAGCGTCTCCCGCGGGCTCTTCCATCTGGCTTTGCCCTTGATGGGCTCGATGTTCCTGGAGACCGCCTTCAACCTGCTCAACGCCGCGTGGGTGGGGCAGACGGGAACCGAGTCCCTGGCCGCCGTGAACCTGTCCAGCTTCCCCATCTGGATGCTCTTTGCCGTGGTCGGGATCGTCACCACTGGGACCAACGCCCTGGTGGCACAGCGCCTGGGGGCGGCCCGGAACGATCCTCGAGCCCTCGAGGAGGCACGCCGGGTGGCGGCCCTGGGGATCATGGCCGCCATCGGGGTCGGCTTCATCCAGACCCTGGTGGTCCTGGTGTGGGGGCGGGACCTGATCCGCGCCATGGCTGGGAGCCATCCCGCCGTGGAGCCCTTGGCCGACCTGGGCTACGCCTACCTGGCCTTCATCTTCCTGTTCGCGCCCGTACACTGCGCGAACGAAGCGATCTCCTCGGTGCTGAGGGCCTACGGGGACACCCGGACGCCCTTGGCGGTCTTCGCGATCGGGTTCGGCGTGAACTTCGTGCTGGACCCCTTCCTGATCCTGGGATGGGGACCGTTCCCCCGCCTGGACATCCTGGGAGCGGCCATCGCCACCAACCTCTCCTTCTGGCTGGTGCTGGCGATCTATATCCGTCTTCTGGCCCGGCGTCGCCTGGTCTACTGCCTGCCCGAGTTCCGTCCACCCCGAGTGGACTGGGCTGCCCTGAAACGCATCGCGAAGATCGGACTGCCCCCCTCCGTGGCCTCCCTGGTCTTCAGCGGGGTCTTCATGGCCCTCTCGCCGGTGGTCGGGCATTTCGGTCCCGAGGCCCTGGCTGCCCTGGGCATCGGACATCGCATCGAAGGAGTCAGCTATCTGGTCTGCTATGGCTTCTCTCTGGCCTGCGTGACCATGGTCGGGCAGAATGTGGGGGCCGGTCGGTTGGATCGCGCCGAGGAGGCCGCCTGGAGCGCGACCTGGATGGTGGTCGGCTTCACGGCCGTGGTTTCGCTGGTCTTCTGGTGGGTCCCCTCTCCCCTGGTTTCCCTCTTCACCCGGGACCCCCTGGTGCATCAGGTGGGCGTGGACTATCTGCGGATCATCGCGGCCTCCCAGGTTTTCATGGGGGTGGCCGTGGTCCTGGACGGGGCCTTTGCCGGAGCGGGGCGCACGCTCCCCCCGATGCTGGTCTCGGTTCCCGCGACCTTGATGCGCGTGCCTGCCGCCCACCTGACGGTCTTCCGCTGGGGGATGGGGATTTCGGCCATCTGGTGGGCGATCAGCTTGTTGACGATGCTGCGCGGCGTGATCGTGGTAGTCCTGTTCCGGAAGGGCCTCTGGAGAGGCGCCAGGCTCGAGGACCTGGGCGTCGAGCCGATGCTGGATCAGACCCCTCCAGGACCCCACACCCTGGAGGCGGGTCGGGGAGAGGCCCCCCGCCGCGATCCCCCCGCATGATCGCATCGGCTGCTGGCAGAGGAGTCCCGCCCGGGGCGGGGGAAGCCAGGTGGGAATGCCTTCCAGTGCCGAATTCCGCCTCTTCGGACCCGAGCATGTGGGCGCGCTGGCGGTCGTGGCCCTGGCCTGCGCCCTGGTGGGATCATGCCGCGCCTGGGTGGGGCCCTCGGGCCGGGGGCGACTGGGGCAGGTCCTGGCCGGGGCCCTGCTCCTGTACACGCTCCACTCCTACTGGCTGGTCTGGCGAGCCGGGAACCTGACCGCGGATTACGCTCTGCCCTTGCACCTGTGCAACCTGCTGGTCTTCCTGGGCATCTGGGTCCTGCTCCGTCCGAGCCTCGGGGGGAGCGAACTGCTCTACTACTGGGGTGTCGGAGGAAGCGCCCAGGCCCTGATCACCCCCGATCTGCAGGCGGGCTTCCCGACGGGAGAGTTCTTCCGATTCTTCTGGGGCCACGGGTTGCTGGTGGTGGCCGTGGTCCACCTGGTCGCGGTCCTGGGCTTCAAGCCCCGACCTGAGGGGATGTGGAGGGCCTTCGCGTGGCTCCTGGTCTGGGTCGGGGTCGTGGGAGGGCTCGATGCCGTATTCGGCTGGAACTACGGCTATCTGTGCCAGAAGCCGCAGGGGGCCTCCATCCTGGACCACCTGGGCCCCTGGCCCTGGTATGTCTTGGGTGGAATCGCCCTGGCCCTGGGGATCTTCTGGCTCTTGAGCCTGCCCTGGAGGTTCCTCAGAACCAGATCGACTTCGCGGTGATCGAGCCGTTCCAGCCGCGTCCTCCCTGGACCTTGATCTTGTCTCCCTTGTGCAGCGCGCTCCAGATCTGCTCCGGCTTGAGCATCTCGTCCTTGATCCAGCCGTCCTTCTGACGGCGCTGGACGATCTCGGTCTCGAGCTTGACGTAGACCCAGTTCTGACGGACATCCGGCCTGGCTTCCATCAGGGCCACGCCGATCCGGTTCTTGGACGGGTCCAGATCGACCACCCGGTATTCGCCGGTCACCAGCAGGATCTGGGCACCTGCTTTCGGGGCGGTGCCCAGCATCGCCGCCACCACCAGCATCAGGCACAGGGCCAGGGTTCGCTGCATCGGGTTCCACCTTCCGTTTCTGGAAGAATTTTCTTCCAGGGGGATTCCGGGCTCCCGCCCGACTTCCTGTCCATGGACCGGAGACCGGGCGGCTCAATCTGTTCGGGATGTGAACATCCGGTCAGCCCCACAAGAGCCTGAGGGGACCCTCTCGTCCCTTGCGCCCTGGCGCGGTACAATCAGGACATGGGACCGATCCAGAACTCACCCTCTGTCGCCTCCACCCCTCCCCAGGCTCCGGCCCGGACCAGTTCCGACGGGACTTTCAGGGTCGCCTCCTACAACGTCGAGAACCTCTTCGACGCCATCGATGATCCCAAGCGCAAGGACGAGACGACCCCTCCCAAGGACGTCGAGGCCATGCGCAGGCTGGCCCAGGCCCTCCGCAAGGCCGACGCCGACGTGGTGGCCCTGCAGGAGGTCGAGAACATCGAGATCCTCGAGCAGTTCCTGGACGAGCATCTGCCGGGGATGTACCCCCATCGGGTCCTGGTCGAGGGCAACGACATGCGCGGGATCGACGTGGCGGTGGTCTCGCGGCATCCCATCCAGTCCGTCCAGAGCCACAAGGACAACAAGTTCCCCCTTCCCGATGGCAAGAAGACCACCACCTTCCGCCGGGACCTCCTGCGCGCGGACATCCAGGTCGGATCCTATCCGTTCTCGGTCTACACGACCCACTTCAAGGCCCAGAGCGGAGGCCAGAAGGCCGACGATATCCGCCTGGCCGAGGCTCGCGAGACCCGTCGGATCGTCCAGGAGGAGATGGCGGCCTGGCCCGGCCGCCGTTTCGTGGTGACCGGAGACTTCAATGACACTCCGGAATCCCAGGTGGGTCAGGTCTTCCTGTCCGGGGACCAGTGGCATCTGGAGGATGCCCTGGCCCATCTCTCGCCCCAGGAGCGGATCACCCATCCGGTGACGAACCGCTCGATCGACTTCATGCTCTACCCCGAGTCGATGGAAGCGGAGTTCAAGGGGGGAGGCATCCAGAGCCTTCCTCGCGAGGAGAGGGGGACGGATCACCTGCTGATCTACGCCGATTTCCGGTTTCCAGAAACTTCTCCGGAAAAGGGTTGACGCCGCCTGGAGAGGTCGTCTATAATCCGCTTCGGCCGACGCTTCCGGGTTTCGGCCGAAGGAAAGATTGCCGGGTCGTCTAGTGGTAGGACAGCGGACTCTGGATCCGTACGCGAGGGTTCGAATCCTTCCCCGGCAGCCAGTTCGCGCCGCGTT
>JALHDH010000232.1 GCA_022839105.1 bacterium
CATCAGTACTATAGGCACCTGAGGATTCCTGACCATATTGCATATTTACTGCTACCCCGGTATGATAACAAATTGTAGCTACAGCAGTATTAGTGCTGGTTACATTATTAGGCATTGCAGCCCAATTATAAGCAGTGGAACCAAAATCGGCAGAAAGGGTTCCGTAAGGAGGACAGTTGTAACTGTGTGATCCGTTTCCTACTGCCGGGAAAGACCAAAAACGCATTATTTGAGCCATTGCAGTAGCTACGCAGCCAACAGGACATCCTGAAGGACAATAGTAATTATAATAGGTTCCTTGTCCCCACACAGTTGTAAGCAACGGAGAAACATCCCGATAATCTCGTTCTGGTACAAAACTGAAAGGATCACGATTATACTTTAGCCATAAAGATTGTGTTTCCCAACTGGCAGTAAGCTGGCGGGTTTTAATATCCTGAAGTTGAGCATTCCAGCTCTCCAACAGGGACTGTAATTGAACAGGAATTTCCGTTTCACCCCAGTTATTACTGGAGCTATAGCCCAAAACAGGTATGGAAGCATCATCTGCTGCAATTAAAATAAACCCTTTAGGCATCAGATTAAAGACATAAATATAGGATTCACCGGTTTTGGAATCCAGCATTTTTTGCGTAGATACGACATAATCAGTACCTAAGCGTTCCAACACAAAGTTTTTTGCTACTTTTGTTGCCGTTTCTGAATTTACCGGCAATGCTAAAAGAAACGATGTTGCCAATAGCAACATTAGCGAGATGAAAAGCATTCTTTTCATATTATCACCTCCATTATATTTTCTTGAATCTCATTATAATTACCTATTCATTTTTTATAGTTTTAGCTGTCAAGTATTATTTTCACTTTTTTGTATTTTTACCATTTTTTTGTTATGAGGAGAAGGTTAACATACTACAATGAGAATAAGTTAAGATATATTTTTACCTCCTCTTGTTTCGTTTCAATAGCTTAAGAAAACTCCTTTTCAATCTAATAACAAATATTTTGAAAATCCAATTTGATTTTGGCAGACAAGAAATAAAAAGAATTATTCTTAATAGCTTGGTAAACCAGTATTAAAAACAATGTAATCTCTAAATCAGAAAAAGCAAAGCAAAAAAAACTGGACAGAATTATAGCTATTCCTATTGTGGCTATCTATGATAAAAAATAAAGTTTCAGAAAGTATAAAACTTATAAGGTAAAGCAATGAAGAAGTTTTTAATAATGCTCTTTGTTCTGGCGGGGCTATCTGTTTTAACAGCCAAGGTGGATTTAAATACAGCATCTTTGGCTGAATTGATGCAGTTACCCATAACAGAAAAGCAGGCAAAGGATATCTATGAATATCGTGAATTTGTGAAGATATTTGACGATATCTATGAGCTAAGGAAAATTCCCTCTATTGATCAGGAGACCCTTGACCGTTTAAAACCCTTAGTTGTTGTTTCTATTTATGTAGAAACGGATGAAGCAGCAGTCCGCCGTGAAGAAATCAGGGATTTACTGGAGCGTGTAGACAGTAATGAAGGTGCTTCGGAAGGAATGGCAGATGTTTGGGAAGATTATTTAATGACTCCTCAGAATGTGAATAAAATGCTCTTTGACGATTTGATG
>JALHDH010000009.1 GCA_022839105.1 bacterium
AGCATGGCCACCGTGCTCGACGCCTGGAACACCAAGCGCCAGGAAGGCTGAGGCCACCGAAGCGCCCACCTGAAGAAGAACAAGAATCCGCCTAGGAGGAAATCCGAAATGTCGAAGTCCGAACTGATCGACGCCATCTGCAACCTGACCCTTCTCGAAGCCGCCGAGATCGTCAAGGAGCTCGAAGAGCGCCTGGGCGTCTCCGCCGCCGCCCCCGTGGCCATGGCCGCCATGCCCGCCGCCGCCGCAGCGGCTCCCGTCGAGGAGAAGACCTCCTTTGACGTCGAGCTGACCTCCGCCGGCACCAACAAGATCCCGGTCATCAAGGTCGTCCGCGAGGTCACCTCGCTGGGCCTGAAGGAAGCCAAGGACCTCGTCGAGGGCGCCCCGCAGATCCTGAAGGAAGGCGTCACCAAGGAAGAGGGCGAGGCCATCAAGGCAAAGTTCACCGAGGTCGGTGCCACCATCACCATCAAGTAGAATCCGCCTTCTTGGCCTTCTGCAACGACAGGTCGGGCTCTTGCCCGGCCTGTCGTGCTTGAGCCAGGAATCCGGGAGCCTCGACGTCGAAGCCAGCCAGCGCCATGCCATCCTCCCCTGCCAGGAATTCTCGGACGGGGCCGGCAGCCCGAAAGCCCCTCCTTCCCGCCCTCAGAGGAATGCCATGAGCCGAAAGGTCCGAGTGCGAGCGGCCGTGCTGGTCCAACACGAGGACGCGATCCTTCTGGTCCGGCATCAGAAGGGCTCCCAGACCTATTGGCTCCTACCCGGTGGGGGGGTCGATTTCGGCGAGACCGCGCCGGAAGCCGCCAGCAGGGAGGTCACCGAGGAGACCGGAGTGGAGGTGGAGATCGGAGACCTGCTCCTGGCCTCCGAGACCATCGCGCCGGACGGCTCCCGCCATGTGCTCCACCTGGTCTTCCATGCCCGCTTGCGAGGCGGAGACCTGAAGGTGGGCGACGAGGAGCGTCTTGCAGAGGCCCGCTTCGTCCCGATTGCCGAACTCTCCGCCCTGGAACTCCACCCCCCCATGGCCGAAGTTCTGGAGAACCTGGCCCGCGGCCTGGATCCCGGGCGTGTCTACCTGGGTCGACTCTGGAAGGACTGACCGGGCAGGCGTCCCTGCCTCAAGAGAGAATCCCCCCAACCAAGAACCTGATGGAGGACTCCCATGGCCATCGAGATCATCGACGACAGCAGCTTCCAGACCGAGGTGCTGGACTCGACGCGACCGGTCCTGGTCGATTTCTATGCTGACTGGTGCGGTCCGTGCAAGATGCTGGCCCCCGTCCTGGAGAAGGTGGCCGACCTTTTCGAGGGAAGGGTCCGGTTCGTCAAGCTGAACACCGACGAGAGCCCTCGGGCTGCCCAGGACTTCCAGGTCCGTGGGATCCCGACGCTCCTGCTCTTCCAGGGAGGTCAGCCCATCGACCGCAAGGTGGGCTTCGTCAACGAGGCGGAGCTGACCCGTTTCGTCGAAAAGCACATGAACCCGGAAGCCTGAACCGCGCTGATGGCTCCACTGGAGCCCGACCATGAAAGGGAAACTCGATGAACACCACCTTGGACCCCCTGCCCAAGGACACGATCCGGAACCTGGAACTGGACCTGAGTCGGATGATGCGGCGCTGGCAGGAGGACCCTGCCCCTGCCACCACGCCGGTGGACGAATACGTCCCGACCCGGGAAGTCTGCCAGACCCTCGGCAAGCCCTGGGAGCGCCCCGGAAACAGGCCCTGACGGCGAGACCGAGGTCCTTCAACAGGCGCCCGCTGCCCGGGCGCCTGTTCTATTCCCCGGATCGAGGAGGAGGCATCGCTCCGGGAGGGGGGATGCTGATCCGGGACTGCAGGGCAGCCTTCACCACGCCCCCCAGACGCCCGGCCTGCAGGGGCGAGGCCACCGAACGACGTTGCTGGCAGAGGAAATGGGCGGTGTGCATCGGGAAACCCTCGCCGCCCTCCTCCGGCTTGGGATCCAGCAGGTTCTGACGGCAGGCAAGCTCTGCGGCCACATAGTCCAGGTCCACACCCTCCCCGACCCCGTCGGCAGCCTCAAGCGGACCGGGGGCTTCCCGGTCTTCAGGAACCGCCAGTTCCTCGCCCAGGTAACGCCGGAAACCGGAACCATCGTCGACCGCCTTGGTCTCGAGGTCCTGGCTCCGGATCTGCTTCTGGACCAGGGAATAGGGGCGAATCTCCTGCACTTGCATCCTCCCTTTGACTTCATCCTATCATAGATCGACCATCCGGAAAGGTCCAGGCTCCCTCAGGCCTGCGCGAGGCCAGACCGCCCGGCCGATGCGGAGGAAGCCGGGGCTGGTTCGGAAGGACCTGAAGGACCCGAAAGGGTCAGCCTGGGAGAAGGTCCTCCAACAGCCGCGCAAGAATCCTCATCTGACTTGACCACCGGCTTCTTTCGGCTCCAGGGGCCTTCCGATGAACGGAATTCCTGGAGGACGCGCCTGTCTTCCCCTGCAGGAAACCTGCCGGTTCTCATTTCTGCCCTCTGGGGCGCCTCGCTCTTCCTCTTCATCTACGGCCCGTACCTTCTCAACCCGTGCTATACGGACTGGATCCTGTGCGCCGGCCAGCAGATCGACCCGGACAATGCCTGGCACCACCTGGGCTGGGTCTTCTATCGCCAGAGCCGATGGCTCATCCCTCCGGGCATGGCCGAGACGCTCATGCACCCCTTCCCGACCTCGATCCTCATCACCGACAGCATCCCCCTGCTGGCCATGGGGTTCAAGGCCCTCTCACCCGTCCTTCCCGACGACTTCCAATACTTTGGCCTCTGGGGATTCGGCTGTTTCATCCTGCACGGAACCCTGGGAGCGCTCCTGCTCAAGAAGTATTGGAGGGATCCGGTCTTGATCGTGGCGGGCAGCACCTTCTTCATACTCAACTGGGTGGCCCTCTTCCGACTCTACCGGATCACCGCGGTCAGCGCGCAGTGGACCAGCCTGCTGGCGCTCGTCCTGCTGGTCTATTACGAAGAGGTCTTCCACGATTGGAGGAAGGCCGCCCTGGCCTGGGGGGGGCTCGGAGTCCTGTGCGCCGGCACGCACGTCTACTTTCTCCCGATGGTCGGCGCCCTGCTCCTGGCCTTCATGACGACCCACTTCGTGAAGGCCTTCAGTTCCTGGCGTCCGCTTGCGCTGGCGCGCCACCTCCTGACCACCCTGGCGCCGCTGATGTACTTCGCTGGCTGTGCACTCACGACCCTCGCGCTTGCGGGCGGATTCACGGGCCATCAACCCGCCCCCGCGCTGAACATGCCCCACCACTCGTTGAACCTGAACGCCTTCTTCAACTCCTACGGACGAGGGGTCGTGATCGGGGCCCTGCCATCCCATGACGGCGAAGAGATGCCCGAAGCCTATGCCTATCTGGGCGCCGGCACCCTCGTCCTGTTGCTGAGCAGCCTGGTCGCGATCGGCCTCAACACCCGCGGGTCCAGCATCCGGAGGGCCTGCTCCAGGTCCGGGGCTCTGCGCTTCCTGAAATCGAACATCAAGGTCCTCTCGCTTGGCCTGGCCGCCCTGCTCCTGCTCTTCCTGGCTTCCCTGCCGGCCATCCATCTCGGGAAGGTCCAGGTCTTCCCGACCGTATCCGACCAGTTCCTGGGGCCATTCTACGGAGCCTTTCGCGCCAAGGGCCGGCTGGCGTGGCCGGTCCTCCATATGCTCGTGCTGTTCTCGCTGTGTGCGGACCGCCGGATTCTGGCCCCTCGCGTCAAGACTCTCCTGGTCTTCCTCTGCCTGGGGCTCCAGTTTCTCGACCTGAGTCGGGAAATCCAGAACAAACAGTCCTGGTTCAAGCCGCTCCACGTCTACGAAAGCCCCCTGAAGAGCGCTGTCTGGCAGGAGATCGCCGCGAAAAAGGATGTCCGGCACATCGTCTTCATGCCCGGCCTCGTCGACCAGAGCAAGTACCGCTTGAAGTTCTTCTTCGCCCTGGCGGACTTCGCCTCGAGAAACCACATGACCCTGAATGACTTCATCTTCGCCCGCCCCCCCCCTGCACCGGCCTGAAGCCGACCGGTTCCGACAGGAGCTCCTCGCGCGGCCGACTCCGGACACCCTTTTCGTCCTGGACCAGACCCAGGCCCAGGAACGACTCCGCCATCCCGCGGTGACCTGGCATCCGGTAGACGGACTCTACCTGGGAACCGTCGAGGGCTCGTTTCTGGAGTCTTCCGTTTCCGGCCCCTCGACCAGCCCGGCGAAGGGAGCCGAAGAACGCATCGCCATCCCGCGACCCGCGCGACCGAGGATGGAGCCCGCCTCCCCAGGCCGGCCCACCTCCGGACCAGAGGGCTCGTCCTGAATCTCCTTCAAGCACATGTGCCGATTCCCCGGAATTCTCTTGCCTGGAACAGCGGGCCCGTGCTATGATCCTGACGAGAGTCACCCTGCGGTGCTCGCGTCAGTCGGGGCACGTTACTGAGCCAACAATCGTACATCGGGAGCATGACTCCGCACCGAAGAGTCGAGTTACGCGCCTGGCGCGCGGAGTCCTCAGAGGGGCGGGTGAGAGGTCGCACCCACCTGCGCAAGCAGGTTCAAGTACGTTCCCGCTCGCGGCATCGCGGGGAGGCTTCTCGCCACGAAGGCGCCCGCTTTTACGGGCGCCTTCTCCCCCTTGGAGCCTGATCGCTGGATCGGCTCATGCCTGCCTGGATGCCAAGCGAAGGGTTCTCGGCGTCCCCGGTCAGGACGCCGAGAAGAGGAATCTCCTCCACCCATGCCCGTGCGGTCCTTGAGTCCCGAGCGACCGGTCCCGGGAAGCGACCCGGTCGCCGGGATGGTGCCCGCCGGCTCCCCGGTCCCAGGCCCGGTCCTTCTGCGAGAAGCGGTGACCAAAGGGCGCGCGCACCCCGCCGAGGGCTCGACCGTGGTGCGCAAGACGACCGCGGGCCTGACGGCCACGGTCGTGCAGTTGTGCGCAGCCCTGCTGACCGCTTTCGTGTTGGCCCGAAGCCTGGGCCCGGAACTCCTGGGCCAGTACTACCTGCTCTATACCCTGACCCTGACCAGCGCGCTCTTCGGCAGCCTGGGGGTGGAGGCCGCCAACTCGGTCTTCGTGGGCCGGGGCGAAGAGCACCCCGGGCGGGTCCACACCGCGTCCCTGCTGCTCACCGTGCTGCTGGGGGGGGGCGCCGTCCTGCTGGCTGGAGCGGCCTACCCCATCCCCTGGCTGGGCCTGACGGGAAGGGTGGATCCGATCAACTACGTGCTGGCCCTCTCCACCGTCCCCTTCATCCTGTATCAGAACCTGGTCTGGTCCATCCTGATCGGGACGGGTCACCTGGTCCTGATGAGCCGCACCAAGATCCTGGTCGCGCTCCTGCGCCTGGCCGGAGACATGACGGTGATCGGGCTCTTGTGGCTGGGCGCGAGCCAGGGGCTGGTGGCCTCGGGATTCGGGGTCCGAGGCCTGCTGGTCTCGTTTCTGCTCTGCTCGGCCCTGGGCGCAGGAGCCCTGCTCTGGTTCACCTGGCCGGTTGCCCGTCCCCAGCCGCTGCGCACCCGGGGACTCATGGGGCGGCTGACCGGCTTCGGCCTGCGCAGCCACCTGGGCACCATCGCCGGGCAACTGCACTCGCGCGCCGACACCTTCATCCTGAACGCCTTCCACGGAACCGCGGCCGTGGGGCTCTACTCGGTGGCGGTGCAGGCCGCAGAATTGCCGATCCTCTTCTTCAGTGCCATCCAGAACGCGGTCTTCGCACGGGTCAGCGGGGGCGACCGGGCCGAAGCCACGAGACTGGTCTCCTTCCTGGTCCGCCTGGGCTGTGCCGCCTGGCTGATCCTGGTCGGCCTGGGCCTGACGGTCATCCCCCGGCTGATCACCTGGATGCTGGGCCCGGCCTACCAGACCAGCGGGGAGGCCTTCATGGTGCTGATCGGGGGCACCGCTGCAGTCGGAATCTCCCGACTGTGCAACCCCTACTTCCTGGGACAGCTCAAGCGCCCCGGACTGCTCTCCGGGCTGGCCTGGCTGAACGTGGCTCTGAACCTGCTGGCCTGCGCGGTGCTGGTCCCTGGCCTCTCGGTCCTGGGAGCGGCCACGGCCTCGCTGGTCTCCTACCTTGCCGGGCTGGCCCTCCTGCTCTTCTTCTACTGCCGGCTCAGCCGCGAGTGCTTCTTCGAGGTCCTGAGGCCCCGGCGGGAGGATCTCCGGATCCTGGTGAACGCCCTGCGCAGCCTCACGCGAGAGGCCCCGGCCCCTCAGGGCGGCTCCGGACAGGTTCCCCCGGAGGCCGATCCTGGCACCGACCATTCCGGCAATTCGAAATCACGCAGATAGCGGGCATCATCCTCTGGGAGATGCGTGTTGATGTACATCCCGGTGCCGACTTCGAAGCCTGCGGGCGTGGTGACCCGGGGGATCAGGGCGGCGTACCAGTGTGCGAAGGGCACCGTGCCATAATCCCGGCTGGCGGTCCGGAAGATCAGGTTGTAGTCCGGGTCGCCCAGGCCGTGATAGAAACGGGCCAAGGTCTCGCGCAGGACGGCCGCGAAGTCCTCCTGTTCTTCAGGCCTCAAGTCCGACGGACAGCCGCTGTGCCGATGCGGGACGATCCACATCAGGTAGGGTGAGGCCGCCGCGAAGGGCACAAAGGCGCTGCAGGTCTGACCCTCGACCACCAGGCGCCGGCCGTCCAGCTTCTCCCTCCACAACATGTGGCAGTGGACGCACTCGCCATAATCGTTGTGGTAGCGCATGGCCTCCTCCATGCGGTTTCGAACCGTCCGAGGGGTGACGGGAAGCGAGACCACCTGGGAGTGGGGATGGGCCAGGGAGGTCCCGCCTCGGGCCCCGTGATTCTTGAAGAGGATCACGTGCTCGGCCTCGGGCCCCATGCGAAGCTCCCGATAGCGCTCGGCCCAGGCCTGGACCACCAGGTTCACCTCTTCCGGGTTCTGCAGGGCCAGCGTGGTCCCGTGGCAGGGAGACTCGATGATCACCTCGTGACGCCCGACTCCCTGCATCCGCCGCTCGAAGCGGCCGCCATCGCGTTGGGGAGGAGGGCCGGGAAGCAGGGCCGGGTAGCGATTCGGACAGGAGCGAACCTGCCAGGACCCGTCCGGGTTGCTGTAGCGCAGGGTCTCACCGGGGGTGTTCTCCTCCTGCCCCGGGCAGAAGGGACAATTCCCATCGTAATGGGGATGTTCGTGGGTCCAGCCGCTGCGGGCCAGGGATTCCTTGCGCATGTCCTCGGGGCGCCGTGCCCTCTCCGGAGCAAAGATCACCCATTCCTTGGTGGCGGCATCCTGACGCAGATGGGGCATCGTGTCTCCTTCAGGCGAGTCTTCGGGCCAGGAGATCCTCAAAGGAGTTGGCGAGGAGATGTTCCCGGGCCAGGCCGACCCGCTTGCGGACTTCCGATTCTTCCAAGGCTCCGCAGTCCATGGCCCGGCGGAAATGCGCCAGCAGGGCCCGGCCGGTCGCCGCGTCATCGAAGACCGTCCCGACCCGGGTGGCCTGCGCCGAGGCTTCCAGGAAGTTCTTCAGGCGGTCGGCGACGGCCTCGGCGCCCTCCAGATACCAGGCCTGGACGACGGCCAGACGGCTGACAAGCTGAGCGGGATGCAGATCCCAGCCTTGATGGAAGCCCTGTCGCAGGCCACGGCGGATGTCCCGGGCGTGGCGACACCAGGCCTGATGCACGACCTTGCGATTCTCCAGAAGCTTCTCGCGGTCCAGGTTCTCCCCGCGATGAGGCGGGACGGGCAGGACCGTCGTGGTCCCATCCACCAGCCGGACCGGGTCCCCTGCCACTCCCACATGCAGCATGGCCCGAGCGAAATCGCAGAGGGGGTGACCCAGATCCTGCTCGGCGGGAGCGACCCCGCAAGCGGTCAGGAAGTCGTTGGCTCCGAAGTGCACCGCCAGACAACGCCCCTGGCATGCCCCGAGTCCGGCTTTGAGGAATCCGGGGTCCAAGGCCCGCGGGCTCTCGACCATCAACTCCACGGCCACCACCCCGGAGTGCAGGCCCAGGGCCGCCTCCAACCGATCCAGGGCCTCGGTGAGGATCCCGGGAGCCTCGATCTGCTCGACCTTGGGGAGGGTCACGACGAAGCCCCGGGGGAGCCCTCCCGCCTCCGAGACCAGACGCGTCAAGACCAGATCCAGGGTGCGCAGGGCGCGAGGGGCGGTCTGGTGGTTCAGCGCGCGAATCCGGATCCCGATCCGGGGCGGAAGCCCCCCCTCCCCCATGGCGATCGCCAGGGCGTTGGCCACCTCCAGGGCATGGCGGTCCTCCTCCTCCTCTGAGCGGACCCCATAGCCATCCTCGAAATCAATGCGGTAATCCTCGACCGGGCACTCCTCCAGCCGAGCCTTGAGCCGGGGCCAGACCCTCCGGGCCGTCTCGGGTTCCATCTCCATGGCCTCGGCCAGTTCCTCGGGCTCCGCGGCGTACCTGCTCAAGACTCCCAGCGCGAGGCTGCCGAGTTTCGCTGGAGTCCGAGGCGAGAAGAGGTGGGCCCCTCCGTAGACGGTGTGGAGGGGATGCCAGGAGGGCTCGGACGGATCAGCCGGTTCCGGAGAGAGCCTGGCCTGAAGGCAGGCCTGCGCTTCCGGAGAGAGGGTCGTATTCACCTGGATCGCTTCGCATCAAGGCCTTCGGCTCCTCTGCAGAGGCAGAAAAGCGGGCCTGCAGGAAGAGGAGCGTCCAACAGGAGGGCCCCTGTCGGGGAATGCCGCCCCGAGAAAGCTTCCGGACCCAGGCTGAAGCTCCAGGCGGAACCGGGCTCCTCGAACCGGGTCCCCGCGCTCAGGATCCGGCCATCTCCAGGGCCCGACGGACCGCCTTGGCGGGGTCGACCAGCCCATGACCTCCCAGGATCGCCTTGGTGTCGGGAATGGGCTGGGCGGTCTCCTTCAAGATCTGGATGACCTCCCGGGGGGAGAGATCCGGGTTGGCCTGCACCACGTCGGCCGCGATGCCCGCCACGACGGGGGTGGCCATCGAGGTGCCGGAAAGAAGGACGTAGTAGTCGCCCAGGTGCATCACGTTGGCGCGGTCGATGGCCGAGCCCGGCGAACGGAACGAGACCATGTTCACCCCCGGGGCGGCGATGTCCGGCTTGATGTTCCGGTCCCGGGTGGTGGGTCCCCGACTCGAGAAGAAGGCCATCGTGTCGTCGGCATGGGTGGCGGTGTTCTTGTCGTCGTAGGCCCCCACCGTCAAGACCTCTCGGGAGATGGCGGGAGTTCCGATGGTCTGGCGACCGGGGCCCGAGTTCCCTGCGGCGATGACGGGAATGATGCCGGCCTCCAGGGCCTTGTTGACGGCCAGGGCCACCAGATCGTCCTTCTCCTTCTGATTGGCAGCCGCACCGAGGGAGAGGTTCATGACCTTGATGTTGTATTTGTCCTTGTTCTCGATGCACCACTGGATGCCACGGATCACGTTGGCCATCGAACCCCCGCCGTTGCCGTCCAGGACCTTGACCCCGATGATGTCGGCCTCGGGGGCCGAACCGCGATAGGTCCCCCCCGCCTTGGTGCCATCCCCCGCGACCAGTCCGGCCACGTGGGAGCCATGTCCGTTGTCGTCATAGGGCTCGGTCCGGCCGTTGCAGAAATCCTTGAAGGCGACCAGGCGATCTCCGAGATCCGGATGCGGGTGGACGCCGGTATCCAGAACGGCGACCCCGATTCCCTTGCCCGTGATCCCCATCTCCCAGACATCTTCGATGGTCAGGACCTCGCGGACCGCGTCGATCCGCTCAACCGGGCGGGGCATGCGGCTTCCGGCCCGGGTCAACTCCATCGGCGTCACGTAGGAGACCCCACCTGCCCAGGCAGCCTGGACCTGCGGCTCGGCCTGCCCGGCGTAGCCGTCCTTGGCGACGGGTTCGGTCGGAACCCGGGGAGCGGCTTGGGGGCGCGCCTCTGGACGAGGGTTGATCCGCACGGCGTCGGTCGGCTTGAGGCTCATGGGCTCCTCCTGGGCAGGCTTTCCTCTCGAGACTACCACGCTTCCTCGGAGGGCGGGAGGCCGGAGTTGTTAACAACGGGTCGATCGGATCCACCCTGCTCCTTTAACATGCCGGAAACCTCCACGCCGGCAACCCCTGTCTATAATCAGGGGAGCATAGACTGGAGGGTCCCCATGTCCTCGATCGGCCCCAACCTTCCCAGAAACTTCCTGGACGCCGCAGCCCTGCGCCGCGCCGCCGAAGGCCCCGCGCCCGGCCCTCGCCCCGAAGAGACCGACCGCGCCGCCGAGGCCCCCAGGAAGTCGCCGGATTCCTCTCCGGCCCCGCCATCTTCCGAGGCAGCCGAAAAGGAATGGACCGTCCTGCTCTATCTCAACGGGAAGAACGCCCTGGCCAACCAGGCGATCTCCACCCTCAAGCAGATGGAGTTCGTCGGCTCGGACCAGAAGATGGACTTCGTCGCCCAGGTGGGGCGCGCCAAAAGTCCGTTGGACCGGTTCTCGAAGGACTGGAGCGGGGTGCGTCGCTACCATGTCCAGCACAACGGCAAGGAGTTCACCCCCGCCGAGATCGTCAAAGGAGCCCTGATGGGCTTCCTTCCGGGCCAGACCAGGAAGATCGAGTCCCCCGTGGTCCAGGACCTGGGCCAGGCCGACATGGGCAGCGCCCGTTCCCTGGAGGAGTTCCTGGAATGGGGCATCCAGGCCTACCCCGCCAAGCGCTACATGGTCGTCATGATGGGCCCCTCCACCGGAGTCTCCGGGATGATGCGGGATGACACCACCGGCAACCAGATGAAGGTTCCGGATCTGGGTCAGGCGCTGGCCAACGTGCACGAGAAGACCGGCCGGAAGATCGACGTCCTGAACCTGGACGGGTCGGCCACCAACACCATGGAGCTGGCCTACCAGATCAAGGACCATGTCGGCTACATGGTGGGCTCTCAGGGCATCCAGTCGGGAAGCGGGATGCCCCTGGCCATGATGGCCAACGAGATGAAGAAGGCCAACACCGACCAGCCCCAGGACGCGCTGACCATGGCGCGTTACATGACCTTGATGAACTCCATGGCCGCCACGGCCTCGCAGTTCTCGTCCACCATCTCGGCCATCGACCTGGAGAAGATGGATGACGTGAAGAAGGCCTGGGATGGCCTGTCCCAGGAGCTCCTGGCCGCCGAGGTCCCGGCCGCGAAGATCCGCGAGTTGCTGGACAAGACCCAGGACTTCCAGGGAAGGTCCAAGAACCAGGCCTACCAGAACTCGCGGGATGCCTTCCATTTCGCCCAGCTCGTCCAGGCCGACCCGCAACTGTCCAACCCCAGGATCCAGTCTGCCGCGCAGGCCGCCATGGAGGCCATCGAGGGGGCCCTGGTCGGGGACGCCGCCCTGGGCAGGTATGACAAGAATGCCCACGGGATGTCGGTCTTCGGACCCACGCATTATGGCTTCTTCCGGCCAGACGGCACGCCGATCCCCAAGGATTTCTCGCACGAGGCCCACTACGACAAGATCGCCTTCGCTGCCGACACCGGCTGGGATGAGGTCCTGACGAAGTCCGCGCGGGACTCGGGCTTCAACCGCGCGGCCAGATCCCTGGGCCTGTCCGAGACCGCGCTGGACCGGATCCACGCCAACGTCTCGCAGCACAAGTCCAAGCTGACGACCCCGCTCCGCCTGGGTTCCATGATCGGTTGGACCAACGCCATGAACGCCTGGGGCGGGCGTCCCGCCACGGGCATGCTCTTCCTCAACCCGCAGACCGCAGTCTACGCAGGCGTGGCCGGGGCTGGCTGGGACGCAGCCCAGGCCCTGGAGGGCCTGGTCTACTCGGCCAGCGAACTCAAGGACCGCCAGGCCGTGGTCGGCAACGCCTTCGACATCGCCAAGGCCGGCATGAAGGCCACCGCCAACCTCAGCCACGTGATCCCGGCCCTGGCGCCCTTCGGAGCCACCGCGGGAGCCTTGATGTTCCTCAGCCCCTGGATCCAGAACTTCTACGGGATCTTCGAGCAGTATCAGCAGATCCGCGATGGAATCGAGCTTTCCAACCAGCCCCTGGCCAACAAGGTGGGCCTGGCAACCGCACGCCACTTCGGTGGCAAGAAGCTCTGGGACGAGTGACCTCCTCGGAGGGCCACCGGCTTGCGGGAGGCCCCCCAGACCCGATCCGGTTCGGGTCCACCCTCCCCACAACGCAGACGAGCCCGGCCGACCTGGCCGGGCTCGTCTGGTTTCTCCAAGTTCGACCTGGTTTTTCAGTCCTCGGGCGGAGACGGGGGAGCAGGGGGCGCTGGCGGGGGCTCAGGAGCCGGTTTCTCCTTGCCGCCCTCGTCCCCGGTGACGGCCCTGACCTGACCCAGGACGCTCCAGACCGTGTTGGCCACCCAGGCCCCGGCAGCCACGATGGCGGCCGGGCGGCCCAGCCCCATGGACACCGCCATGGTCGCCGCGCCCTGGACCGTCTGCAAGGCGCCCGAGACGGTGTCCGGAAGGTGGCGATTGATGGCCGAGGAGCGGGTCTTGCTGAGCCCGCCCAAGAGCGAATAGGTCCCACCGACCATCCCGAGCATCCCGTAGATCGCCTTGGGAGAACTCCCGCGGATGGCCTCCACGGTGTTCCACATCGCCCCCATGCCGCCGATGCCTCGGAAGAACTGGTCGTTGGCTTGGCTGAAGGCAAAGGCCTTCTCGAACTTGCGGCTCCCCCCGACCTCGCCGAGATCGCTGGCCTTGCTGAAGGCTGGAAGCGCCGAGGATTCCCCGGCTGGAGCCGGAGAGGCCGGAGCCTGTGCAGGCTGGGGGGCCTGGGTCTCGGGTTCCGAGTGAGCCTGCTTGCGCTCCTGGAGCTTCTCGTGGGCCGCCACGCCCAAACGACCGACGAGAGCCGCAGCCGCAGCGCCTCCCGCCACGGCTCCGACCAGGGCCGGAGCCCCCAGGGCGGGAGCCGCCACCGCTGCGTAGGTGGCCAACCCCTGGAAGAGCTGCAGGCTTCCCTTCAAAGCACCGTGCCCATCCCGATTCACGGCGGCCTGGCGCCCTTGGGAAGCCCCGACCGCAACGTCGATCGTCCCTGCGGCCAGCGCCAGGGGTCCGCTCAAAGACCATCCAGGCAGACCCGCCAACCCACCGGCCAACGCGTACACCTGACCCGCGCGCGCCGCCCCCTGAGCCAGGAAGCGGACGGCCGAGGCAGCGGTGTAGGCCGCTTCGAAGCCCTTGCGATGCTTGTCCGGGCTGGCAGCCTGGAACTCGTCCAGACCAGGGCCTTCCTGCGCCGAGACGGAGGCCTGCGGGGCGGAGGCCAGGGCCCGCAGGCTGGAGGCCGGGGTCGGGTTGGGCGTGATGGGATTCAAGACACAAGCCCCTTTCTGGTGCTTCCATCCTGATGATACCGAGCCAGGAGGCTCACCGTGTTAAAACGATGTGAAAGGGTTCCTGGACGGGGGGTCTACAGCGTCCGGGTCTGCACCTGCCTCTTCTGGGTCTCGCGGAGTTGCTCGAGGCGCTTGATCTCGATCTCCACCTCCCAGTCCATCTGGACCTCCTTCTGGAGCTCAGGAGGCAGGGCCGAGATGAAGGCCTGCTTGTCGTTGCAGTTGTCGAAGGCGGTCTGGAGATCGATATGCCCCTCGTGATAGCGATTGAGCAGGGATTCCTCCATCGTGGTCATGCCGCTGGAAGCCGCGATCTCCATCAACGAATGCAGCAGGTGGGTGCGATCGTCGCGAATGATGTGCTTGACCGCCGAATTCGAGATCAACACCTCGGCGGCGACCACCCGGCCGGTGCCGCTGCGACGCGGAATCAGCCTCTGGCACATGATGCCCCGGATCACGTCGGTCAACTGGTGGCGCGCGCTGACCCGAAGGTTGTCGTCGAAGAAGGACAGGAATCGCGAGACCGTCTCGATGGCGCTCCGCGTGTGCAGGGTGGCCAGCACCAGCGCCCCGACCTGGGCGGCCCGCAGGGTCATCGCCGCGGTCTCGGCGTCGCGGATCTCGCCCACGAAGATGATGTCGGGGTCCTGACGCAGGGCTCCGCGCAGGGCGACGTGGAAGTTCTCGACGTGGGTGCCCACCTCGCGCTGTTCGATCATCGAGCGCTTGCTCTCGAAGAGGACCTCGATCGGGTCCTCCACGGTGATGATGTGGCGCTGGCTCTTGCGGTTCACCAGTTCGATCATGGCCGCAATCGTGGTGGACTTGCCCGAGCCGGTGGCCCCTGTGACCAGGACCAGGCCGTTCTTCTCGAAGGCCATGCCCTCGAAGGGCCTGGGCAGGCCCAGTTCGTCGAAAGTCTGGATCCGGTGGGCCAGAACCCGCATCGAGATCGAAGAGCCGTGATACTGCTTGAAGACGTTCAGGCGGAACCGGCGACGCATGGTGGGGAACTCGACGGTATAGTCCAGATCCCGCCCCCCATCCTCGTAGAAGACGCTCTTCAGGTAGCGATCGGTCAGGAGATCGATCAGTTTGTTGATCTCCTCCTGGGTGATGGGGTCGGGCTCCATGCGGACCAGCTCCCCGTGAATCCGTGCGATGGGGGGAGAACCGGCCGAAAAATGGAGGTCTGAGGCCCCCTGCACCAAGGCGCTGTGCACCACGCCCCACTCCATCAGGACCCTCTCGGCTTCGCGATCCAGGATCATCTCGCTTGAGTCAACGCCTTTCTGGAGACTTGCCCCTTCCTTCGCCGTGGGACGAGGAAAGGTCCTGCCCGGATCTGGCTTCGTGGCCCGAGGCTGCTATACTGGGCGGGAGACTCACCTTGGGGGCCGAAAGGTCTGGTCAGGCTGAAGCGCGTCTTGACAAGGTGCAGGTGGGAAGAGGCTGGCTGACGGAAAGGGAAGACTCTCTGAGATGGCGGGGCTGGGTCACAGGATCGAGACGAGTCTCCGGAGCCTGGTCCGGCGCCTGAAGAAGGCTCCCACTCCAGAGGACACGGCTCTTGTCTCCAACGAGGCCATGATCAAGGCCCACCAGGTTGACCCTGGCCAGGTCGCCCTGACCAGCCTTCTGGATGGCCGGCGCCTCTTCAGCATCCAGGGAACCCTGGAGGCCGCCCTGACCCGGGTGGAGGGCGAACGGGACACCGTCTTGCGCTTGCCCCTCCGGGATTCGACCGGAACCAGACAGTGGATCCGCCTGAAGGTCCTCAACACGGCCTCTTCGGGAAGTCCACCGGTCCTTCGTCGGATCCGCGCCGTGGCCATCCCCGACGGATTGGAGTTCCATTTCCGCTCGGACCGGGCACCCGACTCGGTCGAGGTCATCCTGGAGTTCACGCTTCCTCCTGGGCTCTCCGTCAGCGATTTCCGACCCTTCGAGGATCTCCAGCCGGTCTTCCGCGAGCTGCCGGGCGTGGCCGAGATGGCCTCCTACCTGCGCGCCTGCATGCATCAGCGGCGCAATCAGTTGCAGATCCTCAACGATCTCGCCGAGAGCCTGCACTCGGCCCGCGTCCGCGACGCCGTGGGCCTGATGCGCCAACGCCGCATGGCCGTGATCTTCCAGGCTGCCCCCCTGAGCGGGCTCTCCGAGAAGCTGGCCACGCGTCGGGTGGAGATGTCGGGCACCATCCTCGGAGCGGCCTGCCTGGCCGCGGAGTTGGAGGCCGGAACCCTGGGACTGGACCAGATGGCGATCCTGCTGGAGGAGGCCATTCCCTACGAGCCACAACCCGGCGTCCTGGACCGCTTCGAGGAGATCCTGGTCCGGACGGCCCTGGGCGTCCATGACGAGTCCGAGGAGACCTCGCCCCTGGAGCGCGCGCTGGCCGCGGCCTCCCGGGCCCTGACCCAGGACTCGGCGCTGCGGGTCCTGACGGACCTGGCCGCCCAGAGCAAGGCCGGGGCCGCGGCCGGAGTGGTCCGCATCCTGCGTCGGGATCTCCGCGACTCCTCGGCGCTCTCGGACCGATCGCAACTGGCCCTGAGGCGGCTCCTGGCAGCCCGGGGGCGCTCGCTTTCCCGGGGCACCATGGCGGCCCTCTGCCTCTTCATCGAAGCCGAACTGGGCCTGCTCACGGGCGAACAGGTCGAAGACCTGATCCGCTCCAAGGACCGCCCCCCGACGACGGCCTACACCCTGGCCGCCGTCGGGGGAGCCTGCGACTTCGAATTGCGGGGTTTCCGCGTCCCCGCCGAGCAGATCCCGAGTCTGGTCGCCCTGGCTGAGGGGCAGGCCTTGATCCAGGTGGGGCAGGATTTCCTGACCCCCGACGAGGCTCCGGCGCTCCAGGCCCCCACCTGCGTGCTGGTCCACCTCCCTGTCCTGGAGAACCTGCACACCCGGGACCTGGAGGTGCTGGCCCAGACCGGACTGCCGGTCCACGCCTGCTACCGGGCGACCCAGGATCGCCAGGTCCTGTGGACGGCCTGCCCGGGACCCGAGACCTCCTTCGCCAGCCGCGCGCTGGGTCGGGTCCTGCCGGCGGCTCCCGAGGAACTGGAGGGTCGGGAATCGGTCCTGACCACCTGGGCGGATCTCCGGGGTCGAATCTCATTCCGTTTCCACGCCCGTTTCTCGGCCGAGGATCTCCTGGGCTCTCCCGAGGAACTCCGCTGGACCGGCGAGATCGTGGAACTGCCCGCGGCCGACTCCTTGCCCCCGGTCCTCACCGAGATGGGCCGCCACGAACTGTCGACCCTGGAGGATCCCGAACTCCTTCCTGAAGGTCTCACCGAGCTCCAGGCTGCCCTGGAGGGTCTGCGCGACGAGACCATGACCTCCCTTCACGATCACCCCCGCCTCCTCTCCCAGGTGCGACTGGGCCTGGTTTCCGCGCCCTTCATCCGGCTGACCTGCGACGCCATCCAGGGCCAGGGAAGACAGGCGATCCTGGAGGCTGCCCGCCGTCCTGACGGGGTCCGGGAAGAGCTGCTGGCCCACCCCGCCTTGCTGGCCATGCTGGACATGGCGGAAACAGCCGAGACCGGTCTTCTGGCCGCCGGCATCGCCCTGGCCCCCCCTCCCGAGGCACGAGCCCTGGTCAGTCGGCTCCTCCCCATCCTGCGAACCCACGCCGCCTCGACGCAGTCGACGGTTCGCTGGGTCGTGGCCCGCCTGATGGGAACCACCCTGGGGACCCTGGCCCCGGATGAAGCCCTGGCCATCCTCGAAAGGCTTCGCACCGATCCCAGTCGAGGCGTCTCCTCGGCGGCCAGATCCTCGCTGGTCACCCTGGCCCTGGCTCCGGTCCGCCCGGTGCCGGACCTTCTGGAGGTGCGGGCCAGGCGGACCGACCCCCAGGCCCGCAAGGCCGAGGAGGCCAGCCGACTGACGGCCCAGGTGACCGACCACGTGCGGGGTTTCCTGATCTTCCCCCAGGACCGGAGCCCAGGAGCCCGCTTCCTGGTGCGGGACGACCCGCCGCGCCCCCGCCCCTACCGGGACCGGATCGAGGCCCTCTGCGGGCTGGTGGCGGGCCTGAACCTGACCTTGCAGGCCGACCCCCGCCCGGCCCTCCTGGAAGTGCGCCCGGCCCTGGCTGGGTGCGAGGGCCTCCGGTTCCCCCTGGGTCCCGGAAGCGCAGCCGGTCCCTGGCCCCTCTCGGGTGAAGCCGTGGGAATGGCCGACCGGACCCATTTCTCGCCCTTCTTCGAGCATCTCTGCCAGGTGGCGGATCACCTGCCGCTCGAGGATATCGAGATCCTGCGCCATTGCCAGGATGGGGACGCCGAGATCCAGACCTACGACCAGATCCGGCTGGATTTCGACTCGGAAGACCCGCGCTCGTCCTTCCCCGAGAACCCCGAGGACCTGCGGGAGACGGCCCGTCGCCTGATCCAACGCCTGGGGCTGGCCCGCGATCTGGAGGAGGCCGTGCTCCGGCTGCTCACCCTGCAGTGGCGGAGCCTGGGCCCGGGGCGTCGATGAGGGAGCGCCTGTGGGCCAGGGTGCACGGAAGGGTCCAGGGGGTCGGTTTCCGCTGGCACGTCCTGCGCCGGGCCCAAGCCCTGGAACTCTCCGGATGGGTGCGCAACCGGGCGGATGGTTCGATCGAAGTCCTGGCGGAAGGACCCCGAAACGTCCTGATCCAGCTCCTGGATGCCCTGCGACGGGGCCCTGCGGCGGCCCGGGTGATCCGGGTGGAGGAGTCCTGGTCCGAAGCCTGGCTGCAACAAGTCGGCTTCGAGGTCCGCGACTGAGAAGAGCCCGCCGGCCGGAGTCCCTCTCGGCCTCAGGCCTGGGGATCCTCCCCGCTCGGCGAGAGCTCTCGCGAGAGCCTGCGGGCGTGCGCCCACTGCGCGGCCAGGTGGATGGTCAGGATCTGGAGCAGCAGGATCCCGACCTGCTGATGGAGAGGCAGGACGGGGATCAACTCCTGATGCCCCAGCATCACCGGATTCAAGCCGCTGAGCAGATCGACCATGGGCAGGACTCCCGCCCAGGACGGGTCGTCGGCGAAGCGCCCCAGGAGCCACCCCAGCAGGGGGAAGGCCATCAGGCTGGTGACCAGGGCCACGGCCGGCCAGTGCATGCGAGGAGCCACGATCCTCAGGACCTCCAGAACCCATTCCTCGCTGCCCTGATGGACTCGGGTCGCCTCCTCGACCTGGGCTTGAAGGGTCGGGTCGGCCAGCATCGCGATCTGGGCATCGATTCCGCCCACGAAGGCCCAGAGCAGGTAGACGCCGGCGACCATGGCCAAGGAGACCTGGGCGTAGATCGACAGGTTGCGCAAGGTCGAGGGAGGACGGGGCGAATCGCTCATGCCGAGGAGGCTGCCCGCCCTTCGAGGCTTGACCGGTTGCCCTCAGCCCGAGAGATCGTCACGAAGAGCAGGCTCCTTGGGTGTTTCTTGAGATTGGGCCCGACCTTCCGCAAGCGCGGCGGGGTTCCTCCAGGCGCCGACGAACATGGGAGCATGGACAGAAGCGAACTTTTTCGTGCCACCTGGCAGGAACTCCAGGCCCAGGGCGACCCCGGACCGGTCCTTCGGAGCCTCGAAGAATGCTGGTCGGAAGACCACCGACTCTATCACAACCTCGAACACCTGGACTTCTGCCTGGCCGAACTCGAAGGGGTTCGCGACCAGATGGACAGACCTGCCGAGGTCTTCTTCGCCGCCTTCGTCCACGACGTGGTCTATGATCCCCGTCGCGGAGACAACGAGAACCGCAGCGTCGAGTGGGCCTTGCGGGTCCTGGAGGAGGCCCAGGTTCCGGCCGAAGCACGCGAGCGCATCGCCTGGCTGGTGTTGGCCACCCGCCAGGATCGGATCCCCGCAGAACTCGACGCCCAACTGCTCATGGATGCCGATCTCTCGATCCTGGGCCATCCCCTGGACGAATACGCCGACTACGAGCGCCGGATCCGCAAGGAATACCGCCACCTGCCCCGGATCCTCTACCGCGCGGGAAGGGCCCGAGTCCTCAAGCGTCTCCTGAAGCGGCATGCGATCTTCCTCAGCGAGACCTTTCGAGAGCGTTACGAGGATGCGGCGCGCTCCAACCTCAAGCGGACCCTGGCCAGCCTGAAATCCCTGCGAGGGCGGATCGGGCTCTGAACCGGGCTGTCGCCGGTCATTGAGGCCCTCGCAAGGCCCTGCTACCATGTGCTGGGGCACTTCGCAGTGAAAGGGGGACCCGGCCATGATCGGACCGGAGGATCGCGAGATCGACCTCGAGGAGCTGGAGGTCCTCTGCCCGCTCAACGGGCGTGAAACACGGATCCAGGTGCAGACCGACGAGAGGCCCTTTGAAGAAGCCCTGGTGACCTGGTGCCCGAACTTCGATGAGGCGCCGATCACCTGCGGGCAGCCCTGCCTGCACTACCAGCAGGCCCCTGCAGGCTGAGCGCCTGGGGGTCGGATCCTTCTCAGTCCTGACCGCCCGCCCAGGACTCGTACACCTCCTGGACGGCCTGGAAGCGCTGAGCCCCATGGGGATGGGTTCGGTGCTGCTGGAAGGCGGTCCCGGTGTGCTGTTCGATGCGGTCGATGAAGGCATACCAGCGACGGAAGCCCTCCAGGCCATACCCGGCATGGAAGGCCACCAGGGCGCCTGCCCGATCCGCCTGCAACTCCTTGGCCGGGGCCAGCCGGTAGTTCAGATGCTGCTGGATCTGCGCCTCCAGGACCCAAGGGGGGACCTGCCCCCCATACTGGCTCTGCAGACGCAGAGCCTCCTCGATCTTCTCCCGGGCGTGCCCCAGATAGCAGTGGCTCAACTCGTGGCAGACCCAGGCCGCCAGCATCTCCTCGAAGATCTCTTCGGCCCGGCGTTGAGCCTGGAAGTTCAGGCCGGGCGGAGGTGGAATCCGATAGGGATTCTCGGGATCGATCCTGGCGCGATCCCGCAGGGGCGCCCCATAGCCCCCCTGGGTTGCCAGCGTCCCGATGAAGGCGGCCAACTGGTCCACATAGGGGGTCTCCAGACGACCGTAGACCGCGATGGCCTCCGCGACCCGGTGCAGGGTGTCCAGAAGCAGGCTGTCCAGGATCACCACCCGGTGCCAGGCCACCCCGTTGAAGCCCATGTTGGACAGGAAGACCCCGTAGGTGACCTCCTCCTCGCTGTTCGGAAAGACCTTGTGCAGTTGGGGATTCACCCGCTCCCCGATCCGCGAGAGCACGGCCTCATACCGGGGATCCGCAGGGAAGTTGAAGAGGTAGAAGCGCCGAACCATCTCGTCGCGGGCCAGGAGCGAAGCCTCGATGGGGTCGGCCGCAACCGGCCCCCACCCCTGGGCCGGGGCCCTGCCGCTCCAGGCCAGGACCAGGACCAGGGCCAGCAGGAAGGCCCGCAGGAGGGCCCGCCTCGAGCCCGACTCAGCAAAGCACCTCATCCGCGTGGTGGGCCTCCTCGCGAGCACGCAATCCCTCTCCCCCATAAGACATGCTAGCGCCTGGAGGGTTTCGGTTCCAGGGTGGCCCGGACCGCCTTGGAAGGGGAAAGAAGTCCGAGATGGGAGGTCCCGTCGTAATGCCGGAGCCCGTCAAGCCCACGGGCCGCCAGCCGACGATCCACCTCCGAGGAGTCCAGGAGCGCAGGGTCCAGGCTCGAGGAAGCCGTGGCAAAAGCCCAGTTGGCGTGGAAGGAGGGAATCGAGGCCACCAGGCTGGTCACCTTGGGGAAGACCCGGGCCAGGGCCTCACGGATCCTGCGATGGCCTTCGAGATAGAGGAAGTCCCCCCGGCCCGCCTGCATCGAGAAGATCCCCGGCTCGGCGAGGCGCTCCCGGACCAGGCGAAAGAATCCTTGCGAGAAGAGGCTCTGCGACGGGCTCTCGGGATGGGGATCCGTCAGATCGCTGATCACCACGTCGAAGCTCCCCTCGACTCCCTCCAGGAAGGCCCGGGCATCGCCGAAGACCAGGCGGGCCCGAGGGTCCTCGAAGGCTCCGGAGGCGTACTCGGGAGCGTGGCGCCGGCAGACTTCCACCACCTCCCGATCCAGATCCACCAGGAAGGCCTCCTGGACGCTGGGGTGGCGCAGCACCTCGCGCAGGGTGGCCCCCTCTCCGCCCCCCAGGATCGCGACCCTTCGCGGTTCGGGATGGACGATCATGGCCGGATGGACGATCGTCTCGTGGTAGATGAACTCGTCGCGGGTCGCGGACTGGAAATCCCCGTCGAGCAGCAGGTAGGTGCCATACAGGGGGTTCTGCAGCAGGGCCACCTCCTGGAAGGCCGTCCGCCCACGGAAGAGTTCGCGGCGAACCCGGTGGGACACGGCGACGTCCTGGCCCTCGCTGCGCAGGACGTGGCCGAAGGCGCCTCCCGGACGAGGCAGGCCCCTGTCCAGGGTGGTCAGGGTCATCTGCCTGGATCCCAGGAACTCGGCCAGATAACGACAGGCCCTTTCCGGGTCCGTGTGCAGCCCGCAGGTATAGACATCGATGGCTGCATATCCGAGCTCGGGCCAGGTGTGGATCGACAGGTGTGATTCTGCGATCACCACGACACCGCTGACGCCTTGCGGAGAGAATCGATGGAAGGCGACTTCGCGCACCTCGGCGCCCGCCTCCTGGGCAGCCCGGACCATGGCGTTGCGAACCAGGTCGAGGTCTGCCAGCCGGTCCTGCCTGCACTGAGACAGCTCGGCGATGATATGGGTTCCCAGAGCGATCATTGCAAATCTCCATTCCCGGAGTGATTTGCGGAGTCCCACCTCCAAAACGCCCCGCCTGGAGGATGAATCCAGGAGGGGCCGCGGCCAGGATTTGCCGACCATGGCATTCTATCGAAAGCAGCCAGGGCTGTAAAGCGCGGACTGGAGCCATTGCGCAGGGCCGAGGCCACCGAGGCGGCGACCGCGCCGACGGAGTTCGCGCCTCGGCGCGCCCACCTGGACCTCTCCCGGGTTCCTCGGGCCCTTCCCAGGGCAACCAGGAGGCGGGCCGGGCAAGGTGAATCCGAGGCCATGGCCTGTGTCGGCGAATCTGCCCCCCGCCCTGGCTCCAACCCACCCCCGCCGCCTTCAGGCTCCGGGGTCCCGATCCGACTCTGGGAGATCCTCGCCGTGGCCGCCGTGGCGGCCGTGTTCCTGGGCCTGGACTTCGCCTGGATCGACCTTCACCACGACTTCCTGTACGACGACGCCCATCCCCACCTGATGCACCTGGTCGGGCTGGCCTGGCGGCCGCTGGAGACCCCCTATCCCTATCCCCCGCTCCCCTATCGCGTGGTGCTGGCCGGCTGGAACCTCCTGGGCATGGACATCCGCGTCGCCCAGAAGAGCCTGGCCTGCTGCTCGGTCCCCTTCGTCTTCGCGACGTGGGCCTGGGCCCGCTTCCACCTCAAGCCGACGGGAAGCCTCCTGGTTGCCCTGGTGGCCGCAGGCGCCCCCTGGCTGACCACCTACGGGCGCCTCCTGGGCCTGGAGGTGATCTCGGCCGCCTGCCTGGCAGGATTGATGGCTGCCCTGGCCTGGAGTCGGGGATTCACCCGGCCCCTCCCGACCCTCCTGATCGGCCTGGGGGCTGGAGCCGGCCTGCTCGCCTCGCTCCAGTTCCTCTCCTTCGCCCTGCTCCCCTGGCTTGTTGCGGGAGTGCGGACCTGGAGGGGCGGCCGGACCGCCCGAGTCCTGCTGCTCGGCGCCGCCGGGGTGGCCTGCCTGGTCCTGCTCGTGTTGGCCCCGTTCTCGGAGCGGGAACAACCTCCGACCCAGGCCTGGGTGGCGACGATCGGCCTGGCCCTGCTGCTTGTTGCACTGGCCGGATGGCTCCGGCACAGCGACTCCCCGAGCCCCGGCCTCTGGAATCCGGGAGCGGGACTGGCCCTCTCGGTGGGCCTGGCCCTGGTTCTGAGCCTGCCGTGGTATCTGGACAACTTCGCCTCGATCCAGGCCCGAGGTCTGGACACGGTCGGCCATCCCCACTCACTGGGGGTGACCCTGCCTCAGTACCTGCTCCAGATCGGGACGACCTGGACGGGGGCCTTCCTGCTCCTGCCCTTCTCGATGGTGGCCTGCCTGCGCACCAGGAGCCTGCGCGACAGCGTCCTGACGGCCCTGGCCGCCACTGCGCTGGGAGTCCTGGCCATCGCGGATTCAGGAGCCCGCTGGCTGCCCCGCTACATCCTGAGTGCCACCCCCCTCCTGGTCTTCGCAGGGATGGCCCCGCTGGCCTGGCAGGTCGACCGGCTGGGAAGGCTCCTCAAGGCCGGCATCCTGATCGGCGCCCTGGCCCTGTCCCTGATGCAGGTGGGCTCCTTCCTGTGGGCGCCGGGGGCCCTCCCCCTGAACCTGCGTCAGGCCCCCTCCCTCACCCTGGGTCGGATCGTGCGGACTCTTCCCCCCAATCCGGTGCCCTATCCCTGGGAGGCGGTGCTGGCCCACCGACCCGCCGGACTGCTGGTCTGCGATCTCTTTCCGGAAGGCCGTTCCTGGAGCGTCCCTGCGGATCGCCTCGAGGCCCTGGCCGGCCTCCGGGGCCTCGAGATGCGCTTCGAAATCCGCCGAGCCGGATCCCCGGCGCCCCCCCCGGACCCGAGGGGATTCGACTTCCTGCTCCTGATCCGACCGGAAGGGATCCCTCGGGAACAGGCTTTCCGGGACTTCCCCTGGCTCGAGGTCTATCAGCCCGTCCAGAGCTGGAGGATGGCCCATCCTCCAGCCTGGTGCACCCCTCCGTGGGAGACCGCCTACCCGCCCTGCGCGAGCTCCGGCCACCGCTTCGAGATCCAGCTCCTTCGAAGGACAGGTGATGCCGAGACCTCCAGCGGAACGCTCCCAGGGCTCCTCCAGGACCCCACCACTCCCGAACCCCGGACGGCCCCGGCCAGGGAAGTTCAGTGGGCCCCGTCGGGGATGATCTCCGAAAGACATGTATCGGTCCAGTGGGAGCCTGGGAAGGTGGATTGAACCAGGACCCGCACCTTGTCCCCCGGTCGCACCAGGATCTCGGGGAAGGAGACCCTCTGGACGCCCGGGGCGTCCAGCAGGTGGATGCGCAGAAGAGGGGTCCGGTTGAGCTCGAGGCGCAGCACCCTCACCCGCGAGTTCTTCCGCCAGATCTCAGGGGTCTTCCCGTACCCGTTGTAGACGCGGAATCCACGCATGGGAATGCCCTGCTCGAGGTTGCGGGCCGACTTGAAGTTCCATTCCAGCCACTCGCCGGCGCCCTTGCTGGCCCAGCAGGTCTTCTCGGAGCCATCCTCCAGGCGAGAAGCGTCATAGTGGTTGCCCTTCTCGGGGGGCAGGAAGGAGCTCACCGCCAGGCTCCAGCCGATGGCACAGGCCAGGCTGCAGCCTGCGAAATCCCGGACCTTCGCCTCCGGCTCCAGGACGGCCTGGACCTCGGGAAGGCCAGCCAGGACGGGCATGCCCAGGGAAAACCAGAGAATCCCCAGCAACAGGGCCAGACGAGGGAGCCCGGACCGCGAGTTCATGAAGCGCATCCCCTAGCTTCCCTCCTGCAGAAGACGAACTGCCTCCAGATGACCGCGAGCTCGCGCGATCTCCAGGGCGGTCCGCCCCTGACGGTTGCGCAGGCCCCGGGAGGCTCCCGCATCCAACAGGGCCTTCACCACCGCCGGGTTTCCCTGGGCCGCGGCCTTCATCAGGGCGTGGAGCCATCCTGGGAAGCCTGGTCCACGCGAGCGCCCGACTCCAGCAGCAGAAGGACCGGACGGGACTGGCCCGCCGCCGCGGCCAGGTGCAGGGGGGTCAGGCCCTCGGGAGTCTCCCCATCCACCGGCACTCCCAGCTCGACCACCGCCTTCATCGACTCCATGTGCGCACCTCGAGCCAGAAGATGCAGCACGCTGGCTCCGCGCATCCGGGCCTGGAGATCGGCGCCCCGGGCCACCAGGAGCCGAAGGACCTCGGCGCGACGGGCCTCGTCCAGGCTGCCGATCTCGGCCACCGAGTGCACGATGGCGTAGCCGCCCGAACTGCGGGCGTCGGGATCGGCACCGGCGTCCAGCAACCGGGCCATGACCTCGAGCTGCCCCCCGGTCGAGGCCCAGTCCAGCGGAGTCCGCCCCGAGCGATCCCGCGGGTCGACCGAGGCCTTCCGAGCCAACAGGTACTCCACCACCTCGTTCCTCCCCCGGGAGGCCGCCTGATGCAAGGCCGTCTCGCCCAGATATCCCGACTGGTCGACCGGGATCCCCTGGACCTCCAGCAGTTCACGGACCCGGGCCAGGTTTCCCGAGGCCGCCGAATCGTGCACGGGCCCGGCCAGGGCCGGGAGGGCGAAAAGCGACAAGAGCAACACGACGAGTGGGGTTCCAATGCGCATGGAGAGGACTTCGCCCTTCCAGCCGGGTCGACCTGTGCCTTCCAAAGCGTGCCGAAGGAGTGCCGACCTCCCGAAGGAAGGCGTTCCCCGGTCCAGAACATGGAGTCTCCCGCATGTCGAATTCCACCCCCAGGAGGACCGAATGGCAGACCACAAGACGAATGTTCCCCGCATGACCAACGCGGTCGGCGCCCCCGTGGCGGACAACACCCATATCCTGACCGCCGGCTCCCGCGGCCCGCAACTCCTCCAGGACGTCTGGTTCCTCGAGAAACTGGCCCACTTCGACCGGGAGGTGATCCCCGAGCGGCGCATGCACGCCAAGGGAAGTGGCGCCTTCGGCCACTTCACCGTGACCCACGACATCACCCGATACACCCGCGCCAGGCTCTTCTCGGAGGTGGGAAAGCAGACCCCCGTCTTCGTCCGCTTCTCGACGGTGGCCGGGGAGCGCGGGGCGGCCGACGCCGAGCGGGACATCCGTGGTTTTGCCATCAAGTTCTATACCGAGGAGGGGAACTGGGACCTGGTCGGCAACAACACGCCGGTCTTCTTCCTGCGCGATCCTCTGCAGTTCCCCGGCCTGAACCGGGCGGTCAAGCGCGATCCCAAGACCAACCTGCGCACCCCCCAGAACAACTGGGACTTCTGGACGCTGCTTCCCGAGGCCCTGCACCAGATCACCATCGTGATGTCCGACCGGGGCATCCCCGCCTCCTATCGGCACATGCACGGTTTCGGCAGCCACACCTTCAGCATGATCAACGCCGCCAACGAGCGGGTCTGGGTCAAGTTCCACTTCAAGACCCGGCAGGGGATCAAGAACCTGACCAACCAGGAAGCCGCCGAGCTGGTCGGCAGGTGCCGTGAGAGCCATCAGCGCGACCTCTTCGGGGCCATCGAGCGCGGAGAGTTCCCGAGCTGGACCCTGTACCTCCAGGTCATGACCGAAGAGCAGGCCAAAAACCACTACGAGAACCCCTTCGACATCACCAAGGTCTGGCCCCACGGCGAGTTCCCGATGATCGAGGTGGGAATCCTGGAGCTCAACAAGAACCCCGAGAACTATTTTGCAGACGTCGAGCAGGCCGCCTTCAACCCGGCCCACGTCGTGCCGGGAATCGGCTTCTCGCCCGACAAGCTCCTGCAGGGCCGTCTCTTCTCGTATGGCGACGCCCAGCGCTACCGCTTGGGGGTGAACCACGACCAGATCCCCGTGAACTCCGCCCGATGCCCGGTGCACTCCTACCACCGCGACGGGATGATGCGCGTGGACGGGAACCTGGGCGCCACGGTGCACTACGATCCCAACAGCGAGGGCCAGTGGGCGGACAGTCCCGAGTTCCGCGAGCCGCCTTTGGACCTGGAGGGGGCCGCCTGGCACTACGACCCCAAGGACGACCCCACCGACGATGTGTTCAAGGCTCCGGGCCGGCTGTACCGGCTGATGACCGAAGAGAAGCGCTCGCTTCTGATCTCCAACACCATCGCCGACATCATGCCCGTCACCGAGAACGTGAAGTACCGCCACGTCTCCCAATGCTACAACGCAGACGTGGAGTATGGAACCCGCCTGGCCGAGGGCCTGGGCCTGGACCTGGAGCACGTCAAGAAGCTGGCCGCCATGAGCCACGCCGAGCGGCGTCAGGCGACGCTGAAGTAGCCTGCCCGGACGGGCGCTGAGACGGACGAGGCCCTGCCGGGGTTCCCGGCAGGGCCTCGTTCCTGGATCCGAAGTCGATTCTTCAGATGAAGAGCGTGGTGCCGGCGTTCTCGTTGGCCGCGATGTAGGCGCCCACCCCGCCGTACTCGATCCCGTCGAGGAGTTCCTCCTTCTTGATGCCCATCAGGTCCATCGACATGGTGCAGGCGATGAAGGTGACCCCCAAATCCATGGCCTTGCGCATCATGACCTCCAGCGAATCGACGTTCTTCGCCTTCATGATCCCCTGGATCATGGCCTTGCCCAGGCCAGCCATGTTCATCTGCGAGAGGCTCAATCGTGCCGCTCCCCGAGGCATCATCATGCCGAACATCTTCTCCACCAGGGTCTTGGAGACCGGAGGCGCTTCCTCCTTGCGCAGCGCGTTGAGACCCCAGAAGGTGAAGAAGACGGTGACCCGCTTGCCCTGGGCCGCTGCTCCCTGGGCGATCACCATCGCGGCCAGGGCCTTGTCGAGATCTCCGCTGAAGAGCACGAGGGTGGCGTTCTCCTGCGTCGCGCAGGCCCCACCCCTGGAAACTGCCGCCCCGGAACGAGAGCCTTTGACGATCTCGGCGATGTGCTTGTTGCCTTCCCTGGAGAGACTGGCCAGGGTATGCCCGTTGGTCCGACACCAGGACTCGATGTCCTTGGCGAAGCCCATGTCCGTGGTGACCACGCGAACCCGGTCTCCCTCCGCCGCCTCCCGGACGGCCTGATAGGTCGCCAGAAGCGGCCCCGGGCACTGCAGGCCCACCGCATCGACGAGCTTGACCTGGCTGGAGGACTCCTCCGCCTCGACGGGGAGGCTCTGGCCGGTGATCTCGTCGACCTCGACGCGAGATCCGGTGCTGGCGGCGGTGCCGAGTCGGTAGGAATAGGCCTTGAAGGTCGAGTAGCCGCCCGAGACGTTGAAGAGGCGGGTGAAGCCGTGAGCGCGGAGGATGAGGATGGCCAGGTAGGCCCGCAGGCCGACCTGGCAGTTCACATGGATCGGAGTGTCCTTGGGGACCTGGATCTCGCCGAGCCGCTCCCGCAACTCGTCGAGTTCGATGTTCACCGCGCCGGGGAAGTGGCCCGTCGAGAACTCCGTCGGCGTACGGACATCCAGGAAGAAGGCTCCTTCGGCGGCCAGGCTCTCGATCCGGTCGACCCCGACCACCCCATACTCCCGATTGAAGACGTTCTCGGCGATATAGCCCAGGATGTTGACGGGATCCTTGGCGCTGGAGAAGGGCGGGGCATAGCTCAGTTCCAGATCGGCCAGATCCTGGACCTTCGCCCCCAGCTTGATGGCGGTGGCGATCACGTCGATGCGCTTCTCGGTGCCTTCCTGTCCCACCGCCTGGGCGCCCTGGACCTGACCCGTCTCGGGATGGAAGAGGAGCTTCAAGGCGATGTTGGTGGCGCCGGGATAGTAGCCGGCGTGGTTGCCCCGGTGGGCATGGATCGCCAGGGAAGGGATCCCGCGCGTCTCCAGGGTCCGCTGGTTGTTCCCGGTGGCCGCGACGGTGAGGTTGAAGACCTTCAGGACCGAGGTCCCCAGGGATCCGCGGTACTCGACATCCCGACCGTGGATGATGTCGGCCACCAGGCGGCCCTGGCGATTGGCCGGCCAGGCCAGGGCGATGGCCGTGTCCTGCCCCGTCACGAAATCCTTGACCTGGATCGCGTCCCCGATGGCGTAGACGTCCGGCAGCTCCTGGCCGGTCTCGGCGTCCAGGGTGCGCAGCCTGGAGGTGGTGACCACGTGGCCGCGAGGCCCGAGCTTCAACCCCGCCGCCTTGGCCAGGGCGTTCTCGGGGGTCACGCCGATCGAGAGGATCACCAGATCGGCTTCCAGGGTCCGACCGGACTCCAGGTGCAGGAAGCGGCCCTTCTCGGTGAAGCGCGAGACCCCGTCGCCCAGGACCAGCTCGACCCCGTGGGCCTCCATCTCCTGGTGCACCATCTGGGCCATCTCGAAGTCCAGGGGAGCCAGGATCTGGGGCATCTTCTCGACCAGGGTGACCTTCAGGCCCCGCTCGACCAGGTTCTCGGCCATCTCCACGCCGATGAAGCCCCCTCCCACCACCACGGCCCGGCGCGGACCGCGCTCCTGGAGGAAGCCCGCGATCGCGTCGGTGTCGGGGATATTGCGCAAAACGAAGAGATTTTCGGCTTCGGGGAGCCCCGGGATCGGAGGCTGGATGGGGCGGGCTCCAGGCGAGAGGATCAAGACATCATAGCTCTCGGTGTAGGTTTCGCCGGTCAAGGTCCTGCGGACCGTGACGGTCCGGGCCTTCCGGTCGATCCCCGTCACCTCGCTGAAGTTCCGGATGTCCAGGTTGAAGCGCCGGGACATCGCCGGAACGGTCTGCACGAGGAGTTTGTCGCGTTCCTGGATGACTCCGCCCAGATAGTAGGGCAGACCGCAGTTGGCGAAACTGATGTACTCGTCCCGCTCGAAGACGACGATCTGGTCTTGCTCGCTGAGCCTGCGCAGACGCGCGGCCGCGGTGGCGCCTCCGGCCACTCCCCCGACGATGAGGATCTTCTTCATCTCAAGCTTCCTTTGAAAACGATCATGTTGGTCCCCCTGTCTCCTATGGATGCACTGGACCTCTGGGAGGTTCAGACCCGCCACGCCTCTCACCTTTCGAGAGCCAGGAATCTCGCTCCGGAAGGATCCTTGCGGGCCGTGGCGCACCAGGGCGGGGATGTCTTCCGAGGACCGAACCCGGGCCCGAATCCTGCACCGCCTCTTCCGGGGGCGCAGGGACCTCCACGCCCGCCGCCGGCCCGGGGAGGGCTGGGACGTCGTGCCCGGACCGGCGCCCCTGGAAGAACTGGAAAGGCATGTTCGGGGAGAACTGGAGGTCGGCCTGTATGGCCAGTCCGGCTCGCCGGAATTCCTGGTCCTCAGGGCCCCGGATGCGGAGGGGGCCCAGGCTCTGCTCCGAGCCGCCCGGCTCCGGAATATTCCCCTGGCCCCGGCGGGCGACGGCCTGCAACTGTGGATTCCCTTCTCGGCGCCGGTGCCGCCCCGCGCCGCCCGCGACCTGGCCGACCACCTCCAGGCTGTGGCCGGCCTGAGGCCGGAAGTCTGGGATCCGGACTCCCCCCAGCCCCTTCCTCTGCCTCCGGATCAGCCGGGGGCCTGGGAGGAGCTCCATGACCTGGAACCCATGCCACCCTGGCGCCCCGTCCGGATCCTGGCGGAAAGGCTGGACCGCGAATATGGCCCCCTCCCCTCGTGCCAGGCCGTCCAGGCCCAGGATCCGACCTCGGGGCGTCTCCAGGTGATCCTGGGTTCCCACCTGGAGCTGCGCGGACCCGTCCCCCGCGCCCTCCAGAGCCTGCTGGAACACACCCGGATGGCCCGGACCCCCCGGGGATGGGCGCGGTGCTGGGGGCCCACGCCCTGGGGCCTGGTCGGAGCGCCCGGACTCTGGCCCGACCTGGAGCATGCCCTGGCCCGGCTGGGTTGTTCATGGCAACTGGAGGATCGCCGGCTCACCGGCCCGTCCAGCCCGCCCGGGCGTCAACCGGCCCTGCGCCAGGAGGAGTCCACCTGGCTCTCCGGCATCCTGGAGCAGGATCGCTGTCGGGTGACCTTCCCTCTCCCGGAGACCGCCCGCAGGGTGGCCCTGGCAGCCATCGCGGCCCGCCCCCGCCCCACCCTTGTGCTGACCTCGCAGGTCCAGACCTGGGTGGAGGAGATCACCCGCGAGCTGGCCCTCCCCGAGGCGAGGATCGGAATCCTGGATGGCGAGAAGGCCCGACTGGGCTCCCTGGTCACGGTGGCTTCCTGGTCTGCACTGTTCAAACGGGATCTCTCGGAGCTGGCTTGCCACGTGGGCTGCCTGATCCTGGACCCGGGAGCCGACCTCTCGGGCCCGGCGCTGATCGAGGTGGTCCGCCAGTTTCCGGTGCGTTGGGTCCTGACCCTGGAGAACCCGGACTGGAGCGCCTCACCGGCCATGCGCCAGGCCTGGCTGGGGGATCGGCTCCGGCCCCAGACGCGAGCATTCCGGCCCGCTCCCGTCGCCAGCGAGGAGGAGACGCCGCCCTCCCCCGCTCCGAGGCGCAGGCGTTCCCGACGCTCCAGCGACTCCTCCGAGCAGTTGTTCCTCTCCTTCGAATGAGTCCCGAATCGCCCCGACCAGGGCCCGGCCCCCGAGCCGGTGAAGAATGCGGTTCAAAGGAGCGATGAAGATGCCACGAACCGTATTCTCCCTCTTCGGCGCCGGTTGGGCCCTGATCCTGATCGGCCTGGGTCTGGCGCTGTTCTACTTCCTGGCCTACGACACCACGGTCCAGGTCCAGGGGCTGGCCTCGATCGTGGCCGAGATGGTCCAGGGGGATCGGGTCCACAACAACGGGTTCCTGAACAACCGGCTCTGCGGTGTGGTCCTGGGCAGCACCCTGGCCCTCCTGGGCGGGGTCCTGCTCGTGCTCGGGGGGCTCCACGAGTCCGCCTCCAGTCAGCACCGGGTTGTGGTCCTGCTGACGGTCCTGGCCAACAAGCAGGGAGCCAACCAGAAGGACCTCGACGACGCCCTGGGGAGGTAGAAGACCCTCTATCCGGCCGGCCGCACCCGGTTGCGCTGGCGATCCTCGAAGCGCTGGAAGGCAAAGGCCACCAACCGGTCCAGCAACTCGGCGAAGGGCACCCCGCTGGCCTCCCAGAGCCTTCCGAACATGGAGATCGGAGTGAAGCCGGGCATGGTATTCACTTCGCTGAGCCAGATCTGCCCCTCGGAGTCCATGAGGAAGTCGACCCGGGCCAACCCGTTCAGGTCCAGGGCCTTCCAGGCCTGGGCGGCCAGGTGCCGGGCGCGGTCGGTCTCCTCGGCGGTCAGGGGGGCGGGGATCTGGGGTGGGGGATTCTCCCGGGCGAAGTACTTGGTCTGATAATCGTAGAAAGGCCCGCAGTGGCGGATCTCCCCCACGACCGAGACTTCAGGGACCTCGTTGCCGATCACTCCGATCTCCAGCTCCCGGGGAGATTCCACGGCCCTCTCGACGAGGATCTTGCGGTCGAACTCCGCGGCATGGTTCAGCGCCCCGAGCAGCTCCTCGGGCGTGCGAGCCCGCCGGATCCCGACGCTGGAGCCCAGGTTGGCAGGCTTGACGAAACAGGGCAATCCCGGGTTTTCCAGGCATTCGGCCAGCACCGACTCCGGCTCGAGGTCCAGGCGATGGCGCAGGACCACCCGATCCGGCAGGACAGGCAGGCCCGCGGCCCGCAACAACCCCTTCATGAGGGCTTTGTCCATCCCCACGGCGGACCCGGAGACCCCGGCCCCCACGTAGGGCAGACCTGCCATCTCCAGCAGGCCCTGGATGGTGCCATCCTCGCCGTAGGTCCCGTGAAGGATCGGAAAGACCACGTCCAGCCCGACGAATTCGGGCGCCGTCCCATCCGCCCCCTCGCCGATGGAGACCAGGGTCCGCTCGCCCGCCCCGGGACACAGGCCCAGCGCTCCGCGCAGCCCCTCGGCACGACCGGCCTCCAGGGCGGCCCGGGCTGAGCCCGGTGAGAGCCAGCGCCCCTCGCGGGTGATGGCCAGGGGAATGACCTGGTAGCGCCGAGGGTCGAGCCCGGCCACGATGGAACGCGCCGAAAGGACGCTGATCTCGTGTTCAGCCGAACGGCCACCGAAGAGGACACCGAGACGGATCTTGCTGTTCATGGCCGGAGCATTCGCAACCAGTCCCGGGGAGCCTGCCCGTTCGCCCACACAGGAGCCGGCGCGCTCCCCGCGAAGCCCCGGGCCGATCCCGACCCCTGGAGGCCTGCCCATGTCCCGACCGATCCTGGTGGCCGTCGCCTGGCCCTACGCCAATGGCCCTCTGCACCTGGGGCACGTGGCCGGCTGTTACCTGCCGGCCGATGAATTCGCCCGCTACCACCGCATGAAGGGCGACCGGGTCCTGATGGTCTCGGGAACCGACCAGCACGGCACGCCCATCACGGTGCGAGCCCAGGCCGAAGGGATCACCCCCGTGGAGGTGGCCGAGCGCTACCACCGATTGATCGTCGACTCCTTCGACCGACTGGGGATCCGCTGGGAGTTGTTCACCAGCACCCACACCGAGAACCATCGGCAGGTGGTCCAGGACCTCTTCCTGGACCTGTACCGCAAGGGGTTCATCGTCACCCAGACCCAGGAGCAGCTCTACTGCCCCCAGGAGGAGCGTTTCCTGCCCGACCGCTACGTCGAGGGGCGCTGCCCCCACTGCGGACACGAGAAGGCTCGAGGCGACCAGTGCGAGGCCTGCGGGCGGACCCTGGACCCCGAGGACCTGGGCGAGCCCCGCTGCAAGACCTGCGGCACCTCGCCGGTTCCCCGCCAGACCGAGCACTTCTTCTTCCGCTGGTCGGCCTTCAACGATCGCCTGGTGGAGTGGCTGGCCGACAAGCCCCACTGGCGCTCCAACGTGGTGAACTTCTCGCGCCGCTACCTGCAGGAAGGGCTGCGGGATTCCGCCATCTCGAGGGATATCGACTGGGGCATCCCCGTCCCCGTCGAAGGCTATGAGGGCAAGCGCATCTACGTCTGGTGGGAGGCCGTGATCGGCTATCTCTCGGCCAGCATCGAGTGGGCCAGCCTCCAGGGCCGGCCCGAGGCCTGGAAGGACTGGTGGGAGGACCCCGAGGCCCGCACCTTCTACTTCATCGGCAAGGACAACATCCCGTTCCACTCGATCCGCTGGCCGGCGGTCTTGATGGGTCGTGGCGGCTTGAACCTGCCCTTCGACGTGCCGGCCAACGAGTTCCTGAACCTGGAGGGTCGCAAGTTCTCGACCTCCGAGAACTGGGCCGTGTGGACCAACGACTTCCTGGATCGCTACGACCCGGATCCGCTGCGCTACATCCTGACCGCCGCCGCTCCGGAGGGGTCCGACACCGACTTCTCCTGGAGCGAGTTCCACCGGCGCAACAACGACGAGCTGGTGGGCTGGTGGGGCAACCTGGTCCACCGCAGCATGACCTTCACGGCCAGACACTTCGAAGGGCGGATCCCGGTCGCCCACCAGGCCCCCGAGGATCAGGCCATCCTGGATCAAGCCCGGCAGGCCTTCGAGAAGATCGGCGGCCTCCTGGAGGCCTGCCAGTTCAAGTCGGCCCTGGCCGAGGCCATGGAACTGGCCCGGGAAGGGAACCGCTACTTCGACAACCAGGCCCCCTGGAAGCTGGTCAAGACCGACAAGGACCGGGCGGGAACGGTCATGGCCACCATGGTGCGCCTGATCGCCGCCCTGCGGGTGCTGCTGACGCCGTTCCTGCCCAACAGCAGCCGCGTCCTGCACTCCGTGCTGGGACTCTCCGGCGACCCCGAGGCAGGCCCCTGGGCCATGCCGGAACTCCCTGAAGGGCACGTTCTGGGCGAGCCCCGCCCCCTCTTCAAGAAGCTCGACGAGAGCCTGGTCGAAGAGGAGCGGGCCCGCCTGGGTTGAGCCACCCCGGGGGGGGCTACTTCTTCAGGGTCTCGATGTCGATCACGAAGCGATAACGCACGTCTGAAGCCAGCACCCGCTCGAAGGCCTGGTTGATCTCCCCTGCGGGGATGAGTTCGATCTGCGGAGCGATCCCGTGCCCGGCGCAGAAGTCCAGGACCTCCTGGGTCTCGCGGATGCCGCCGATCAGGGAGCCTGCAAAGGAGCGGCGCTTCATCAGCAAGGAGAAGACCTGGACGGCCAGGGGTTCGGACGGAGCCCCGACGTTCACCATCGTGCCGTCCACGGCCAGAAGCGAGAGATACGCGTTCAGGTCGAGCCTGGCGCTGACGGTGTTCAGGATCAGGTCGAAGGTGTTCGCCAGCTTCTTGAAGGTCTCGGGATCGCTGGTCGCGTGGTAGTGGTCCGCGCCGAGGCGCAGGCCATCCTCCAACTTGCTCAGGGTCTGCGAGAGGACCGTCACCTCGGCGCCCATGGCGTGCGCCAACTGCACGGCCATGTGGCCCAGCCCCCCCATGCCGACGATGGCAACCTTCTTGCCCGGGCCCGCGCCCCAACGACGCAGGGGCGAATAGGTGGTGATCCCGGCGCACAGGATCGGGGCGGCCACCGAGAGGTCCAGGGCCTCCGGGATCCGGACCGCGAAGTCTTCAGGCACCACCAGGTGGGTGGAATAGCCCCCGTGCGTCAAATCGCCGTGGCGATCCACGCTGCCGTAGGTCATGGTGGCGCCCTGATGGCAGTACTGCTCTTCTCCCTTATGGCAGGAGGGACACGTGCGACAGGAGTCGACCATGCACCCCACGCCGACCCGGTCGCCGACGGCGTGGCGGGTCACCTCGGAGCCGACCGCGGCGACGATCCCGGCGATCTCGTGCCCCGGCGCCACAGGGTAGGTCACCTGCCCCCAGTCCCCACGGACATGATGGATGTCGGAATGGCAGATCCCGCAGTACTTGATGTCGATCAGGATGTCCCGAGGTCCGATCTCGCGACGTGAGAGGGTGAGCGGCCCGAGCGGTTCGGTAGCCGAGAAGGCGGCGTAGGCGTGGACGTCGTGCATGGTTCCTCCAGGTCAAGGTGGCCTCGGGGGGCTCAGGGCTCCTGCTCCCGGGCAGGGCATGGTTCGGCCTGGAGTCCGCCTTCCTGCTGCTCCGCCCGGCGGTCCGGCATGAAAGAAGGCCCCCCCGCGAGGGTGGGCCTTCTCGAACGAACCAGTGCGCGATGGACTAGCCGGCAGCCTGGCTGGCCGCCACCTGCTGTTCGAACATCATCTGCTGGACCCGCGGGTCGGAGAGCAGGGCGGTCTGGAGCTCGACCAGCTCGCTGTAGATGGGGCCGGCCGAAGGATGGGTCTTCAGGCCGTCCTCCACCTTGAGGTATTCGACAGCCTCGGCCCCTTCGGGGTTCTGGATGGCTGCGGGCATCAGCTCCTGCATCTGCTGCAGGGTTCCGGCGATGCTGGGGTCGGCCATCAACCGGGCCTGCAGATCCTGGACCCGGGCGCTGATCTGCTGGATCTGCTCGTCGGAAAGGCTGGGAGGAGCCTGGGCCTCCGCGGCTGCAGGAGCCTGCTGCGGGGTCGCGGCGGTGGCGGGCATCGCAGCGGGAGCCGGGGTCGAGGCCTCCTTGGCCGCCTGGACCTCCGGCGAACTCGAGGCGACCACCTGCGGCTTCTGCGGGGTGCCCGAGCCGGCCTCGTTGGCGGCCGGCTTGTCCTTGGTGAAGATGTTCTTGAACTTCTCGGCGATCTTGCCACCGATGGCCTTGAGGGCCCCGCGCATCCCGAAGACCATCGAACCCAGGCCCAGGGCCACCGCGCCCACCGCCACGACGGCAGGAGCACCCAGGGCGGCGGCGATCATCGCCCCGCTGGAGACGATGCTGATGCCGCTCATGATCGCCTTGTCCCGGGCCCCCTTGACGATCTCGTCGATGGGGACATCGCGAACGCCCGCGACCATCTTGCCCTCTTCGTTGCGGACCGGCACCTGCATGGGAATGCTCTCGGTGCCCTTGGCCTTCAGGCCCTCATAGAAGTGCTTGGCGTCGAGGGCTTCCTTCAACTGGTCGGCCCCCGTCAAGAGGCCCACGGCCCCGCCGATCCCGGCCAGTTGACCGGCCATGGCCGCCGGGATCCCCCAGGAGCCCCAACCCGCCAGGCTGTAGACGCCGATGCCACCGGCCATCTGGCCCAGGGAGCTGGCCACGCTCTTGCCGCGGGCCACCTTCAGTCCGGCCGGAGAGTCGCCCACCTTGGGGACCATGCCCTGGGGCAGGGTCTCCTCCTGGACCTGGGCGACCAGTTTCTGGACCTCGGCCTGGTTGGTGATGATCGCGTCATGGGGAAGCAACTGGACCTGGAAATCGTCGATGGGCATCCGGCCCGTCTTGGGATCCACCACCAGCATGTCCCCGGGGACCTGCAACGGAACGTTGACCTCGGTCATCCCCTTGGTCTGGGATGAAACGGACGGGTTGCTCTGGATGTTCATCGGTCAACTCCTCGGATGGAATCCCCTGGACGGCGCCCCCCCGAAAGGAGCCACCACCGCAGCGTGGTATACGACAAGACTATACTAGTTCGGGCCACGGCCGGCAGCAACGGCAAGATGTTGCTGACATGCAAAAAAACAGGCCGTCCCCCCCACTGGAGGCTCAGTGACCGTTCCTGAAATGACCGGACAGACCGCCGAGAAACGCCTCGAGGAGGCGGGCGAGGAACTGGGCCGCGCGCTGGCCGCCCTCCCCCCCGAGGTCAAGACGATGGTGCGCGAGCTCAAACAGAACGTCGAGCGGGAATTCGAAGAGCAGCGCAAGCAGGGCAACTACATGGACCGCTCGGTCTTCTTCGCCGCCGCCCTGATCGGACATGAGGAGATCCGCGACGAGAACCTGATCCGCGCCGCCGCCAACTACGTGGACGCCGACCACGCCTTCATGAAGGCCCAGCAGGCCTGAGTCCGGGCGGGTCCTGGGCCTACTCGTCCGCCTCGCGCAGTCGAGCCGCCAGGCCCGGCAGGACCCAGACCCGAAGCACGGACTCTCCGATGCCGACGCGGGTTCCGGACTTCACGGGCGTGGGTTCGGTGACCTGGCGTCGGCCCAGGCGGGTGCCGTTGTGGCTCTGCAGGTCCTCCAGGACCACCTTGCCCTCCTCGGTCACGTGCAGCCGCAGATGCTGGCGCGACAGGCCCGGGTCCACCAGGCGGAGATCCGCCTCCGGTCCCCGGCCGATCACGACGCCTTCGCAGGAGATGCCCCAGAGGCCCCCTCCGGCGGGGCCTTCAACCCCTTCGACCATGCCCAGGGCCGGAATTCCCCGGCCATCGGTCCAGCGGACCTCGACATCCTCCAGGCCGGCCTCCGGGCCGACGGTCCGGACCTCGAAAGGCCCCAGGGTCCGGAATCCCCTCTGCTGCATCTCGGTCGAGACCAGACGCAGCACCTCTTCCGAGAACCCCTCAGGAACCCCCTCCAGATCCGGGAAGGGCACCATGACCAGGTTCGGAACCAGTGTCATGTTGCCACAACGCCGACGGCTGTCCAGAAGGGTCCGCACCGCGGCCCGCGAGGCCTCCAGGGCGTGCATCTGCACTCCCGTTCCTCCTTCGAGTCGCTCTTCAAGAAGCCGTTCCAGACTTCGCAGCCAACCCATGGCATCAACCTCCCGCGCCTGGTGCGAGCGGAACCTCCGTCCGAGGCGATCCGTCCGCATGGCGGTGGATCTCCCGGAGTCGGAGCTGCCCGCAGGCAGCGTCGATATCGGAGCCCTTCTCACGCCGCACGGTGCAGCGCAGTCCCCCCTGCTGGACTCGATCCTGGAAGGCCTGCACCCGGCTCTTCGAGCTCCGGCGGAAGAACGGGTGATCGACGGGGTTCCAGGGGATCAGGTTGACCAGGGAGCGGATCCCGCCCAGCAACTCCACCAGCCGGTCCGCCTCCTCCAGCGAATCGTTGACCCCCTCGAGCATGACGTATTCGAAGGTCATCCGTCGCCCCGTGGCGGCCTGATAGTCCCGGCATGCCGCCAGCAGTTCCTGGATCTTCCAGCGCCGGTTGACGGGCATGAGGCGATCCCTGAGATCGTCCCGGGTGGCGTGCAGGGAGACGGCCAGCTTCAGGGGCAGCCTCTTCTCGGCCAGACGACGGATCGCGGGGACCACCCCTGAGGTCGAGATGGCGATGTGGCGCATCCCGATTCCCAGGCCATCCCCGTGGTTGAGGATGCGGATGGCCCGCAGGAGGTTTCGGAAGTTGTGCAGGGGCTCACCGATGCCCATGAAGACGACATTGGCCACCCGTTCTCCGCGAGGATCGACCAGACGCTGGATCGCCAGGACCTGATCCACCATCTCCCAGGCCTGGAGATTGCGCAGCAGGCCCGACTTGCCCGAAGCGCAGAACTCGCATCCCATCGCGCACCCCACCTGGCTGGAAAGGCAGACCGCCAGACGTCCAGGCCCGAGATGTTCCAGGTAGCGCATCCGCACGCTCTCGATGGGGTTGCCGTCGGGAAGGGTGAAGAGGAACTTGGTGGTATCCTGGAGCGACTCCTCAGGGGAAGCCAGATGAAGGGTCGGGAGGGCGGCCACCTCCTCCAGGACCTGGCGGAAGGCCCGGGAGAGGTCCGTCATCTCGGCAAAGGACCCGGCCCTGCGGACGTACAGCCAGCGGACCAGTTGTCGGGCCCGATAGGGCGACTCTCCCAGGAGGCGCACGAAGGCCTCGAGTTCGGAAGGCAGGAGCTCCTTGAGGTTCACCTTCCCGCCATGGAGGCGATCCGGGAAGCTGCGGACCAGTTCCTCCGGGCAGCCGGACATCAGAAGAGGTCCATCCCCGCGATCTGCCAGCTGCCCTCGATCTGACGCATCACGAAGCGGCCCAGACGCAGGCGGATGGTGGCAGAGGTGCCGTCGGTGTCCTCGAAGGTCATGGCCTCGGTGCCGATGATGGGCACGCTGGACAGAACCTCCACCGTCCCATCCGGAAGGGACTTGAACTCTGCGAAACCGGACTGGAAGTCCTGCAGTCGATAGTCCTCGTGACGGAAGATGTCCTCGTGGAAGGCCCGGAAGGCGTCCCGAATCTCCTGGTCCGCCCCGACTTTTTCGGGGTGGCGGGCCTGGTATTCCCCAGCCGTGGCCTCGATGGCCAGGTGGATCCGCCCCAGGACGCCCTCCAGGTCCCGGGCTTCGTAGGCGGCATGCAGACCTTCCAGGACCTCCAGGATGGCGGCCTGTGCCTCGTCATCCAGCGCGGCTTCCTCGCGGATCGAGGGAGCCGAGGCTTCACCTGAGGCGGAACCCCGAGCCGGATCTTCGGTCCGATCACAACCGGCAACCAGGAGGAACGCGGCCAGCAGGGCCACGGCGCAGCGGAGAAGCATCGGGGTTCCTTTCAGGGCATCAGGAGGCCCGCAGCAGGGCTCTGGGTGATTATACCACCGCGAGCAAGCCGCCCTGACAGGCCCATCCCGGACGAACCCTCCTCAGCCGCTTCCGAAGCTCTCTCCGAGCTGCACCCGACGCCCCTGGACGAAGGCCCAGCCATCCATCCAGCCCTTCCCGGCGGGCTTGAGCTCCTTGAGGAGGATCGCTCCCTGGCCGGTGGCGACCACGGGGCCCAAGCCCCTCTCCAGGGCCACCACCGTCCCGGGTTCGGCCTCGGCCCCGGGACAGAGCTCCGCGCGCCCGAGCTTGACGGGTTCCCCTCGCCAGGAGGTCGAGGCCGCGGGATCGTGGGCCAGGGCGCGCAGGAAGTCCCGGACCCTCGAGGCGGGCAGGGACCAGTCCACGAGCAGATCCTCCTTGCGCAGGGGCCGGGTATAATCGCCTTCCGGCGGCTGGGGTGTGGCCGACAGGGTCCCGTCATGCAGGCCCCGGACGGTCTGGACCAGCACCTCTCCCCCCTGCACGGCCAGGCGTTCGGCCAGTTGCTGACCGGTCTCCTCGGGGCCGATCGGGACCCTCACCTGCATCAGGAGGTCTCCCGTATCGTAGCCCTCGTCCATCAGGAAGGTGGTCAGGCCGGTCTCGGAGTCCCCGTTCATCAGGGCGGCCTGGATGGGAATCGCGCCGCGATAGCGTGGCAGCAGCGAGGGGTGCAGGTTGATGCAGCCCAGGCGGGGCAATTCCAGGATTGCCGGAGGAATCAACCGCGAGTAGGCGGCCACCAGGATGATGTCCGGCGAGAGCCGGGTCAATTCCTCGAGAAAGCCGGGGTCCCGAACCCGGGCCGGCTGGAGGACCTTCAAGCCCAGGTCCAGGGCCCGGGCCTTGACCGGGGTCGGCGCCACCTTCAGCCCGCGGCCCCGGGGACGATCCGGCTGGCTGACGACGGCCAGCACTTCGAAGTCGGCAGCCAGCGCCTCCAGGGAGGGGACGGCAAACCGGGGAGTGCCCATGAAAACGACGCGCATCGGAGCCTCCGGTGTGGGGATGCCGGCGGCTTCGCGTCCGGGCTCCGAGGCCCTCCCCCCACGAAGCCCTGCAGGGTCGATCAGACCTGCTGGCCGGGCAGTGGCCCCTCCTCGGAGGCCATCTCGGAATCCTCCTCCGGAGTCACCTGACGCACGTCGCTCGCCTTGTCGGTGAAGAGCACCCCGTCGAGGTGATCCACCTCGTGCTGGAAGACCCGGGCCAGGAGGCCCTGAGCCTGAAGCTTGAGAGGACGGCCCTGCTCATCCAGGCCCCGGACCAGGACCTCGAGGGATCGCCAGACATCCCCCTGGACCCCGGGAATCGAGAGGCAGCCTTCGGTGGCCAGCTCCTCCTCCTCGCCGAGCAGGGTGAGCTTGGGATTGACCACGCAGATCGGTCCATCCCCGATATCGACCACGATGGCTCTCTGGGAGATTCCCACCTGGGGCGCCGCCAGACCGATCCCCTGGGAGGCGTACATGGTCTCCACCATGTCTTCGAGCAATCGGCGGATCCGCGCATCGACCTGGGCGACGGGGCGCGCCTTCTGACGCAGGATGGGGGCCGGGACGAGCTTGAGTTCCAGGGTGGCCAAGACTATCGCCCCCCGCCGTCCTGCCCCTCGGGAGGGGCTTCCTTCTCGGGTTCCGACTGGAGTTGATGCTCGACGATCACCTTGGGGGTGACCTGGATCCGGTTGTAGTTGTACCAGACGGGAGGCTCGGGCGTGAAGTCCACCTGCGCGCCGGGACGCATCAGGCCGATCGGGTGGGTCCATTCGTGGACGACTTCGTTGGCCAGGTTCATCAGGCGCAGATGCAGGGTGACCTTCTCCAAGGGCTTGTCCGAACCGTTCCGGATGCTGGTCGAGGTCCGGACCTCACCCACGAAGCTGGTCCCGGGGGTGGTGCTGTCCGAAAAGTCGGTCTTGAGGATCTGGATCGGCGAGAGGCGGTTCGTCCCGTCGGTCTCGACCATCCCGGGGGCCTTCGAGCCGTCCGAGGCGGGCTTGCCCGGCTCGGAGGCGGCGCTCCCGCCAGGGGAGGCCGGGGCGTCCGAGGCGGCAGGCGTCTGGCTGACCTGGATCCGGGATACCGGAACATTGAGGTCCGCCATTCCCAGGGCCGGCATCGGACGATAGGACAGGCCCATCACCCGGGCCAGATCGACCAGGGAGACGAAGCCACGGCCCTGGACTTCGACCAGGGAGAGGGCCAGGGGCTTCCCGTCCAGGCTCAACTGCAGATCGGAGCCGACCAGGGCCGGGCCTCCGCCGGAACGGCGGGAGATATCGACCCGGGTGCCGTCCAATGTCCAGGAATACCCGATGGCCTGGAGGAGGGTTCCCAGTTCCGCGTGCAACTGCCCGCCCCGGGTCACGGTCGCCCCCTGGAAGGGGCGATTCTTCACATACAGCTCCAGGTCGGCTGCCTGGACCGCCGTCCCGAAGACGAGGAGCGCCAGGGCCAGGACCAGGGCTCGAAGTTTCCAGTTCATAGAATCCCTCCTCATACTTCCCCTTGCGGTGAGAGGCCTCGGGGAGGGAGGAAGTTTCCCTCCTGGGGCAAGACCCGGCTACATCAGGCTCTGGGGGTCCGGATCCGCAAAGACGTGGAAATCGGGGCCCTCCGGAGGCCGCAGATAGTTCCGCACGCCATCCATCAGTTCCTGCACTTTCGGCCCCTTCAACAGCAGGTGCCAGCGATGACGGCCCCGCAGACGCTCGACCGGACAGGGGGCCGGACCGACGACCCTGGCCTGGCGCAGATGAGCTGAGAGGCTCCTGCCGATCCGGATGGCCTCCGCCTCGGCGCGGTCCGGATCGGGATGCGTGAGCAGCACCCGGACCAGTCGGCAGAAGGGGGGATAGAGAGCCTCCTTCCGGATGGCCATCTCGCTGTGGAACATCGCCTTGTAGTCGTGGGTCGCAGCGGCCAGCAGACAGGGATGCTCGGGGTCCATGGCCTGGAGGAGGACCTCGCCGGGGCGCTCTCCCCGGCCCGCGCGCCCCGCAACCTGGGCCAGCAACTGGAAGGTCCGCTCGGCAGCCCGGAAATCCGGCATGTGCAGCTCGGCATCAGCCCGGACGACGCCCACCAGGGTGACCGAGGGGAAGTCCAGTCCCTTGGCGATCATGCGGGTGCCCACCAGGACCCGGGCCTGACCGCTGCCAAAGCGCTCGAGAAGCCTGCGGTGGGCCCCGGCCCCCGAGGTGGTGTCGCTGTCCATCCGGACCACCGGGACTCCCGGCACGAGTTCCTGGACCTCCGCCTCCAGGCGCTCGGTTCCGGCGCCACCGGTCCGGAAGCGGCTTCCCTGGCAGCCCGGACACACTTCGGGGGGAGGCTCCTGGTGCAGGCAATAGTGGCATCGCACCAGGCCCCGAGCCCGATGCCAGGTCAAGGAGATGCTGCACTCCGGGCAGGTGGGCACGAAGCCGCACTCCTGGCACTGGAGGAAGCTGGCGAATCCCCGACGATTCAGGAGCAGGACCACCTGCTCGTCCTGGGCGATCCGATCCCGAAGGGCCTCCCCGAGATCCGGCGAGAGAAGGCGTCCCCTTCTCAGATGGGCTCGCATGTCGACGATCCGGACCGAGGGCAACGGCCTGCCACCGGGCCGGCCGGGCAACTCGATCAGACGGAACCTCCCCTGCCGGGCCAGGTGATAGGATTCCAGCGAGGGCGTGGCGCTGCCGAGCACGACGCCGGCCCCCACCTGGGCTGCCCTCTGGAAGGCCACCTGCCGGGCATGATAGCGGGGAGCCCCTTCCTGCTTGTAGGAGGTTTCGTGCTCTTCATCGACCACGAAGAGGCCGGGCCGCTCCAGAGGCGCGAAGACCGCCGAACGGGTCCCCAGGGCCACGTTGAGGTCCCCCCGCCGCAGGCTCCACCACTGCTCGCGTCGCTCGAGATCGGGAAGGCCGGAATGCAGGACTCCGACCGTGCCCCCCAGCCTCCCCCGATAACGCTCGACCGCCTGTGGGGTCAAGGCCAGCTCCGGAACCAGCACCACGGCCTGGCGGCCCTCTTCGAGCACCTCCTGGACGGCGCGCAGGTACACCTCGGTCTTGCCGCTCCCGGTCACCCCGTGCAGCAGGACCGTCCCCCCGACGGCGCGAGCTTCCCGAATCGCCTCCAGGGCCAGTTCCTGGGCCCGGTTCGGGGCGATCTCGGGGTAGGCCGCAACCGGTTCGGCGGGCGGAAGGGAACGTGTCCGGGAACGGCGGGTCGCGGCCCGGGCCGCGCGCGCCCGCCGGAGCACGGGGCCGGGAACGGCCGACTGAAGGGATTCGAGCCAGGTGCAACCGTAGAATCGACGCATCCAATCGGCCAGACCCAGGAGATCCTGACCCCAGAAGGGCGTGGGGTCCAGGACCCTCAGGAGCGGCCGGAGATGATGCGAGAGGGCCTCGGCCCCCGGGTCATGGAGGATCTCCAGCACGAAGCCGACCAGGCGGCGGGGTCCGAAGGGGACCTCGACGGTGCTTCCGACCTGGACCCCTCCCTGAAGCTCCGGGGGGATTCCATAGGTGAAGGGGCGATTCAGGGCCCGTGCGGTGACCTCCACCACGACCCGTGCATACAGACTGTAGGAGGCAGGCTCGTCCGCGACCTCAACCCTCCTCGGGGGCCACCAGGAAAGCCTGGTTGAAGCCGTCCTTCTTCAGGGCCTCCAGGGCGGCCTGGGCACCCGGACGATCCGGGTAGGAGCCCACGTAGACCCGGAAGAGGTTGACTCCGTTGCGCGTGGAGTGCTCGATCCGGGAATCATGCCCCTTGGTCTTGAGCTGGCTGACCTGCTCCTGGGCGTTGGCCAGTTCGGCAAAGGAGCCGACCTGGACCCGCCAGGTGGTGACCCGCGGTGCCGAGGAGGGCGTGCGGGCCGGCGCCGGAGTGGAGGCGGCTCCGGAGGGGGCCCCGGCCGCCGGTGTGCGGATCGCGGCCGGACGGATCGGCTGCCCGGAGCCGGTGGACGGCGACGGCGAGGCCGCAGGCGAAGTCGAGGGGGACGGTGAGGGCGAAGGCGACGAGGCCGGTTCGGGCTCCGGTTCCGACCCGGCCGGGCGCGACGGGGCCTCGGGAGCCAGCATCTCCTCGGCCCGGGAAAGGACGTCCTCCGCCGAACGTCGGGCGCGGACGATCCGGTCCAGGCGATAGACCACCTTGCGGGGGAGCCGGTCCTCGAGCTCGACGATCCCCACGAAGAGGAGATCCTCTGCCAGGATGTTCAGCCTCTTCTCGCAGTACTGCCTCTCGCGCGGCTGATTGAAGTGGTAGGAATAGACCTGCAGGGTGCGGGCATGGGGGAAGCGATCCTTGCCCGCCTCCCCCTCGGTCTTCGCGGTCAGCAGACGGGTCATCTCGGCGATCAGGGCCTTCTCCTCGCGAAGCATGGCGGCATTGGCCTCGTCGCCGACGATCAGGATCGCCAGGCTGGGGGTCGTCTCCCGGGACTTCTCCTCGGCCCGGAGTCCGACGGCCGACGCCAGCAAGACCACGCCCAGGCCAAGCACCAGGGCCAGAACCCGATACCCCATCCGCAAAGAACCATACCTCCCGCCTGATCGGACGGTTCTGGACCGTCCTGCTGCCTCCCCGACCGACCCGGAATGCCCCCGGGCCACCGGTGGGAAGGCGCAAATTTCCTGGCCACGGCCCCGAGTCCTGCCTGGACCGCCGGCACGGGCGAGCCTACTCGTGAAGCACCGACAGGCGTCCGGCCATCTTGCGCAGGCGCGGGACCTCTTCCTCCGGGGCCAGCTCCATGGCCTTCTGGAAGGCCCTGGCGGCTTCATCCATCTGCGCCAGGCTGGCGCAGGCCTTGCCGAGATCCGCGTGGATCCGCCAGTCGTGGTGCATGGTCTCGAGCGCCTTGCGATAGGACCAGGCCGCCTCGCCGAAGAGATCCTGGCGGAACTGGACGCGTCCGGTCAACCAGAGGAAGTAGCCTTCCTGATCGGGGAAGATCTGGGCCGCGCGGCGGAAGACGTCGACGGCATCCTGGAATCGTCCGGCCTTGCGCAGCACCCGACCCATCTCTTCGTGGAGTTCGGGCCGACGCGGGTCGTCCTGAAGGGCCTCCTGCATCAGGGTCACGGCGTTTCCCCAGTGCCCCTGCAGCCCCTGAATCCGGGCCTGGGTGATCCTCAGCTCGCTGCTGCGGGGTTCGGCCTCCAAGGCCCGATCCAGCCAGCGCTGGGCCCTGGCATAATCCTTGCGGGCGACGGCCACCTGGGCCAGACCGTGAAGCGCCCGGGCGTCCTGGGGATTGCGCTGCAGGGCGGCCTGGAAGACCTCCGCGGCCCGAGCCGGATTGTTGTTGGCCAGGTACGAGCGCCCCATGTCCACATAGGCCTCGCCCAGCATCCGCGTCTTCTCCTGGTTGCCCACCCGGGCCAGGAACTTGCGGAAGGACTCGACGGCCCGTTCATGTCGGCCGGCCTGGGCATAGGCCCGGGCCATCGAGAGATGCAGCAGGTACAGGTCCGGATCCAGGTCCAGGGCGCGCTCGTACTCGGCGATGGCCAGGTTGGTCAGGCCCTGCCGGGCCAGGGCCTGACCCAGCATGCCGTGGGCCTGGGCATCCGCCGGAGCCAGTTCCAGGCTGCGCTTGAGATCCCGGACGGCCTCCTCGTAGTCTCCCTGCTCGACGTGGAGCATTCCCAGGGCCTTGGGATAGCTGGCATTGGTGTAGTCGAGTCGGGACGCCTTGGAGAGTTCGTGGATCGCCGAAGGAAGCTGACCCGAGCAGTAGTAGGCCATGGCCAGATCCTCGCGGAACTCGGGATTCACCGGATGCAGCTCGACGGCCTTGCGATAGGCCTGGACCGACTGTTCGTCATAGCGCTTCTTGAGGTAGATCCGACCGAGCCGATGATGCAGCTCGGCACTGGCGGGATCCAGCTTGACGACCTCTTCGAAATGGCGCAGGGCGTCGTCGAGCCGACCCGAGCGCATGTGCAGTTCCCCCAACTGCCGGTGGATCTGCAGATCCCGAGGGTGGAACTCCAGGGCCTTGTCCAGGCGACGGACCGCCTCGGAGGTGCTTCCGTGGCGTTCCAGGAGTTGGGCCAGGCGCAGCGAGGCGTCCCGGTTGCCTCGATCCAGTTCCAGGGCCTCCTGGAGCTCCTGCGCTGCCAGGTGATCCTGGTTCTGGGCCTGGTAGATGGCCGCCAGCTCGGCCCGCAACGAGGCATCCCTCGTGTCGAGCTGGATGGCCATCCGCAGGGCCTGCTGGGCGTGGGAGTAGCGCCTCCGACGCGCGTAGAGCCGGGCCAGCAGGCTGTGGGCATGGGGATCCCGGGGGTCCAGCAGACAGGCCTGTTCCAGGAAGGGGATCGCCTCATCCAGGCGATCCGAGGCCGCCAGGATCAGCCCCAACTGGCGATTGGCCTCGAGATGCTCGGGTTGATGGGCGATCGCCTGGTGATACTGGTCGATCGCCGCGTCGATCCGGCCATGCTCGTGATACAGGAAGGCCAGACGGCAGCGGGTGTTGGAGTCGGCAGGATCCCGATCCAGGGCCGCGTGCAGGGTGGAGAGGACCTGATCGGGCTGCTCGGTCCTCTGGAAGAAATCGGCCAGACCCAGGTAGGGGTCGGCGCTGTCCTCCATGAGCTCCACGGCCCGTTCCAGGCTCTCGCGGGCCCGACCGAACTCCTCGGTCTCCAGGTAGGCCCGCCCCAGGTACAGGTGGGCCTCGCCCAGCTCCTCGTCCCTGGAGAGGGCCTGCAGGAACTCGAAGATGGCCTCCTTGTAGCGCCCGTTGCGGTACAGGCCGAGCCCGGACTCCATGTGGGTCCGGGCTTCCCGGTCCACCACGAAGTGCGAGGGGGACAAGACCTCCCCGCACTCGACGCAGAGCTTGCGTTCGGAGGGGTTCTCGGCTCCGCAGCGGGCGCAGACGGTCCGGTTGACCTCGGGGCGCTCGGCCAGAAGGCGGCTCTGCTGGGCCTCGTCATCGCGCAGCCGATCCATCAACTGGTCGATCCGCCCGGTGACCTGCTCCTGGCGGACGTTGGCCATCCAGGAGCTGCTGGCGATCCCACCGGTGGGGCCCTGGATGAAGGGATGGTAGGTCGAACTGGTCTGGGGCGCCGAGGGCGCGGCAGTTGGAGCCGGCGGGGCCTCCGACGCGGTGGCTCCAGCCACCGGGTAGCCCAGGGCCTCCGAGACGGGGTCCCGTTCGGCCGGGCGCGGCGGAGGAGGCGGGGAAGCCTCGATCGGCGCCCTGGGCAAGGCGATCGCCAGCGGAGGCGCCGCCGGCGAGAAGGCCCGGGGAGGTGGCTTGGGGGGCTCGACGGGAGCCTCGGCCCGGGTCGCCTCCAGCGGAGCCCTCAAGGCCGGACCGGGGGCGGGGAAGACCGGGGTCGGAGGAGGTGGAGGGATCGAAGTCGGGGCCTTCCAGGAGGCAGGCTCCAGGGTGACCGGAGGAGAGGAAGGGGCCTCGAAGGCGGGCGGGCCGGAGCCGGGCAACTCGACGTGCAGGCTGGAGCGCTTCAGGAAGTGCTCGAAGTCGGCGATGAACTCACCCAGGCCCTGATAGCGATCCTCGGGATCCTTGCGCAAGGAGCGCAGGATGATCATCTCCAGGGAGAGAGGGACCGAAGAGTTGAAGTCGCGCGGCGAAGGGGGTGGGGCCTCGGCCACCTTGCGGAACATCTCCAGAGGGTTGGAGGCGCTGAAGGGCCAGCGGCCGGTCACCATCTCGAAGAGGATCACGCCCAGGGAGTAGACGTCGGTGCGCGGGTCGGTCAATCGGCCCAGGGCCTGCTCGGGAGAGACGTAGGCGGCCGTGCCCATCACCTGGCCGACCTCGGTCAGGGAGTGGCTTCCCTCGAAGAAGGCCAGCCCGAAGTCCATGACCTTCACCTGGCCTGCCGAGGTGACCATGATGTTGTCGGGCTTGAGATCCCGGTGGATGACCCCGTTTTCGTGGGCGTAGCGGACGGCCTGCAGGACCTGCCAGAAGATCCGGAGCCTTTCCTCGAGGGCCTTTGAACCGGGCGCCTCCTCCTTGGAGAGGATCTCTCCCAGGGTCTGTCCCTCGACGAACTCCATGACGATGAAGTGGATTTCGTCCACCTCCCCGATATCGTGGATCTTCACGATATAGGGGCTGTCCAGCCGGGCCGCGGTCTTGGCCTCCCGCAGGAAACGGTCGACCGCCTTCTGGGTCAGCTTCTTGGGAGGCAGGATCTTGATGGCCACCTGACGCTCGAGGACGGGGTCCTCTCCGCGATAGACCACGCCCATGCCCCCGCGGCCCAGTTCCTCGATGATCCTGTAACGACCGATATGGACGGGAGCCATCCTGCCTCCACCAGAATCTGGACCGGTTCAGGAATCCCTGGCCAACCATTCCGCTGCGAGGGCCAGCGCTTCCTCCCGGGATCGCACCTTTTCCTCGGCCACCGCCTCGGCCAGTTCTTCCAGGAGGCGGCCCACCAGGGGACCGCGCGGCAGGCCGAAGGCACGGGCCAGGTCTGCGCCGGTCAGGAGGGTCTTCGGCCGGGAGACCCGTCCCTCCTGGAAGAAATCCTCCAGCATCCGGCGGATCCGCGCCAGGAAGTTCGAGTCTCCGCGGCCGCCGGATCCCATGGCCCGGGCTGCCGAGAAGACCAGCAGGTCGGGAGCCGACGGGCCCGCCTCGCGGAAGAGCCGGTGCCAGCGCCCCGGGGAAGCCCCCTGCCGGGAGAGGTTCCAGGGTTCGTCCCGAAGGGCCATCAACCGCTCCAGTCGACGCCCCTCCCGCCTGGACAGGACCAGGTGCCGAGCCACCCTCCCGATCCCAGACTCCTCCCCGGCTCGAGACAGGGAGGCGGATTCCGGACCCGGCTCCAGGAGCACGGCCAGCTTGAGCAGTTCCAGCGGCCTGCGATTTCCCGCCAGGGGGGTCTCCAGGTGGGCACGCAGCCTCTCGGCGCACCAGGAATTCCCCAGGACGGCCAAGGCCTGCGGGTCTTCGAGAAGCCTCAAGGTGGCCAGGACCCGGGCCTGCTCCCCTCCCCCGAGCCCTTCGGCTTCGGGCAGGGTCGCCCGGAGCAGGCCGGACTCGACGAAGATCTCCCAGCGAGAGGTCAGGCCGGCGACCAGGCATGCGAAGAACTCGTCGCGGATTCGCTCCCCCGAGACGCCCGAAAGCCGACAGGAATGGGCGCGGAGCGCATCGAGAAGCCCGGGGGCCGGTTGCAGGGGCAACGAACACAGCATCCGCAAGGCCCGCATCGTACGCAGGGGGTCCTCGACCAGGCTGGCGGGCCCGGCCAGGCGCAGGATCCCCCGCTCGAGGTCGGAGCGCCCGCCGGTCGGGTCCACCAGCGCGCGGCTTCGAGGATCCCAGGCCATGGCATTGAGGGTGAAGTCCCGATGCCGCAGATCCTCCTCCAGGGTGGAGCCGACCTGCGCAGCCAGATCCAGATCCCTTCCCCCCTTCAGGACGATCCTGGCAATCCCACGGGCTTTGTCCAGCGGGACGAAGGTGCCTCCCAGGCCGTCAGCCAGACCCCGCGCCAGTTCCAGGACCTTCCCAGGGCTGTCGGTCTGGACCACCAGGTCCAGGTCCTTGCTCGGGACTCCCCGCAGGGCGTCCCGAACCGCTCCTCCCACCAGGAAGACCGGCAGATCGCGGGCGCGGGCCTCGGCCACGACGAGATCCAGGATGGGGGCGAAGGATCCCGGGAGAAGGGAAGGATCCACTTCAAGGCCCTCCTCCTCGAGACGGTTCAGAAGCGCGCCGAGCTGGGTTCAGGTTCCGGCTCGGGACTGGATTCCTCGGGGGCGGGGATGACGCCGTGTTCGGAGGGGGTGGGAGAGGCGGTTGGAGCGGGGGATGGCGTCGCCCCCCCAGGCGAGGGGCTCGTGCCGGGGCTCGGGCTCCCCGGCGCGGCCGGACTCCCCTGGACCACGGGGCTCCCCTCCACGGCGGGACTCCCCTCCACGGCGGGGCTTCCGCCAGCGTCCGGGGTGACTTCTACGACGGGCATCTCCTCGGGGACGGGGACCGGGGGCCGGGTGGAGCCGGCCTCCGGGGCGGGGGCGAAGAGCTGGTTGGGGCGGCGGATGCGCAGCACCTGGATCCGATGGTTGCTGGTATCCGCGACCAGGATCCGGTCACCGGGGCCCTCCGCAATCTGCTGGGGCTTCTGGAACTGGCCCGGCGCATTCCCGGTCTGCCCCCATTCCGCCTCGAAGTCGCCCTGCGGGGTGAACTTCTGGATCCGGTTGTTCCCCGAATCCACGACCAGGACCGACCCGTCCGAGGTGACCAGCACGTCGGTGGGATGGCGGAATTCCCCCTCCCCCTTTCCGGGCAGGCCCCACTTCTTCAGCAGCACCCCCTCGGGAGTCAGCTTGAGGATCTGGTGGGCTCCGGTATTGGCCACGTAGAGGTTCCCCAGGCTGTCCACGGCCACACCCCAGGGCTCGCGAAACAGGACCTCGTCGGCGCGGTCGAGGATCCTCAGGACGTTGCCCTGGGGCCCGAACTGCTGAAGCCGGTTGTTCCGGCTGTCGGCCACCCACATCGCGCCGGTCCTGTCGAAGGCCATGCCGATCGGGGCTGCGAACTGCCCGGGTTGGGATCCCAGCGAACCGAGCTCGCCGAGGTAGCCGCCCCGGGAATCGAAGTGCTGGAGGCGATCATTCCCCGTGTCGGCCACCCACAGGGTGTCGTCGGGTGCCAGCTCGATTCGCAGAGGCTCACGGAACTGGCTCCTGTCGGCGCCCGGAGCGCCCCAGACGTCGATCAGCCTGCCCTCGGCATCGAAGCGCTGGATCCTCAGGTTGCCGGTATCCACGACATAGGAGTTGCCGCTGCGATCCACGGCGACCCCGGCGGGTTCGGCCAGTTCTCCCGGCTGATTTCCCCGCGTCGAACCGCCCACCACCCTCTCGGTCGAGGGCGGCAGTTCATGCTGGGTGAGGTACAGGATCACCGCCACGGCGCCCCCCAGCACACCGACCAGGATCAGGACCCAGACCAGAAGCCGCGTGTTGTGCAAGTCGATTCTCCGAAGCTGCCGTGCCCGGGTCTGGCCCGAACCGGTCGGCTCGTTGTAGGATGGAGGGACCCGGGTGAGTCAGGAGGCGACGGCACTGGACCCCTTCTCGGACCTGCGTGAGTTCTACAGACGACTCGACGAGATCCTCCCCGGACCCGATCTCTCCGCCGGGCCGGGCTCCAACCCTTGCGGAAGCTGCGGCGACTGCTGCCGTTGGTTCTTCTACCTCTCGCGACACGAATGGGATTTCCTGGCCAGCGGGCTTGAGGATCTCGGCGAGCCGGACCTGGCCCGCTTCCAGGTGGCCAACACGCCCGAACAGGACGAGCGGCTCGGGCTTCCCGAGTGGCGTTGCCCCCTGTACCGCGAGGGTCAGGGATGCCTGGTCTACCACCACCGCCCCCTGGCCTGCAGGCTGGCCGGCCCCCATCTGCCCGTCCTCTCGAAGCTTCCCGACCATTGTATCTTCACCCGGCCGATCCGCTACTCGACGGTGGAGGAGATCCCGCTCTGGGAGGAATACGTGCGGGTCCTGCGCCGGCACCCCTCCCCCCCCGGCTACCTGGCGCCGGGGCCCTCCCATGGAGCCCCGCTCAGCGACGAACCAGCCCCGCCCGCGAGAAGTCCAGGATCCCCAGGCGATCCACCGTCACCCCCCGCAGGTCCCGACGCCAGGCGTTGACTTCCAGCGACCAGGCCAGCGGAACCGTGGGCGCCGCCTTCCAGAGCTGCTGCTGGATCTCGGCGTACACGCGGACCCGGTGCGTCGGCTCGGAAATCGAGCGGGCCATCTCGAGCAGTTCCTGGAGCCGGCCGCTGGAGAAGCGCGAGACGTTGGTGCCCCCGGGGAAGCGATTCTCGCGAGACCAGGCGGGATAGAGGTCCAGATCGGGATCCACCATCCCCTTCTCCTCGAGTTGAAGAGCCAGATCATAGGCCCCGCGGCGAAGATGATCCGTGAATTCCGGGGCCGGCAGACCTCGAGTTCGCACGGGCAATCCGACCTGGGACAGGTCCCGGGCGATCCTCCGGGCCAGGGCACCGGGAGCGGCCAGGACCGGGGACTCGGTGGGATGGAGCAGGAGGACCGGCTCGGAGGAGGGCAGCCGCACCCTCGACAAGAGGCGCCGGGCTCGCTCGGGTCTGAAGGTGTATCCTCTTTCGGTCTCGTCAAAGGCCCAGCTTCGAGGCGAGAGGACCCCGGTGGCCGGAGCCATCCGGGATCCGGCAAAGTCCCGGGCCAGCTCGGCCCGGGGAAGGGCGTGCTGGAGCGCCAGACGGGTGCGGATGTCGCTCCAGGGATTCCGCGAGCAGTTCATCACCAGGGACCAGGAATTCAGGCCGCCGGCGGGGGCCAGGTGGAAGGTTCCCGCCTTCTTCAGATCATCGACTGCCAGGAGATCGACGGCCAGGGCCATGTCCGCATTCCCGCGGCTCAACTCGCGTTGGCGGGCCAGGGCCCTGGGCACCACCGTGAAGACGAGATGGTCCAGGGAGGGAGGTCCTCCCCAATAGTGCGGGTTGGACTCCAGGGTCACCCTCTGTCCGGGCCGGCGCTCCAGGAAGCGGAAGGGCCCGGTCCCCACCGGTCGGGGTGGCCCGCTTCCGGCCGAGACCATGGACGGGGCCACGACGGCCATCGGCGGATGCGCCAGGATCTCGAGGAATCCGGGCATGGGCTCGCGCAACACGAGGCGCAGGGAATGGGGAGAAACGGCCATGACCTGCTCCACCACCGGCGTCGGGCCGCCCAGGAGGCTGCGGAAGAAGAGGTTTCCTCCCCAGCCGGAGCCCGGGTCGGAAAAGCGCCTCAAGCAACGGGCAACTGCGGCCGCGGTCAGGGGGGTGCCGTCGTGGAAGAAGACACCCTCCCGCAGGTGCAGCAACCACTCGCGCCCCTGGCCCGAGCTCTCCCACGAGATGGCCAGCCCGGGCAGGACCTGGCCGGGGTCGGGCCCGGGTCGGACCAGGGTCTCGAAGACACAGGACAGGACCCGCCAGGAGGTCCGGTCGGTCACCTCCCCGGGGTCCAGGCCCTGCAGGTCGGAAGGCAGGGCCACCACGGCCGTTCCGCCGAGAGCGGGGTCCCGGAGCGTCGCCCCGAGACCCCGGGTCCCCAAGGGCAGCAGGAGCACCAGGAAGACCAGGATCAGGGCGCCCAGGATGCGCGCCGGCTTCACGGGCCTTCGGAATTGGGGAGGACCGGCTCGAGATCCGGGCCGAAGAGGGCGTGGACCTGCCCGTCGGCGATCACTCGAGGCGTCCGGGCCATCTCGGCCTCCAGGACCGCCTCCAACTGGGTTTGGGCCCGCTCGAGTTCGTCGTTGACGATCGTGTAGGCGTAGCGATCCATGTGTTTGAGCTCGCTGCGGGCCACCAGCAGGCGCCCGGCGATCTGCTCGGCGTTCTCGGTTCCGCGATGGCGCAGACGCCAGCGCAGGGCCTCCAGGTCCGGGGGAGCCAGGAAGATGCTGACGCAGTCCGGCTCGGCGGACATGACCTCCAGCCCCCCCTTCACGTCCACGTCCAGGACCACGTGCTGGCCACGGGCTCTCGCGCTCTCGACGAATTCCCGAGGAGTCCCGTAGTAGGCGCTGTGCACCTGGTTCCACTCCAGGAAGCGATCCCGCTCGATCCAGTCGTTGAAGGTCTCGGGATCCAGGAAGTAGTAATGCCTTCCTTCCACCTCGCCGGGCCGGGGAGCGCGGGTCGTGGCCGAAATCGAGAAGACGCAGTCCTCCCGCCGAGCCAGCAGACGCTCGAGGAGGGTGCCCTTGCCCACTCCCGAGGGCCCGGAGACCACCACCAGGAGGCCCTTTCGCAGTCCGGTCACTCCTCGTCCACCTCCTCGGTCCCGAGCTCCACCGTGCCCGCCGGAGAGCCGTGGCGACGGATCCGGCTGGCCAGCGTCTCGGTCGAGAGCGCGGAGAGGACCAGTTGCCCGGTGTCCATGAACAGAACCGAGCGGGTCCTGTGGCCGGCCGTGGCGTCCACCACCCGGCCTGTGCGGCGGCCTTCGCTGACGGCCCGCCTCACGGGGGCCGAGTCGGGCACCACTGCCGCCAGGATCCGCCCCGAGGAGACGTAGTTGCCGTATCCGATCGGGATCAAGCTCATGGGCCGGCCCGCCTTCTCGCCGATCCGTGGGAATCCTGCCCCACCTGAATCGATCGCCCGGGCAGGGGGCCTTGGGCTGCCCTGGAGAAGCCCCCCGCATGATCGTCGACTCCATCACCCTGCGAGCGGTCTGCCTCGAGCTGGCCCCGATTCTCGAGGGAGGGCTCCTGCAGAAGATCTCCCAGCTCAACGAACAGGACCTGGCCTTCCACTTCCGTCGCCCCGGGATCACCCGAAGGCTCCTGGTCCGCCTGGCACCCGAAGAGGCCCGGGTCGTCCTGGTCGAAGGCCCGCTCCCCCCGGCCCGCGAGCCCTCCTCCTTCACCATGCTCATGCGCAAGCACCTTTCGGGGCTCCCCTTGCGCGGAATCCACCAGGCGGGACTGGAACGGGCCGTCTGGCTGCACTTCGGGGAATGGGCCCTGGTGATCGAGATCCCCGGACGCTCGAACAACCTGTTCCTGGTCGGCGAGTCCGGGCGTCTGGCCGGGATGCTCCATCCGGAACGCGAGGGAGCCCGTCGGCTCCGCCCGGGCCAGCAGTATCTGCCCCCCCCCCGACCCGATCGGCCCGAAGCCCTGTCGGTGACGGCCTCGGAGCTGCCTTCCCTGCTCCGCCCCGCGCTGGGCGAACCCGCCGCGCGCAGCCTGGGTCGGGCGCTCTTCGGCCTGCCTCCCCAGCAGTGCCGCTTCGCCTGTCGCCTGGCCGGCCTGGACCCGGCCTCGCCCCTGACCGAGGGGGACCTCGACGCCCTGGCCGAAGCCTGGCCGTCCTGGCGGGGCCTTCTGGAGGCTGGGGGCTTCGAGCCGGTCCGCCTGCCCGGGGGCCGCGTCTCGCCCTGGCCCCTGGGAGAGCCAGGAGAAGCGCGCCTGCCCAGCCTGCAGGAAGCCCTCCAGGACGAAACCGCTCCGCCTGGAGTCCGAGACGGGAAAGAGGAACTCGAGAGCCTGGTCCGGCGCGCGCAGCGCAAGGCCCGCACCCTCCTGGAGCGCCGCCAGGAGGACCTGGAACGGGCCATGCAGGCGGACTCTCGGCGCCTGGCGGGCGAACTGCTCCTGGCCCACTGCCACCGCATCGCCCGGGGGGCGGATCGGGTGTTCCTCCCCGACTGGGAAGGCCGCGAAATCGAGATTTCCCTGGATCCCTCCCGCAGCGCCTCCGAGAACGCCCAGCGCTTCTTCCGCGAGTACCGCCGCCTGCAGCGCGCCCAGAAAGCCCTGGAGGCCCCCCTGGCCCGGGCTCGGGCCGAGCTGGAATTCCTCGAAGAGGTGCTCCTGGCCATCCAGGAGGCCTCCAGTGCCCAGGAACTCGAGGAGATCCGTCAGATGTGGCGGGAAGAGCGACGCGGCGCGACGGGTCGCCCCAAGCGCCGCATGCAGGCTCCCTCCCCGGGGCCGAGGCGCTTCCGGCACGACGGCTTCGCCATCCTGGTCGGCCGGAATCCCCGCCAGAACGAGAAACTCACGCTGAAGACGGCCGGTCGCGACGACCTGTGGTTCCATGCCCGGAACATCCCGGGCTCGCACGTGGTCCTTCGGACCGCCGGGCGGGTCCCAGGCGAAGAGACCCTGCACGCCGCGGCCGTCCTGGCCGCCCGATTCAGCCAGGCGGGTTCGGCCACCACGGTCGAGGTGGTCTGCACCCCGATCCACAAAGTCAAGAAGCCCCCTGGAACTCCGCCCGGCAAGGTGATCTACCGCGGGGAACGCACCTTGATGGTGGATCCCGCGGCCAGGGTCGACGGCCTGGACGCAGAAGAGGAGACGCGATGAGACATGCTCTTTCGATCCTCGGGATCCTTCTCACCCTGGCGTTCCTGCCGGCCTGCGGCGGCAAGACCCGGAGCGCGCCTCCCGAGCCTCAGCAGACCTCCATGGTCCGGGAGACGGGCAGCCCCCTTCCCGCCTTCAGCCTGAAGGATGCGGACGGCAACCCGATCGGCTTCACTCCCGGGACCGATGAACTGACCGTGCTGGAGGTCTGGGCGCCGACCTGGTTTGAGCAGGCCGAGGAACAGTTCCGACGCCTGGAGGAGCTTCACGAGCGCTTCGGGAATCGTGGGGTGCGCGTGCTGTGTCTGGCCTATGAGGCCCAACCGGCCCAGGTCCGCCAGGCCATCGAGAAGCACGCGGCCCTCTTCGACGTGGCCCTGGGCGAAGAACCCACCTGGGAGATGCTGGAACTCCAGTCCCTGCCGACCACCTGGATCCTGGACCGGGAGGGCCGGACGATCGAAAGGCTGGAGGGCTTCCAGCCCCTGGAGACCCTGGAGAAGAGCCTGGAAGAGATCCTTTCCGGGCCTCACGCTCCATAGAACCTTCCAAGACGCAGGGACCTGGGAAGTGACGAGGCGGACCAGGGGTGGGACCAATAGACGGGAGGCGAACCTGCAGTGTCCCACCGCACCTTAGCCTGGTTGGCCTTGGTTGTGGCCGCCTTCACCCTGATCCTCCAGATCACCGCCAGGAAACCCGGGCCGGAGGAGCCTGCGGCCTCCCTGGGCTGGCTTCTGGAGTCCGAACGGGCCTTCGTCCGGGTCCTGCGAGGGGGGCGCTGGGACAACCGGACGATGCAGGCCGCGATGGCCGATTTCGAACGACTCGGCGCCCAGGATCCCTTCTATGGGCACCACTACCTGGTCTACGCCCGTTGGGCGCGGGAACGCCTGGAGAAGGCCCCGAAAAGCTATCTGACCAGCTACGACCTCGCCATGCTCAGGTATCTGGAGGGCCGCGAGGACCCTGCTGAAGCCCTTCCCCTCCTGGCCGGCCGACGAGTCGACCCTGCCTCGCACTACGTCCCGGAGCTCTACCACCAGTGGTCGAAGGGCTTCTTCAGCTCCGACCGGGGGCGTTCCCTGCTCGACGAGATCCTCCCCCATATCAATCCCGCCCGACTCAAGGGGGCCACGGTGGCCGACATCGGCTCAGGTCCCGGGCAGTTTGCCCGAAGCCTGCTCGACCTCGTGGGAGATCAGGGGAAGGTCCTGGCGATCGACATCTGCCCCTCCGTCGCGGAAGTCCAGGCTCCCATGGCGCTGCTCGACCCGGACTTCGCAAGAATCCACTTCAGGATCCTCCCTCGGGGGGATCGGGGGGTGGGGGTCCTGCCGGAGGAGGCTCTCGATTTCGCCTTCCTGATGGATGTCCACCTGTTCTCCTTCTCCCCGGAGGAGTCGGATCCGCAGTTCCAGGAGGATTGGCTCGAGGCCCTGCATGCCGCGCTGCGTCCCGGCGGCACCTTCTTCCTCTTCGAGTCCTCCGGAGCCCCACAGGCCCTGGAGCAGACCCTTCAGTGGCTGACCCGGTCCCGGCTCCGTGGCCAGGAATGGAGCGGGCCGGGTCTCCACGGAACGAGCTCGTTCTTCGTCCAGGTCCAGAAGGCCGAGGAGGCCCCGCCCTCTTCCGAACCTCAAGGGTGAGGAACAGCCCTCAGTGCCAGCGGCTGCGATCTCCCGAGAGGCGGCCCACCGACAGGGCCCGAAAGGCGGGGGAGTCCTTCATGGGCAGACAGTATCGGGTCTGCCCGTCGAATTCCGCCAGGGCCCCGGCCACCGCCGCGGCCGTAGGCACCAGGCCGATCTCGCCCACCCCCTTGGCTCCACAGGGTCCCTCGGGCTCGGGCTCCTCGATCAGGATCACCTGGACCTCGGGCATGTCCCGCGCCCGCAGGACCCCCAGGTCCCGGAATCGGGTCGAGACGGGTCGCCCGTCCTCACAGGGCAGTTCCTCGGAGAGGGCATAACCCAGGCCCATGTGGATGGCTCCCTCGATCTGGGCCTCGCACAGGACAGGGTTGATGGCGCGTCCCACGTCGTGGGCAGCCACCACCTTCTCGAGCCGACCCTCCTGGTCCAGGACCACCATCTGGGCCGCGTAGCTGAAGGCGCAATGGGTCCTGACCGGCCCCGGCGCGCCGGGCAGGGTCGTCTCGGCCCGACGCAGATCCGCGGCATAGACCCGACCCACCAGGCTCGAAAGCTCCTGACCCGCTTCCAGGTCCCGGCGCAGCTTGCCGGCAGCGTCCAGGACCGCCGCCCCGGCGAAGAAGGTGGCCCTTGAGCCGGTCGTCTGGCCGCAGTCCAGGGCAAAGGTGGAATCGACCCGGGGGCTGAAGAGGGTCGAAGGAAGGCCGCTGGCCTCGGAGGCGAACTGCGTCAGGATGGTCAGCAGGCCCTGACCCATCTCGGTATAGCCGCAGAAGAGCGAGATCGTGCCGTCGGCCTCCACCACCAGGCGGGCTTTCCCCCATTCCTCCATCCCGTTGCCGATTCCCACGTTCTTGATCCCGCAAGCCAGACCGACGGCCCGACCTCGACTCCTGGCTTCGAGATAGGGCTCGCGGAGGGCCTCCAGGGTTCGTGCTGCCCCAGCCGAGGAGGGCCCCAGGACCTGTCCGGTCGTGAAGAGATCCCCGGGGCCGACCAGGTTGCGCCGACGCATCTCCCAGGCATCCAGGCCGACCTTTCGGGCCAGCAGATCCAGGCAACCCTCGATGGCAAAGGCAGCCTGGTTGACCCCGAAGCCCCGCATGGCTCCACAAGGGGGGTTGTTGGTGTAGACCGCCAGGGCCTCGACCTCCAGGGCCGGAACCCGGTAGGGACCACAGGCGTGGCCAGCCGCGCGCTGCATGACCTTGGCTCCCACCGAGGCATAGGCGCCCGTGTCCCCGACGATCCTCGCCCGCACGGCGGTCAGGCGTCCCGCGGCATCGCAGCCCGCGGTGTATTCCAGGCGCATCGGGTGGCGCTTGGGATGCATCAGGACCGACTCCTCGCGGGAGAGGGCCAGCCGCACGGGACGGCCGGTCTGAAGGGCAAGCAGGGCCGCATGGGCCTGGACCGAGAGGTCCTCCTTGCCGCCGAAGGCGCCTCCGTTGGGGATCAGTTCGACCTGGACGGCCTCGGGTTCCAGGCCCAGGACCGCCGCCACCTGGCGCCGATCGTCGAAGATCCCCTGCCCCTGGGTGAGGAGCCGGACCCCTCCCTCCTCCGGGACGGCCAGGGCGGCCTCCGGCTCCATGAAGAGGTGGTCCACCCTCTGGGTGGTCCACACCCCGTGGACCACATGCTCGCTCTGGGACAGGGCCTGCTCCACCTGGCCCCTGGACTCGTGGAAGCGCGAGAGAAGGTTGGCGTGCCGGGGATTGACCTGGGGGGCTCCCGGGGTCAGGGCCTGCTCGGCCGAGAGAACGGGAGGCAGGGGCTCATAATCCACCTCCACCAGGCCTGCAGCCCGACGAGCCAGGACCGGGTCCTCGGCGGCCACCGCGGCCAGGACATCGCCTACGCAGCGGACCTCCTCCCCGACGGCCACCAGGACCGGCCAGTCCCGGGTGATCAGGCCGACCCAGCGCTCTGCGGGCACGTCGGCCGCGGTCACGACCCCCAGGACCCCGGGCAGGGCCCGGGCCTTGGCGGCATCCACCCGAAGCACGCGGGCCCGAGCGTGACTCGAGAGGACCAGGGCGCCGTGCAGGAGTCCCGGCGGGGCGAGGTCGGCCACGAAGGGTCTCTGCCCCAGGACCGAAGCGCGGGCCTGGTAGCGGACCACGGAGCGGCCAACGCCCCCGGAATGCTCCACCTCGGGGATCGGCCGGCCCCGGCGAGCCGCAGCGGCAAGCTCCAGCGCATCCAGGATCCGCTTGTAGCCGGTGCAACGACAGACGTGTCCGTCCAGGGCGCGGACCAGCTCCGCGCGGGTCGGCTGCGGATTGGACTCCAGGAAGGCGTGGGCCCGGACCACGATCCCGGGAATGCACCAGCCACACTGCAGGCCCGAGGTGGCCTCGAAGCAACGGGCGTACAGCTCCCGCACGGCCGGATCCAGACCCTCCAGGGTGACCACGTTGCGCCCTTCCACACGGGTGGCCGGAATGGCGCAGGTGGTCAACGGGCGCCCGTCCACCAGGGCCAGACAACTCCCGCATTGTCCCTGGGGGCGGCAACCTTCCTTGCAGGAACGGATCCCCAGACGATTCCGCAGGATCTCCAGCAGCGACTCTTCAGGGTGGGCCTGGACCCGGACAGGCGTGGCGTTCAGGACAAAGCAGATCTCCATGCCCTGTTCTTCGCAACTCGTCCGGGTGGGCCTGCGCGGCGAGGGTGCCTGCTCAGGCGACGAAGGCGATGCGATTCAGGAGTGCGAGAGCGGTGAGGGCACGACCCGTCGCCAGATCTCCTGGGCCTCTCCACCCGGGCTGGGACACAGGTTCCGGACCGCGCACCCCCCGCATGAGGGAGGCGAGGCGCACAGACGCTCGATATAGCCGCGTGACTCCAGCAATCCCAGCATGCCCTCGAGCGCAGACGGGGTGGTCCCCAGCTCGTGCGCGAGTTGGCCCGAGGAGCGCGGAGCCTCCAACAGCTCCAACAGACGCTCGATCACAGGGGGATCCTGGCGGCCAGGAAGGCCAGGGCATAGGCCACGACCAGTTGATACAGGGCCGAGAGGGTTGCCCAGCGTCGCCCGAACTCCAGCCTCAGGGCCATCAACGTGCCCACGCAGGGGGTGTAGAGCAGGACGAAGACCAGATAGGCCAGGGCCCCGGAGCGGGAGATCGAGGTGGAGAGCGCGGCAGCGAGGCCTTCGGGAGCCTCGGGAGGAGGAAGGTGGAGCCCCGGCACGCCGAGCAGGGAAGGGAAGGCCAGCAGGGTGGCCCACAAGGCCTCTCCCAGACCCGTCGCGATCCCGCGCATCCCTTCAAGCAGGCCCAGGGGAGCCACCGGGTCGGACTGCAGGTAGCTCACCCCCAAGGTGCCGATCACCACCTCCTTGGCTACGAATCCCGGCACCAGGGCTCCGGCCAGACGCCAATCGTGGATCTCCAGGGGGCCCAGGGCCCAGGTCAGCCCCGTGGCGACTCGCGCATACAGGCTCTGGGAAATCTCGCCCGGGGGCAGGTTCAAGAGGACCCACACGGCCGCGACCGACACCAGGATGGCCCCCCCGACGCCCTCGATGAAGATCCAGGTGCGGGCTGAAGCCTGTCGCCACACCACCTTCCAGGTGGGGATCCGATAGGGCGGGAGTTCCATGGCCGAACCGGCCTCGCTGGGAGGGGTCAGACGCCCCAGGGCCAGCGCCGTCAACATTCCCACCAGCAGGCCCAGAAGGTACAGGCCGAAGACCACCAGGGCCGCCTGCCGGGGGAAGAAGATGGAGGTGAACAGGGTGAAGACCGCCAGACGCGCGCTGCAGGCCGCGAAAGGCACGGCCAGGGCCACGCGCAGGCGATCCGAGAAGGACTCCATCGTCCGGGTGGCCGAGATGGCCGGAACATTGCAGCCGAACCCCAGGATCATGGGGATGAAGGCCCGACCGGGCAGACCCATCGCCTTCATGAGGCGATCCACCAGGAAGGCGGATCGAGCCAGGAAACCGCTGGCTTCCAGGAAGCTCAGCGCCAGGAAGAGGAAGAAAAGGACCGGTGTGAAGGCCAGGACCGTCCCGATCCCACCGACCAGGCCGTCCGCCAGGAAGGACGCCACCAGACCCGGCAAGGGCAAGGCGGCGATCCATCCGCCCAGCACCTCCTGGACCCGTCCCAGCCAGTGGACCCAGGGGTCGGAGAACTCAAAGGTGAAGCGGAAGACCAGAAGCATTCCCATCAGGAAGAGGGGGATTCCCAACCAGGGATGCAGGAACCAGCGATCCAGGGCCTCGGTCAGGCGATGCGCTCCAGGTCGGGAGGCCTGGACGCTCTGGGCGATCTCGCGCGCCGCCTGATAGCGGGTGCCCGCGATCTGCAGGAAGGGATCGATGCCCCGGGCCGCCAGTTCGACTTTGAGGGTCTCGACCAGGCGGGCAGCGGGTTCCTCCAGCGCAATCGGCTCTCCGGCCAGTGCGGCCAGGGCCATCCAACGATGGGAAGGGTGCTGGATCAAGGGCTCCAGACGAGCGACGGCGCTCTCGATGCCCTCGGGATAGTCCAGGCGTACGGTGGGCGGCCGGGCCCGCAGGGCGGCCTTCACCAGCCCCTCCATCCCCTGCTCCCGCACGGCGACGGTGGCCACCACGGGGACCCCCAGGCGCTCCTCGAGGATCTCCGGACGCAGCTCGAGCCCCCGGGCGCGAGCCTCGTCGAGAAGGTTGAGGGCCACCACCACCGGATGACCCAGCTCGGCCAGCTCCAGGGTCAGGTAGAGGTTCCGCTCCAGGTTGCTGGCATCCACCACGTCGAAGACCGCATCCGGACGCCCCGCCAGCAGCTCATCCCGGGTCAGGCGCTCCTCGGCCGTGCTGGCCGCCAGGCTGTAGGATCCGGGAAGATCGACCAGACAGGCCCGACGCCCTTCCACGGGGAAGCAGGTCTCGACCTTCTCGACCGTCGTTCCGGGCCAGTTGCCGATCCGCAGGCTGGAGCCCGACAGCGCGTTGACCAGGGTGGTCTTGCCGGTGTTGGGGTTGCCGACGGCGACGAAACGCAGGTCGGCCACCGCGGGCTCCGCCAGGCATGCCACGAATTCAACCCTCGACCACGATGCCGGCGGCCTCTTCGCAGCGCAGCATCAAGAGGCAGCCGGAAACGTCGAATTCCAGGGGGTCCCCCAGGGGAGCCCGCCGAACCATGCGCACCCGGGCTCCCGGACTCAGGCCCAGGGCCATGATCCTCCGGGCCCGGAGGTGGGGACCTCCCACGGCGTGGACCAGGGCTTCTTCGTTCATGGCCAGTTCGGTCAGGCAGCGCATCGTCTCGGGATCTCTTTCTCGAAGTGCGGACTCTTCGGGGGCCCTGTCCAGACCAGGATAGCTCTCCGAAATGAAGGCTTCCTTGTCCCAGATCATTCGGCGAGCCTTACTTTATCCAACCCCCCTCCCAGAAGCAAGGGCCTCCGGGATCCCGAATGTGTACATCCTGACACGATCGGTGGCCAGGAGGGGGCGTCTGGAGGGAGCGACACCGGAGGCGTCGATCATGAGGTCCAGGGATGAATCGATGGAGGCCGCGATGCACAGACTGTTCCTGAGCCTGATCCTGGCGGCCTCTTGTTGGGCCTGCTCGCCCCAGGCCAGCGGCCCGCCCCGGCCCTCGGGAGACCTGGCTCCCCTCTCCTCCCAGGGCCTGACCGCTCCCCAGGATCCGGTTTCGGCGGTGGATTCCCCGCCCGCCGCCGGACACCCGAATCCGGAACTCATGACCGGGACGCCGGGAGAACTGACCGGGACGGTGGTCGAGGTCCGCGGGCAGGATCTCTTCCTGGCCCGCCCCAGCGGAGTCGAATTGAGATTCCGCCTGCCCGGAGACCTGCAGCTCAGACCCGAAGGACGCACCCTCGAGGATCTGGCCCCGGGCACCGAGGTCATGGTGCGGATCCGCAACGTCGAGCGAGGGATGGAAGCCAGCGAGATCCTCTTCGAAGAGGCCCGCTGAAGCCTCCTTTCGGGCTCAATCCGCCGTCTTGGAACCGGGATCGATCCCCTCGAAGAGGGGCACCACCCGCCAGGCTCCCCGAACCGTCAGCACGGCACATGTGGCCCGGCGGACGACGGCGCTGGCCGTGCTCCCCAGAGGAAGGCCGGCCAGCAAGCGGCGCCCCCGGGTCCCCTGGACCACCAGATCCACCTCCTTGCGTTGGGCCAGGGCCACGATCGCGTCGGCGGGATCGCCGACATCGACGAAGAGGCGGGACTCCGGGACCCCGAACCGGCGCCCCAGCTCGGCCAGGAACTCCCAGGTGGCCCGCTGTCGATCGGATTGGAGCTCGTCAAGCACGTGCACCATGAGGATCTCCGAACGCAGAGCGCCGGCCAGCTCGGCCGCGTAGGCCAGGGCGTCCCGGGAGGGAGACTCGAAGTCGATGGGCACCAGGATCCTCTGGACGTGCAGGCGAGGGGCCACCTGCGACTGGCCCAGGTCGACGGGGTCCGAAGTCGGTCCGCAGGCCTCGACCCGCTTGACGGTCAGCACCGGGCAATGGGCCTGGGAGACCACGGCCTCGGCGGCACTCCCCAGCACGAGCCGCTCGGCTCCCCGGCGCCCATGGGTGGACATGACCATCACGGCCTCGGGAATCTCCCCGCTCAGGCGGACCAGGACCTCAGCCGGAGCCCCGACCTCAGCCCGGACATGGAAATCTGGGAACTCCTGGAAGCGGGCCACCCGCTCGAGGTGTTCGCGCACCTCCGGCAGGTCCTTCGGGGAATCGCATGCATGGACCAGGAGGATCCTCGCGCCAGAAACCTCGGCCAGGTCCCGGGCATAGGAAAAGGCCTGATAGGAACAATGCGAAAAGTCCGTGGGAAGGAGGATCGTCTCCAGCGCGATCATGGGCAGGCCTCTCCTCTCGTCGACGCGGATTCGGAGAACCGGACCCTCCCCTCCGAATCCCCTGGAGCCTTCAGGAAGTCCAGAAGGCCCCGGTACAGCCCCCCCGCGGCCTGGTCTGCGTAGCCGTGAAGGCGGGTCCGAGCCTCCAAGGTGGGGTTGGACAGATAGTTGACCTCGACCAGCACGGCCGGCATCCCAGTCTGACGGATCACATGGAAGGACCTCCACAGGAAGGCATGGCGCGATTCCTGGACGGCCCGCGCCAGGGGAGCGGCCAGGCTTGCCGCCAGTTCCCGGCTCTGGGGATGGTAATAGTAGATGTCGGTGCCGTGGGCGACCCGCCCCTCGGCCACCGAGGCCTTGGCGTTGTGATGGATGCTGAGGAAGAGATGAGCCTGGGCCTGCTCGGCCCGCAGGACCCGGGCCTCCAGCTCCTCGGCCGCAGGGACACCGGGTTCAGCCACCGAGCGGTCCGTCTCGCGGGTCATGGCCACCCGGGCCCCGGCGCGCTCCAGAAGGCGGCGCAGGGCCAGGGCCACTTCCAGGTTCACCTCCGACTCGCGCCGACCGTCGCGACCGATGGCGCCGGAATCGTCCCCACCGTGGCCGGGGTCCAGGGCCACCACCAGGCCCTCCAGGGGTCGGGTGTCCTGATCGGGTTGCGGGAGATCGGGCGGAGGCGCCAGGGTCAGCACCAGGTCGGGGGACTGCCAGCGAAGGCGGTATCCCCAGAGCCCGGCCCGACCCAGCCCCAGGATCACGCGCACCCCGGATTCGGAGGGTTCCAGTCGCACCAGGGGCACGCGCTGGGGATGAGAAACCTGGCGGACATGTCCGGTCGCCTGGCCGGCGCCAGGAAGCCAGAGGACCAGGCGCCCCAACTCGGGCTCGGCCTGGACCCGCCAGGCTGCCGGGTCTCCCAGGCGCATGGTCAGACGCGCGCTGCCATCACCGGGTTCCTCCAGCTCCACGCGTTGGAGGATGGGCCGGGAGGGCGCCACCGGGTGCAGCCGGACCGATTCCAGGTGGACCCAGCCGCCCGCGGGTTCCAATCGCAGCCATCCGTTGAGCCGGGCCGAGACCAGCGAGCGCAATCCCTCGGGAAGCGGGTCGAGCCGATCGAAAGCCGAATCCGGGCCGCTGCGGCAGGGAGCCTGCTCGCGGACCACCTCCAGGACCGGCAACTCCCTCTCCAGCAGAAGGACCGGCCCGAGCGGGCAGACCTGCCCCGCCTGCTCCACCTCCAGGGTGCCGGACCGGTTCGGCAGGACCGCCCCCCGGAAACGACCGGGCTCCCATTCGAAAAGTCCGATTCCGGTCCCGTCGGGCAGTCGCAGGAGGGCCGGCACTCCAGGCATTCCCTGGACCTCGAGGTGGAGGATCTCTCCGGGCTGGACCCAGATCTCGCCCTGAGGCGAGAGGCACTTGAGTTCGCCGGCCTGAGCCGGGAAGACCCCCCCCAGGACCCAGAGCAGGAGCACCAGCACCAGACGTCTCATTCCAGGCCCTTCGCCGATCCGCCTTGGGGCCCTCCCCGGAGCCGGCAGCGGGAAGGGCATCAAGCCTCGAGCAGATGGCCCAGGAGACTTCCGCCCGCCCCATGGTTGAAGGTCCTGGAGGCGGTCGCTTCCAGGACCTTCAAGGGCTCGGCCGGAAGGATCAGCGGCTGGCCGAAGCGGTCTTGTCCAGGATCGCCTCCATCTGATCCATGATGTGGTTCATCTCGCGCATCGCAGCCTGGAAGGGGGCACTGGTGTTCGTGTCCACCCCGGCCGCCTTGAGCAGGTCCACGGGATCGCGCGACGAGCCGCTGGAGAGCATGTGCAGGTAGGCATCCCGGGCCTTTGTGGAGCCCTGGGCGGCTTCCTGGCGGATCTCGGCGGCGATCGAGGACGAGGCCATCAGGCTGGTCGCGTACTGGTAGACGTAGAAGTTGTAATAGAAGTGGGGAATGAAGGCCCACTCGGCGCCATAGAGCTCATCCACGCTGCAGACCCCGGCGTCGTGACCATAATAGCGGCGGGCCAGGTCCAGATAGAGCTTGTTCAGGCTGTCCCCGGTGAGGGATTCACCCTTCTCGACCAGATCGTGGATGGCCAGTTCGAACTCGGCGAAGAGGGTCTGGCGGAAGAGCGTCGTGCGGAAGGTCTCCAGACGCTCTCCGAGCAGGTACAGGCGGGTCTCGTCGTCCTTGGCCCGTTCCATCATGTAATGGAAGAGCAGGTCTTCGTTCAGGGTCGAGGCCACCTCGGCCACGAAGATCGAGTAGTCCGAGGTCGCATAGCGCTGGTTCTTGTTGGACAGATAGGTGTGGATCGAGTGGCCGGACTCGTGGGCCAGGGTCGAGACATCGTCATACTGCCCGTTGTAGTTGAGCAACTGGTAGGGATGCACATCGTAGGCCCCGGTGCTGTAGGCGCCCGAGCGCTTTCCCTGGCTGGGCAGCCAGTCCACCCATCGCTCCTCGTAGGCCTTCTTGAGGGCCGCCTGGTATTCCGACCCCAAGAGATCCGTCGAATCCAGCGTCAGCTTCATGGCCTCTTCGGGGGTGAAGCTCATCTCGACCGCCTTGACGGTGGGGGCGTAGAGGTCCTCATAGCCGATGGCATCCAGGCCCATCATCCGCTGGCGCAGGCGCAGGTAGCGGTGCAGGGTCGAGAGGTTCTCGTTGACGTCCCGGATCAACTGGTGGTAGACGCTGGTCGGGATGTTGTAGGTATCCAGGGCCGCGGCCAGGGAGGACTCGTAGCCCCGAAGGTCCTTGTTGAGCACATGGGTCTTGACGTGGTTGAAGAGGGCCAGACCCAAGGTGCTGCGGAAGGCCTGCCAGGTCTTGAAGAAGTTCTGGAAGACCTTCAGGCGATCGGCACGGACCGGCGAGGCGCGGTGCAGGCCATAGGCGGACTGGTCCAGGCGGACCTTGCGACCATCCGAGAGCTCGATCTCGGGAAAGGGCATCTCGGCAGCCGTGAAGATCGTGTACAGCGAGCGCGGGGCCCCGGTGATGGCCGCCGTCCGGGCGAGGATCTTCTCCTCGGAGGGGCTCAGGGTATGCTTTCGCTGGCGCAGGATATTGTCCAGGACCGGCTTGAAGGAGGCCAGGCCCGACTCCTTGCGGATGAAGTCCGCCACCGGCTTTTCACCCAGGGCCTGAAGCTCGGGGACGAAGTAGGCCGACTCGGTGGCGAAGTCGTTTTCCAGCTTCTGGGCGGCCTGCATCATGGCCTGGGCCTGGGAATCGCGGGTATCGACATCCGAGGTCATGTAGGCGTACAGATAGACCCGCTCGATCTCCTTTTGCAGTTCCTCGCGGGTCTCGAGCGCCTGGAGCAGGGTCCTGGGCGAGCTGCCCAGTCGACCCCGGAAGGCCCGCATCTCGACCAGTCGACCCGCCAGCCCCTCGCGAGCCTGGTCCCAGGCCGCCTTCGAGGCATAGAGGTCCGAGATGTTCCAGGTGTACTCTTCAGGGATGTCCTTGCGTTCCTGGGCGAAGGCCGGACAAAGGCCCAAGATCAGGGCCAGGGCCGCTCCCAGGATGATCCTCGGAATTCTCATGCTCTCCTCCAATGCGTGATTCCAGCCTGTGATCTCCGGTCACCTGGGACGATCTGCCCACGGGCCGGTGACCTTCCGGCGTGAATCTTGCATGATGCTTCGCCCACAGGCGACTCCCTGCATGAACCTCGGGAAGAGCGCAAGGTTCCGCCGATGGGGATCGTTTCATCAACGGCGGGGATGCGATTCGGGCTGCCCGGCCGAGACCAGGAGGTCCGGCCTAGGAACCCAGCCGGAAACCCCTCGGTCGCCTCGCCGGGTCTTTTCCGCCCCCGCTGTGTCGCAAAAAGTCTCATTTGCCTCAAGCAAACCGCAACTTTTTGCTCCTGG
>JALHDH010000233.1 GCA_022839105.1 bacterium
TATATCTTCGTCCTTTCTCTGAATATTCCATTAATAACTGATATTAATGTTGTCTCTGAGCACATTCCTGGCGATAATGGTCTCCCTGTCTCAACAGGTGGAATTAAGAACTTTTATCTTACATCGGCTTATTCATCCACTGATACACCATATACAGGAAATTACTATGTAAGTAAAGATACGCTGAAAATAGAGCTGGTAGTAAATAATCGTGCTTTCTTGAAAGAAACTGCTGCCGTAGAAGTTCAAACAAACCTGTTGGGAGGTACAGTTCCTCAAACTTATTGGGTGAAGCGTAGCGAATTTGGATCGGATAATAAATATGAATTGAGTATACCTGTTACTAATATAGGTAGTGCTGCAGGTTCAACGGTTGGAACTACCTGGGCAATCGGTGGAGATGATATAGATCTAAATTACATAAGAGTTATCTCTTACGCTATTGAGCATATTATTGATGGTGTTCCTACGAGCTACAGTTTTGATGCTGCTGATGAAGATTACTTCAATCTGGTGATTCCGGAAAAACCTCAATGGCCTACAACAGACCTATCTGCTTATAATCTTACTGTTTCTGAACCTGTTTTCTCACCTGGAAATCCTTTATACACTTATGATGCAGGAACGAATCCTGCTAATGATAATGTAAAGGATACAACTGAATTCTCCTTCTTCATTCCTCCTTCAAATCGTAATATAAGTTGGTGGTTAAGGGTAATGGATAATGATCTAATTGTCCGTGAATGGTTGGGAACTATTCCTCCAACTGTTGCTGGATGGACCTCACCAACATATATTTGGGACGGATTAACTTCAAATTATGGTTTAGCAGCGGGTGCTACAGAAGTTAAAACAGATAGTTTGAAACTTATTATTCAACCCGAACCTTATGGAGATCCTGGATACATTGCTCCACCAAATATTATACCGAAAACTGCAGTCACAATTGATAATCAGAATCCTACATTAGTTAGTGGTGGGGGAACAACTATAGATGCTCAGAGAAAGATTACTTTGGATGGACCTACTCCTGTAGTTACACAACTTGATAACACATTGCAGTTTACTCTCTATACAAGTGAATATCTTCCTGCTACTATTGGTGGTGATGGATGGAATGTTCTTGTTCGTAAAGCAGATAATACTATACTTATGAATGATACAACTCCTGTTACAGCTTCTATTACTAATATTATTCCTGGTAATGGAAATGCCACAACTGGTTATAAGACATTTAATTTGACCGTAACTATCAATGGACTTGAGGGAACTCTTACTAATGAAAATACGATATTGATAGTTCGTTTACCATGGGATAAAGCTAGTAATCCTGGTCGGTATAATAGGACAGAATATCCTTATAATGCCGATATTTGGCATTTAGATAGTGCGGAATATTATCTTACTTTCCATGTACTGGATGCCAAACCAAAAATTACAGAAATCAACTTTACCAATAAAACTGTTACAGGAACAGCAACTTATGTGAGCGGAAACTGGAATCCGGCTGCTACTCAAGGATGGGTTCGTGATGGCGGAACCCCTTATGGTAATTTTACTTTAACTGCCACAGTTACTGGTGGTGCTTACCGTGCTATGCA
>JALHDH010000123.1:0-3688 GCA_022839105.1 bacterium
CAGCAGAATCGCTGAAGCCAGGGTCACCCCCAGGAACAGGACCGGCCAGAGCCAGGAGGTCCGCCGCAGCACGGCCGTCAGCAGCGTGCCCAGGCCCAAAAGCCCCAACAGGACGACCCCCGGGATCAGGCACCGGGTGCTTCCCAGGACGACGTGCTCCACCAGGGGAGCGGCTGGCAGGACCAGGGCCAGGGGAAGCAGGCACCCGGCCTGAAGCCAGCAGGAAAGGCCCCGTGGAGGGGGCTGAGCCTGAGTTGCGGCGGAGGACGACGGAGGTCCGGCGCGCCTGGAGCCGGTCGGATCCGCCGAAGCCAGGTCCAGGCCACACTGCCGGCAGAAGCGGCCATGGGCAGGCCGGGGGGCACCGCAGCGTGGACAAGACGGAGGGGAGGTCGAGGGGGTCATTCCTGGCTGGCCCCATCTCGGGTGTGCATGGTCTCATCCTCCCAGCAAAGGCCTGATCAGGCCGGATTCAGCGCATCGTCTCGCCGCCATCCAGGACCAGCATCTGGCCTGTCAGGAAGTCCGCCCCGGCCGCCAGGTAGCTGACGGCCTCGGCCACGTCCTCGCTGCGGCACAGGCGCTTGAGTGGGATGTCCCGGGTCAGGACCTGGCGGAGTTCCGGTCCGCCCTCGTCGACCCAGGGCTCGTCCATCAGCCCCGTGGCGATCGTGTTGACCCGGACGTGGGGGGCCAGCTCGCGGGCCAGCGAACGGGTCAACGAATGGACCCCGGCGCAACTGGCAGCGTATTGGGTGTGCATCCCGGTCAGGGCCGAAGTGCTGGTCACATGGATGATCTTGCCGTATTCCTGGGCCTGCATGAGCCGGGCGGCCGCCCGGCTGCAGTAGAAGGTGCCCTTCAGTCCCGTCTTGAGGACCTCGTCCCACATCTCGTCGGTGATCTCGGAAAGAGCCGCGTCGTTCCAGGCAAAGATGTTGTTGACCAGCACGTCCAGGCGGCCCATGATCTCCAGACCGGCTCCCATGGCCCCGACCACGGCCTGCTCGTCGGCGACATCGAAAGGCAGGGCCAGGATCCGGGCCATCGTATCAACCGACTGCAACTCGAAGATCTCGTCCTCGGGCCCGTTGATCAAGAGGGCGAATCCGGCCTGGGCCAGGGCAAAGCAGATGGCTGGTCCGGCGGTTCCCCGCCAATCGGTCACCATGGCCACGGGATGGGCGTTGCTCAAGGTTCTCCCTCGACTTCCTCCAGGAGTCGGGCGGCCTGGGGATCCAGATCCCGCAAGAGCCGGACCAGGACCGCCATGGACCCTTCGCAGGACAAGCCCCCGTGGCCTTCTCCGGGCCACGGCCAGCCGGCTTCGGATTCCGATTCGGCGGGGCCATCCCCCCGTCGATGCGGAGAATCCGGAAGCCAGCGGGTCTCCAGGCCAGCCTCGGACCAGAGGCGCAAGCCCCGCTGGAGCTGTCCCCTGCGAAGCAGGACCAGGGCCGCGAGGGCCTGCAGGCACTGCAGCCGCGCGGCCACCCGGGGAACGCCTCCCAGGGCCCGGACCAGCTCCGAGGCCCGGTCGGCGGCTGCCTGGGAGCCCTCCAGGAGAACCAGGCCACCGGCCAGATCGACCTGGTCCTCGGCCAGGCTGGGAAGATCCATCAGGAGGTGCAGGACCAGGGCCATCCCCGGGAAGGGGAGATCCGGCAAGTCCTCAGGCCCCAGGATGCCCACCAGGGTTTCGGGGCCCAGGGCGGGGAGAATCCGCTCGAAGACCCCGTCCTGGGCGGACTCCAACAAAACCAGCCGCGAACTTCGGATCGGCTCGCACGGGTCAGGGAAGGCCGGACACCCCAGCACCAAGGTGGCCTCCAGGGCCAGCCGATGAGGCTGCCCGGAGATTCCCACCACCGGCCAGTCGGCCCGAACCGCCATCCGGCCCAGGGAGAGGATCCGGGGGCCCACTCCCAGCAGGGTCATGGGGTCTGGATTCAAGTTTCCTCCGGACTGGAGTTTTGCTGGGAGCGACGGACTCCCAGGATCTCGCCCCCCTTCGGGAGAAGGGGCCTTCCTCCCCCAAGCCCTTTCGGGCGAGGTGGGCCGGGCACACAGGGCGCCAATCCAGCGCCATCGATTTGCGATGAGGAGCTCTGATCAGGCATGGGCCTTCGCAGGATGAAAGTCGACAAGCTGGGAATCGACCTCTTGACCCATGATCCGGTGGTCATCCTCAAGGATATGGACGGGAAACACCAGCTCCCCATCCTGATCGGTCCCTTTGAGGCCACGGCCATCGCGCTGGCCTTGGAGAAACAGGTGGTGCCGCGCCCGCTCTCCCACGACCTGATGAAGTCGATCATCGAATCCCTGGATGCCCAGGTCGAGAAAATCGTCATCCACGACATCAAGGAGAACACCTTCTTCGCCAAGGTCATCCTGAGGGCCAGTGGGGAGTCCGTCGAGATCGATGCCCGCCCCTCGGACAGCATCGCGCTGGCCCTGCGCACGAATTCTCCGATCTTCGTCTCGGAGCAGATCATCCTGGCCGAGGCCCTCGAAGACAAGTCTGCCGAGGATCAGGATGTGAAGGCCTTCAAGAAGTACATCGACAGCCTCAAGCCCAGTGACTTCAGCAAGGACTCCTGAACCCCAGACGCCCACCTGAGGGGATTCTATCTTTACTCCAAAAGAATCTGCGTGATAATGGAGATGCAGGGAATCCTGGAATGCCGGGCTCTCATGCTCCCGGACCGGGAGGGTCTCCAGCCCGGTTCCCTGCGAGACAGGCTGCATCTGACCCCCCCGGGGCACCAGCCCGGAGCGGTCGCCAAGGGGCGTTGAAATGGCTTTCTACGGCATCGGCAACCTGTTCGGCAACCTCATCCGTCCGGAGACTCGCGAGAAGGAACAGGCCCGCGAAGCCGAGGAGAAGAAGGCCGAGCAGGAAAAGACCGCAAAGAGTGAGGACGCCGTCAAGGGCCAACAGGCCCGAGAGGCCGAGACGGCCTCCCAGGCCGAGGCCCAAAGGCAGCGACTGCTCCAATTGCAGGAAAAGGTGGCCCGCCGCCTGGAGGATTTCGTCCGCGCCTCAGGCCGTGAAAAGCCGCAGAGCTCCGAAAGCGAGACCGAATCCCTGCTCCGGCAGATGGAGAGCGAGCAGGACTCGTTCACCCCCGAGAATCTCCAGCGCCTGCGCCAGCTCAGCCAGTCCACCAAGGGTGTCCTGCAGGCCTCCCGAGAGGGCCAGTCCGAGGCCGAGGCCAAGCAACAGACCGATCGCCCCTCGACCGGACGTCCCCAGACGGGCACCTCCCAGGACCTGGAGCTGCAGATGCGCCGGGCCGCCCAGGAGCTGAAGAACCAACTGCAGCACACCGAGGCGCAGACCACCGGTCGAGCCCAGCAACAGGCGCGCGAGACCGGCCGCGACACGGCCACCGACACCCGATCGCAGAAAACCCAGGAGGCGCGCTCCCAGGCCACCGCCCCGGAGACCGGCGCTTCCCGCGCCGAGAAGCCGACCACGCCGACTCCGCAGCCCGAAGGGGCCAAGGCCCAGGCCCCCAGGCCCGAGGCCGCCAGCCCCGAGCAGGCCAAGGCCCAGGCTCCCAGGCCCGAGGCCGCCAGGCCGGAGCAGGCCAAGGCCCAGGCTCCCAGGCCCGAAGCCGCCGGCCCCGAGCAGGCCAAGGCCCAGGCTCCCAGGCCCGAAGCCGCCGGCCCCGAGCAGGCC
>JALHDH010000123.1:3726-12615 GCA_022839105.1 bacterium
CCCCGAGCAGGCCAAGGCCCAGGCTCCCAGGCCCGAGGCCGCCAGCCCCGAGCAGGCCAAGGCCCAGGCTCCCAGGCCCGAAGAGCCCCCCGCCCGGGAGGCCACCGGCAAGAACCAGGCCGAGCCGGCCATGCCCCGCCCGGAGGCCATGCGGGCCCGTGCCCAGGCTGCCGGCAAACAGACCGCCGAGACCCGGACCGAATCCAAGGCGCCGGAGGGCAAGCCCGCTGAAGGCCAGGAGGCCAGCTCCCGGGCTCAGGGCCCCGGAACGCCCGCGCGCTTCGCCACGTCCCAGAAGCCAGGAGCGGAAGGCCGCCTGCCCGGACAGAACCCGGCGGAACAGGATCAGGCCTCCCGGCCCCAGGCAGAGCAACGGGCCACTCCAGAATCCCGAACCGAACGCGCCGCGGCCAAGGAGTTCACTCCCCAGGGCCCCCGCACCGCGCGCGGCCAGGAGACCGCCGGAGGCGCGGGCGTCTCGACCGGTGGGACCACCCAGGAGAAGAGCCAGGCCCGGTTGGGAGACTCTCGATTCGCCCCTCACATGGGCGACGAAAAGCCCGCGCAGGGCCAGCCCTCCGACCAGGCCAGCCGGGTTCCTCAAGGCAGCCAGGGCAGGGAACAGGTCGACCAGGGAGGCGGGAAGCCTTCAGGGACCGGCGCCAGGCCCGAAGGCGAAGTCTCGGGCCAGAGCATGGGCCCGATCCGAGGCGGTGCTCCCGGTCCGGCTTTCGGTTCCCAGACCGGGCCCAAGGCCCCTCATGGCCAGGCCGAGAACCCGGCCCCCCAGAAGGCCGATCCGGAAGCGGCCCGGTCGGGAAAGCCTTCCCAGCCCGCCACCCCGAAGGCCGAGGATTCCTTCTCGACCCTGGGGCTGGGCTCGATCCGTCCCGGGCTGCCCGAGGCCGGGGCCAACCGCCCGCTCTCGGGACCCGCTCCCGGAAGCCAGGAAGCCGCCCCCCCAAAGCCGCCCACAGCCCCTCTTCCAGCCGAGCCCCAGGACACACTGGAGCCCTCCTTGCCGACCCGGCTCCCGGGAGGTGCCACGCTCCCCGGACCCGGTCGCCCGATCGGCGCCCCCGCTTCACCTGCAGCCCCTCGGGTCCCGACTCCGCCCCGCGCGGTGGCGGACCAACCCTCGCCAGGCGCCGGGACCGCTCCGGGGGTTGCGGAACCCGAAGCCGAAGGCATGGGGCTCAGAAGCATCCCGGCCATCGGAGCCTCTCCCCGTCCTCTGCCCGGACTGACGCCCCGCCCGGTGGGCGGACCCGCGCCCTCGGATCCCCAGGCCCTCCCGGGCCCCGAGAGGCTTCCCGCGCAGGTCCGGCGCGGTCAGGTCCAGGCCGAGATGCCCCCCGGCACCTCCAGCCCCAACACCCCCAATCCCGTGCATCTGGGAGCCATCCGGCTCCCCACGCCGGATGGGCGCGACGACTCGAAGAATCGGGCCTCCGAGCCCAGCGACGACTTCGGCATCGAGAGCGTGGACTCCATCGGCCGGAGCGCCCCGCCGCGCCTGACCCCTCGGCCCGGGCTGAACCTCCCGGTGCGAGGGCCTTCAGCCCCCCGACCGGAGCGAGGGCCCGTGCAACGCGTCGAGGGATGGCTTCCCGAAGACCGACAGTCGGGTCCCGCGACCCGCAGCGGACAGAGGGAAGGTGCCCAACCTCCTTCCGATCCGGGCGCCGACATGGGCGGGACTTCCCTGCCTCGGATCCACACGCCCCGCCCTCCCGGCCTGCCTCTCTTCCAGAAGCCTGAACTCCTCGACCGGGGACTGCCCCGAGCCGACCGCCTCCATCCCTGGGCTCCCCAGGACGAATTCTTCCCGGACGATCCTCTCCACCCCGCCCCGTCGCACCTGAAGTTCAAGAACCTTGAGGATTCGCCGTTCCGCTCTCCGAACCAGACGGTTCCCGAACCCCTCAAGCCCTCGCACCCGTTCCGTCCCTTCTCGCCCCTGCCGAAAGGCGACTGGGGCGCCAGCCGAAAGGCTCCTCCCGGCCCCGTCGCGCCAGGCAAGGGAGCCCAGGAAGCCGCCCTGCAGGGCCAGAACCAGTCCGCATCGCCCGCCCTGCCCCGCATCGAGATCCTCCGTCCCCGCCCAGGCCGGCTCCTCCCCGGAATCAGCCTGAGCCCGGACCAGGGCCTCCCCGGGGCCCTGCCCCGACCGACCCCTTCACCCCAAGCCGCCGACCCTGCGGGCGAAGCCTTCCAGGTCCGCATGGCGGGTCGGATCCTGAGCGGAGAATCCCAATTCGTGGCCAGCACCGCCGGCTTTGCGGGTCGGACGGCCGGACCGGCCATCCCGGCCGAACTGGGGGCGACGCTCACCTCCACGGCCAGGCAGACCGGACGGACCGATCCCGTGGCCCAGATGCGCGCGGGCCTCCCCCGCGGGCCGATGACCGGCGGTCGTCCGGTGATCTCCCAGATCCCGATCTACCAACCGGTCCTGGACCTGATCTACCAGATCCGCGGCAAGGCCAAGGTCGAACAGGAGAGCACTCCGATCAAGATGACCCTGTCGGGGTCGGTGGGGACTCTCGAAAGACAGGTCTACACCCCCCGAGAGGCTCCTTCGGCGCCCCCCGGGCCTCAGGCGCCTGCCCCCGGACAGACCCCGGCCAGAGCCGAGTTGCGTCCCCCGACGCCCCAGCTCCAGACCGTCCGTCGAGAGACGGCCGAGCCGGCCCAGCAGCGGGTCCACACAGCCTCCGAGCAGAACCCGATCCTGGGGGCCATGACCGCCTCGCTGCGCGGAGCGGCTCAACCCGTTCGCCGCGAGAACGCGGCCGCGCCCCGGGTCGAGGGGACCCAAACCAGGGCCGAGACCTCCTCCCAGCGGGTGGTCGAGACCAACGACGCTCCCGGGCGCGGTGGAGGCGGCGGAACCTCCGGCGGCGAGCGCGGGTCCGGTGGGCAGGGCGGCCAGGGTCAATCCGAGGGCGGAGCCCCGGGGGGCCTCTCCGAGCTGCAGGCCCGCTTCCGGGCGCAGAGCCTGCGCGCCTCGGCCACCCATGAGGCCTTCCGCATCAGCATGGCCCGACTGCAGACCCCCGTCGGAGCGCGGCACACCGAGATGGCGGCCCGCTATGCCACCACCTCGATCCCGACGCTGCTCCGGCGCATCTATCGCAGCCAGGATCTCGAGGAACTCGACGAGGCCGAGGCCGTCAACAGCCTGGCCCTGATGCTGAAGTTGAGCGGCGAGTTCACCTACGACCATTCCGCGCGGGTTCTGGACTTCGCCATGGAACTGGCCGACGAACTGGGCATCGAGGACCGGGAGATCCGCCACCAGGTCGGCCTGGGGGCCATGTTCAAGGATATCGGCGAAGCCGGCCTCCTGCTGGCCCAGCAGCCGGACGAGCAGATCGACGAGATCGCCCGATACATGTCCTCCCAGGACATGCGACGGGCCAGCCTGCTGCATGATATCGGAAAGATCCAGATTCCCCGGAACATCCTGTGCAAGCCGGGCCGCATGACGGACGAAGAATACGAATTGATGAAGATGCACCCCATCTTCGGCGAGCAGATGATCTACCCCATCCTCTCGTTGCGCCACCTGTGCCCCACGATCCGGGGCCACCACGAGCGCTGGGACGGGAAGGGCTACCCCGACGGCCTGAAGGGTGGGGAGATCCCGCTTCCGGCCCGGATCCTGGCGGTGGCCGACGTCTTCGACGCCCTGCACGCCGAACGCCCCTACAAGTCCAGCATGGAGATCGAACAGGTCCGCAAACTCCTGAATGAGGGCAAGGGGACCCACTTCGATCCGGAATGCGTCGAGGCGTTCCTGCGCGTCCTGGACCGACGATTCCCCCAGGCCGGTCGCAGACGTCCCCAGCGAATCCGGGCGCGTTGACCGCTCCCGGAGGAGCCGCCTCCCATGATCGGGCCATCAGAAGGACCGCGACTGGCCATTCCCGGCTATAGACCCGATTTGCCATTGTCTTGATAACACCAACAAGAAGCGGGGCCATCCTGCGGAAGGTGAATCGGCCGTGGACAAGTTCAAGGACGCCTTGGGAATCGCCGGAGCCGGCAAGTATCTCTACCAGGCAGGGCGGGCATTCGCCGGGATGGAGACCACCACCCGGCTGACTGCGGGCCTGGACCTGGCCTCTGGAGCCGTTGGCCTGGGCAGCGCCCAGGGTCTGACGGATGTGGCCAAGGCGCTCTCGACCGAGGCCAAGGGCCTGGTGGGCGCGGCCCGCTTCTCGGAAGCCGGCCAGATCGCGAACTATGCCTCCCAGGCCGCCCCCATCGTCGCCAAGGGGTCGGCCTTGTTGGGGGCCGTCCTGGGCGGGGTCGAGATGGCCCGCGGAGCCAAGGCCCTCAAGAACGGGAACAAGACCGAAGGAAGCAACCGCCTGGTCGCGGGCGGCTGCGACGTGGTGACCTCCGGGGCCCTGTACGTGGCTGCGGCCAGCGGAGCCACGGTCCTCGGCCTGCCCGTGGCGGGCCTGGCCCTGACGGTGGCCGGAGTCTCCCAGGCGGGCAAGTACGTCCACAAGTTCCGTGCCCCCCTGGGCCAGGGTGCTCGCAGCGTGGGTGGCGGAGTGGCGCGGATGGCCGGGCGGGCCCGGACCAGGACCGGAGCGGCCATGGAGCGGCTCAAGGTCGGCGCCGGAGAACTGCGAGCCGACGTGCAGATGGCCGGCAAGAAGATTGGCAAGAAGGTTGGGGAACGGGTGGACCAGGTCCAGGACGGCGCCAAGGCCTTGGGCAAGGTGCTGTCCGAGGGGCTGGACAGGCTCAAGCGCCTGTTCGACTGAAGGCCCCTCCCGGCGGCTGCCGGCGCAACCGGGGCGGGCCGCCAAAGCCCGCCCCGGTTGCGTCCTGCCCTCGGACCTCTAACCCGCAGCCTCGCCGCTCAGGATCTGTCTCGCGGCCGCCCGCGTCTTCTCCGGGTCGTGAAGGATCAGGATCACCCGACCCAGGTCGCGGCTGGCCTCCTCCAGGTCCCGCCCAGCCTGGATCATGGTCTCGGGGCTGGCCCCGTCGAAGGCCAGGCAGGCCGCAAAAGCCGTCTCCAGACTGCGTGAAGCGCCGTCCAGCCACCCCCGGATGGCCAGATGGAGCTGCTCCATCCGGGTCCGATACTCTTCCAGGGTCAGTTCCCCCTCCATGACGGCCCCGGCCAGCCGACGCGGGACATCGGACTCGCTGCCGAAAGGATGGCCCGCGGCATCGGCCTGCAACGCTCGTAGGAGGCCCTGATAGTGCTCTTCGGCCCGCTGGGCCACCAGCATCCCGACCTGCAGTCGGATGCGATCGGCTCGCTCTCCAAAGGCCTCCAGTTCGGAAAGGGCAAGGCGGAACAGCCCCCGGGCGATTCTCAGGCCGGTCTCGACCTCACGGGCATAGGTCGGCGAGGCCTCAGGCACGCGTGCGAGATCCGCTGCCACGGTCGCGAAGACCTGTTCGAGTCCTCGAGCGGCCTGGCGCATCCGGCGGGCGAACTCCTTGGGGGGCAGGACTCCCGAGATCGCCTTCTCGACCAGGGCCTCCAGACCCGCCAGGGTCTCGCTCCGGGGAGTCTTCGACGAGGACTCCAAAGCTCGGACCAGCCCTTCGGCGAAAGACTCGTCCAGAACCGCGGCCGGGTCCAGGACCGAGGGGCGCTGCGCCCCGCACGCAAGGCATCGCCGCGCCGAAACGGGGCTTGTCGTCCCACACTGAAAACAAGTCCAGACCTGGGTCACCGGATCCTCCTCCTGACGGGGATTCCCCGAAGACTTCGCATGGATGGCCGGATCGCCTGCCCGTCCAGGGAGCGGCGAAGCACGCCAGGATTCCCTGCGCCTCCCGCGAAGGCCGCCCCGGCCGCCGAACCCTCGCAGGAACGGCCGATTGGAGGTTCACCATCATGCAGCACAGCGCGGAAATCGGCGTCTTCGGTGGCTCCGGCTTCTACCAGTTCCTGGACGATGTCCGGTCGGTCTGGATCGAGACCCCCTACGGGCCTCCCAGCGACCAGATCGCCCTGGCCGAAATCGCCGGACGCCGAGTCGCCTTCCTTCCCCGGCACGGCAGGGACCACCGCTACCCGCCGGCCCAGGTTCCCTATCGGGCCAACCTGTGGGCCATGAAGCACCTGGGCGTGAAGCGGCTGATCGGCCCCTGTGCCGCAGGCTCCCTGCAGCCCCACGTCGCCCCGGGCAGCTTCGTGCTCTGCGATCAGTTCGTGGACCGGACCTCCGGCCGTCCGGACACCTTCTATGAGGGGCCCATCGCCACGCATATCAGCGCGGCCGAGCCCTATTGCCCGCAACTGCGCGGCCTGGCCCTGGAGGTGGGCCGGGAACTGGGGATCCAGGTCCATCCCACGGGCACCATGGTCGTCATCCAGGGGCCACGCTTCTCGACCCGGGCCGAGAGTCGATGGTTCCAGGCCCAGGGCTGGGAGGTCATCAACATGACCGGATACCCCGAGGCGATCCTGGCCCGCGAACTGGAGATGTGCTATGTCAACGTCTCGCTGATCACCGACTACGACAACGGAGTCCCCGGCCACGAGGCCCCCGTCTCCCATGAAGAGGTCCTGCGCACGTTCACGGCCAACATCGAGAACGTCAAGAAGATGATCGTGGGCCTGATCGAGCGGATGCCCGAAGAGGCTTCCTGCGGCTGCGGCCGGGCCCTTTCGACCGCGCGCTGAGAGTCCGAGGTTCCCGAAGCCTCCAGGAGAGACCATCATGCCGACGAGAGTCGGAGTCTCGCTCCGCACGGCGGGCAGCCTCCACCACTTCGACCCGGGAGACCTGGATCTGGAGACGGGCGACTGGGTGGTCGTCCCGACCCCACTGGGCCTGGAAATCGGCCAGGTCGTCGGGATCGAGCCGGCCCCCTCTCCCGAGCCCCCGCAGGATCTGCCCCAGGTCCTGCGCCGGGCTCAAGAGCAGGATCTCCAGAACCACCTTCGCGGCCGAATCCGGGCCGCCGAGGCCCTGGCTTTGTCGCGTGAGCGGGTCCGGCATCACGGCCTGGACATGAAGATGCTCCAGGCCGAGACCTCGTTGGATGGGAACCGGATCCTGCTTTACTTCAGCGCGGAATCCCGGGTGGACTTCCGGGTCCTGGTGCGCGACCTCTCCAGCGCCCTGCACAAGCGGATCGAGTTGCGCCAGATCGGCCCCCGGGATCGATCCGGCCTGACCGGGGGACTGGGTCCCTGCGGCCGCGAGTGTTGCTGCTCGTCGTGGACGCGCGAGTTCTGCCCGGTCTCCATCAAGATGGCCAAGGAGCAGAACCTCTCCCTGAACCCCGCCAAGATCTCCGGCTCCTGCGGACGCCTGATGTGCTGCCTGCGCTACGAGTACCAGGCCTATCGCGAACTTCGCAGGGGGATGCCCCGGATCGGCGAGACCCTGGAACTGCCCGAGGGTCCGGTCCGCGTGGTGGCCATCAACCTGGGCCGCTGCAGCCTGAAGGTGGAACATCCCACCGAGGGCCTCTACGAGATTCCCCCCGAACGCCTCAAGGCCCTGGGCCTGGGCCTGAGCCTTCCCCTGGCAGGGCCCGCGGAGCCCGGAGAGGAAGTCGCCCCGCCAGCCAGGAGCTCCTCAGGCCCGGAACGCCGGCCGGTGCGCTCCGAACAGGAACCGCCGGGCGAGAAACCGGCACAGACCGCTCCTGCCAGGCCTCGTTCCGAGGCACGCCGCCCCCGCAAGACCCGGGAACCCGCTCGGGCTCCTGAACGTCCCCGCCGCGAGGGGCCTCCTCCGGAGCGCGCCCGACAGGAGTCCGAATCGGCCGGATCGGCTGCTCCGGATCGACCGTCCGAGCCCGGGACGCGCAGGCGCCCCCGGCGGCAGACCGCCCCCCCGACGGACAGGAGCGAAGCTCCGACCCGCCCCGGGAAGAGACGCCCTCGAAAAGGGCGGCCGGCGGGACAAGGCGCCCAGCCTGAGGTCACCTCCCCCAAGGAATCGCCCTCTCCCGAAGCCAGGGAATCGGGCCGGGGCCGGCGACGGGGCCGGGGGCGGCGCTCCGGCGGGCGGGGTCCTGCCGGTCCTGCGCCCGAAAAGCCAACCGGACCGACCTGACTCGCAGGACTCCCAGGGTGGGAATCGAAGCGCCCGACAAGCTCTGGTCGACCCGACAGGAGTGGAGGAAATCCGCGTCTCGAAGGGTTGAGAAGGGAGAGTTCCAGTTGAGCGACGAGGCAAGCACCCCCCGCGTCGAGGCGGCGATGAAGCTCCTGCAGGAGGCCTTCAAGTTCCTGACTCCCGACGAGAGAGCCGCCGTGCGGGAGATCCAGGCCGAAGTGGACGCAGCAGCGGAGGGCGGGACGGTCCCAGACCCCCGCCTGGAGTTCTGCTACACCGTGAAGTTCAGCAAGGAGCGCATCAACAGTGCCCAGTTGATGCGGGCCTGCGAGGCCTACATCACAGCCGTCGAGTCCTGATCGGCCCACCCCGCCCCCCTCCGGAGGAGGCCCCACCCGGGCCTCTTCTGTCGTCATGAAGCCCTTCAGAAATGGCAGAAGAGCCTGATTATGCACCTATCCACAGGCTTATCCACAGGCTCTTCACAGGGCGGACTCCGATCTCCCTGACGGGGAGAAACCGGGACGACCAATCCAGACTACCAAGCTGGAAGGCCCAGGTCAATCGAAAACCAGAATTCCGGACATACCCTGTTTTACGGGGTTTCTCACCGATGAGAGCGGGATTCCTGTTCGCCCGGCGAGGCGACGGGTTCAGGCCCGAATCCTGGCCAGTTCCAGACAGAGCCTCTGGAGCAGGAACCGGGGCTGCACATTGCGCTGCAGGTGGTGGTGCGCCTCGAGAAGGACCCGCAGGGCCCGGTCCAGGCTTCGAGGGGTGCTGTCCCTGGCCAGGGAGCGCAGGGCCTCCACGTGGTCCACGTTGACCA
>JALHDH010000234.1 GCA_022839105.1 bacterium
ACCCGTTGGGTGAAGCTCCGAGCGAGCCTTGAGTGGCCCTGAACCCCGTCGATTCAGGCCCCGTTGCCAATGGCCACGAGTTTGGCTGCGGACCGGGGACTTTGGCCACTTGTCTTGAGGGACCTTCACGTTTCCAGGGAACGCACTGTGCGTCTTAATCCATACGAACTCTCGGGTATTATGGATCAAGCCGATCACGGATGGAGGCAACCCCGCTCCAGACCCGAAAGGGCAAAAGTGGAGTTGTGGATAAGACCAGAAAAGCCCGAAAAATCGCGTAACCGATCACGGATGCCGAGGGGTACGCGATACATTTCGATCAGTTCTACCCGTGAGCTGTTGCATGTTACAGTGATTATGAATCTCCCTTGCACCCAGGTCACGATAGGCCCTTTAATCCCGTCTTCCCGAATAATACAATGGTGGCCCACCATGTATTTGACGTGATCTGCAGAGTCGCCGAGCGAAACTACCGGCCTTCCGTATTGCGTGAGCCGAACGATTCCGTCATATCCATTAGGGTAGCGTCCATAGTCGGCAGATATCATTGCGTCCCTGTCGATAGGCGGGACTAATGTCCACCTGGGCCAATTGACTATTACCCAGACTACCGCTGCGGCAGCGACAACGACGGTTGTCACGGCAAGAATCGACTTTGCCGACTCCCTAGGCATCAGGCACATTCTCCGTTATCCAAAATTAGCGCACGGTAACACGGGCCCGGACTTCTTTCGGTCCAAAAAATGGGAATACATAATCAATTAGGCTTGGAGGCATCACGACATAGGCTGGATCGGTGTTGACGATCATGCTCCGAAGTCTTGCATAATCACTACTAAATGGGTAGCCTACTTTGCTAGTTCTGTCTCTCTGGGTCTCAGAAAGAAATGTCATGCAACCCTGACTGACCATCCCTGGGTGGATATAGAATTCGGTTCTGCTGGAGAAATCGCCCCCTCCCTTAGGGATTCGGTGCACATTCTCAAAAGTCTCGGGATCTAGCAGTGGTAGCCATATGGTATCGCCAGTCAGATCCGGGTGTGAGTCGTGCACATCGATCGGTTGCCCCACGTAGTATTTTCCGGCAGGAAGGGGCCCTTTGCTGGGAATATGATCGCTATCTCGTCGCCCTCGCAGAGAAATGTCCCCTGAGAATACATTGTGAAATTGAAGAGTCCGCCCCTTGTTCCAGGTATTCGTATCTTTAGCCCAGGCATATTCAGTGGCCGTAACTGTCTCTGAGGCTCGATCGTATACGATGTCGACGAATTCGCCTTGCGGATCCACAAACCTAATCGGATTATTCTTGGCGTATGCATAGAGACTCTCGGAGTTTACATTTTTCATGGGGTCGCGTGTCAAAAACAGCCCCAGGCCTGAAACGTACCATCTCGCCCTCATATAATAGAGGCCAACAAGATTGTCTTCGGTTACTCCCAATGCCCCAACGAATCGGTTCGATATAAAGGGCATTACCGAACTTGAAGATGTTGCCACGTTTCCCCAAGCATCGTACGTGTGCGTAGCCATCACGGCACCGACAGGCCCCGTCACCCCCCGCACACTCCCGATCGCATCGGCGTGCAACTGGTAGGTCTGG
>JALHDH010000124.1 GCA_022839105.1 bacterium
TGCGCCGCCTGAGACTCCGCCCTCGTGGATGGGATCGCGGACCTTGCGGCTCAGGGTCACAATCATGCTCGAAGGCCTCCCGTGGAGCGGTCGGTGTGAGGACGACCACTTCCACGCAGGGGGCCTTCGTATCTGCCTGCTATCGAACATATATTCGCCGACGATCCGAATCAGCACCCGCAGCCCGGTTCAATCTTGACGAACCGCCCGGCCGGCGTGATACTTGTTTGACTGAGCATGCCCGGGTGGATTCTGTACGTGTCCGTCTGCCCGGTGGGCTGCCGACCGGATTGAAAGAGAGGCTCCGATGTACGACGCGTTCTCCCGGCTCCCCGGACTCCAGACCCCGAGCCTGACGGGCGTGGGGGCCATCCGGGGGCGTTTCCTCAACGCCCTCTCGGGATTGAGCACCCGCCTGGTCGGGGCCATGTCCTACGGAAGCCCTTCCTCACGCTGGCAGACCGTGAACCTCTCGGCTGGGCTCTCGGGATACCTGGGTGCGGGACGGGTGACCCCTGCCCAGGACGCCCCGCGCCTGGCCCCAGCCCAATCCGGTCCGGTCCAGGGAGACGTGGCCACCTATCAGGCCAACTGGACTGCGGGTGGTCAGCACTCCTACTGGCACACCCTGGGAGGTCGGACTCCAACCCTCAACAGCCAGTCTGAAGCCGCTTCCTTCACGGGTGGGCGGGCCACGCCCAGCGATGCCAACCTGGGGTACCAGACGGGAAGCAGCGTGCCCGCCGAGTCCCAGGGCAGCACCATCACCTCCTTGCCCATGCCCCCTGGCCAGCCGGGCACCCCGTCCACCCCGGCCCAACCGGTGAACCCTGGGGTTCCGGAGTCTCCCGGGGTCCCGCCGATGCCCCAGCCCAACCCGGACCTGGGGGCGCCAGCCACAGGAATCCCGGGTTCCTATCTGGACAACGGGAATCCCTCCACAGGCATCCCTTCGGCCTACACCGATCCCCTGGGCTCCGGCGGCATGCCGAACCTGGGGACGCCCTCCACGGGGATCCCTGGGGCCTACCTGGACAATGGGAGCCCTTCGACGGGGATCCCTGGGGCCTATCTGGACAATGGAAACCCTTCGACGGGGATCCCGGGCGGCTATCCGGGTGTGCCCTCGACGGGGATCCCGGGCGGCTATCCGGGCGTGCCTTCGATCGGGATTCCAGGCGGCTATCCGGGCGTGCCTTCGACGGGAATCCCGGGCGGCTATCCGGGCGTGCCCTCGACGGGAATCCCGGGCGGCTATCCGGGCGTGCCTTCCGCAGCCATCCCTGGTTCCTATCCCTTCTTCTACATGTAGCGCCTTGGCTGGCGGCCCTCGGGCCGTCCTGACCTCCTCCGGACCCGGTTGCCTGGCGGCCGGGTCCGCTTGATCTTCCGCCCGCTCCGCCACATCCCCGGCAGGCGGCGCAGGGTCCGCCCTGGTGGTTGCGAAGCCTGGGGCATCATCTCTCGGAGGCCCTGACCGTGCTCTTGCTTCCTCCTCCCCTGGCTGCCCTCGTCGAGGTGGCCCGAGCCTTTGCCGTCGGGCAGGCCCAGGCCGACCAGGTTCGGGCGGCCCTGCCCGCCGCCTGGTGGTTCGTCTGGAATGGTTCGCGCCTTCTGGACCAGCTCTCGCCAGGGGTGCTGCGAGCCGGCCGGGTTCCGGAGCTCCTGCGCTCGGCCCGCCTGGAGGCCGAGGCCCAGTGGCGGGCCCTGCAGGCCTTGGAGAACGCCCTGGCGGAGGGCCGGAATCTGGGCGCCCAGCGGGCGACCGAGGATCTGCGCCTGGCCACCGACCGGCTTCAGGATGCCCTGCGCGCCCTGCGCATCGAAGAGTTGGAGGCGGACTTCTTCTCGCCCGACCCCGAGGTGGACCACTTCCTGAAGATCGGTCGGAACGTCCTGGATGGACATGTGACGCCCCAGGCCCTGCACGCCGATTACCCCGGCGTCGCCTCGCGGGTGGCCCGTTTGCGGGCCAGCGTGGCGCGCTTTGCCCTCTTTTCCCCAGAATCCGGGCTTCCCGCCCGGGCCGAGCCGCATCTCCGGCACCTGGAGGCGGGGATGGGAGCCGCCGCAGAGTTCCTCCGAACCGGCCACCGGGAGCCCCTGGAGGATTGCCTGCGCCTGATGGCCCCGGCTTCGGTCGGGCTCTTCGAGCTTCTCCAGGAGATGGAGTCCCAGGCCAGACAGAATCGGCGCCACGCCGCCCACCCGCTGGTGGAGGAACTCTTCCGCGCGCGGGAGGTCGGGTTGCCGGCGGATCTGCTCGAGCGCCTCTGGGAGGATCTGGCCGCCCTGCTCGAGGATGAAGCAGCCCGGATCGAGACCGTACGCCGCCATCCCTTGCGCCTCCTGGCAGGCCTGGACCCCGAGCCGGCCGCCCGGCATCTTCAGGCGGCACGCCAGGCCCTGGTCGAGATCCGGGAGGCGGGGGACTCCGAAGCCGATCTCGGACCCCTGGATGCGAGCCTGGTGGCCTTGCGCGAGGAACTCGCCCGCCAGGCCGAACTGTTGGAGCAGACCACCTCCCCGGTCCAAGGAGCCCCCTTCCTGGCGGATCTTCAACTGGCCCTGGGGAGGGCGATGCAAGGGCAGTTCTCGAGAGAGGAGATGCACTCCGCCGTCGAGCACTTCCAGGCCCTGCAGCAGGGCCTGGCCGACGAGCTGATGCAGTCGGCCGGTCTGGTGGACCCCGACGAGGAAGAGGTCCTGCACGGGTTGCTGGTGCGGCAGGGGGAGGCCGGCGCCTTCCTGGAGGCCTGGTGCCGTGCCGGAGAGGCGGGGGCCCTGGAGGCAGCCTGGGCCATCCTGGCCGAGACGACTCCTCGGCTGGTGGCCCTCAGCGATTCCCTGCGCCAGCGTCTGCAGGCCAAGGCCCCCACGGGCACGGCCTGCATGCGCTGCGGGGCCGCCAATCCCCCGGGGGCGCGTTTTTGTGGGAGTTGCAGCGCCGTCCTTCCGGTCTCTGCCCAGGGGCCGACCGAGTTCTCCGAGATTCTGGGCGGAGGCGATCCCGCTCCGGCAGCCCCGGCCCATGTGGTGCGCCTGGAGGAACTGGTCCGCCGGGTCGAGGAGGAACAGGCCGGGCCCGAGGAGGTCCAGGCCGAGGTCGAGGATCTGCTGGCCCGAGCCGAGCAGGTGGCCTCCAGCTTCCATGGGCAGGTCCGACCCCGCCTCCAGGCGGATCCCGCGCTTCTCGAGTATGCCCGGTTCTTTGAAGAGCAGATGGACCTCTATCTGGAGGGGCTTCGAGCCATCTTGTGCTTTGCCCGGGAGGGGCGCTCGGACATGCTGTATCGGGGCCTGGAGTCATGTCGCAGCGCCGGGGCGGAGCTGATGACCATGCGCAGCGTGGTGGATCAGGCCGAAGCCCCTTGAGTTCCAACGCAATTCTGATGCAGTTCTGATCCAGATTTCCGCAACATCGGGTAGGATGGATCCAGGCGGGGTGCCCTGGAGCCTCCGCGAAAGGAGGCGAATCGCCTTGCGTTGGTCCTACCGGATGGGGAAGCTTGCCGGCATCGATGTCTACGTCCACCTGACCTTCCTGCTCCTGCTGGCCTGGATCGGGTTGAGCCGGCTCTTCTCGGGCCAGGGCGTGGCCGGGGCCACCCTGTCGGTCCTGTTGGTGGTCATGGTCTTCGGCATCGTGGTCCTGCACGAGCTGGGGCATGCCCTGGCGGCCCGGCACTACGGCATCCCCACCCGGGACATCACCCTGCTCCCCATCGGCGGGGTGGCCCGCCTGGCGCGGATGCCGGAGCGCCCCTTCCAGGAGTTCGTCGTGGCAGCCGCCGGGCCCGCCGTGAATCTGGTGCTGGCCTGCCTGGGCGCCCTCGGGCTCTTCGTGTCCGCTGGCCTGCAGGCCAGCCTGCCGGTCCTGCTGCTGGCCGAGTTCGTCGAGTGGTTCGTCCTGGCCAACCTGGTCCTGCTGGTCTTCAACCTGGTCCCCGCCTTCCCGATGGACGGCGGGCGCATCCTCCGGGCCCTGCTGGCCTCGAAACTGCCCTACCTGAGGGCGACCGAGATCGCCGTCAAGGTGGCCCGCGTCCTGGCCGTCGGTCTGGGGGTGTACGGCCTCTTCAACAGCCCCATGCTGGTCCTGATCGCGATCTTCGTCTGGATGGGCGGGGGAGCTGAACTGGCCATGGTGCGTCAGCGCCTTCAGCCGGCGCCGGTCTGGGCTCCCGTGGCACCGCCCTTTGCCGGGATTCCGGGGGGAGCCGGGATTTCGGGCGGCCATATCCTGATCGTGCCCGGTCCGGCGGGTTGGCGGGCCGTGCGGGTCCAGGCGCCGCCGCCCCAGGCCCCCTCCGTTCGGATCGTGGACATCCGATGACCCCTCAGGAGAAGGCGCTTCGAATCGGCCGGATCCTCGACGAGATCTATCCGGAGGTGCCGATCCCCCTGGATCATCGGGATCCCTATACCCTCCTGGTGGCGGTCATGCTCTCGGCGCAGACCACGGACGTGAAGGTCAACCAGGTGACTCCGGTTCTCTTCGCCCGGGCTGCCACCCCCGAGACCATGGCCCGCCTGGAGGTCGAGGAGATCCTGGAGAGCATCCGCAGCCTGGGCCTGGCTCCCCAGAAGGCCCGGAACCTGCGGGAGCTCAGCCGGATCCTGGCCGAGGAACATCAGGGCCAGGTTCCAGCCAGCTTCGAAGCCCTGGAGAGCCTGCCCGGGGTCGGACACAAGACCGCCTCGGTGGTGATGGCCCAGGCCTTTGGAATCCCCGCCTTTCCGGTCGACACCCACATCCATCGCCTGGCGGCGCGCTGGGGCCTGAGCTCGGGCAGGAACGTGCAGACCACCGAACGCGACCTCAAAGGACTCTTCCCCGAGGGCGAGTGGATCCGGCGGCATCTGCAGATGATCTGGTTCGGCCGTCAGCACTGCCCGGCCCGCGCCCACGAGCCGGCGACCTGTCCCGTGTGTTCCTGGGCCCAGGAGCCCTGAGGCCGGGAATCGGGTTCAGCGCTGTTCCCAGGAGGGGGGCAGGGTCATCCAGGCATCGGGCCCCACCGTCGTCTGGACGTCGCGGGCCAGGTTGCTGTCCAGTTCGGCCGGCACCAGGGTCCGCACCACCGGCCGGCTGCCCGGGGCCTGGCCCAGGAGCTGGCCCGGGGTGCCGAGCTGCATGGTCCGCAGGGCATCCAGGCAGCGTTTGAAGTAGCCTGACCGTTCCGAATACTTGATGGGGTCGATCAGGGCCAAGGGGCCCAACGAGCCCAACTGCTTTTCGGTCCTGGAGATATCCTCGGTCCGGGTGTCTTCGAAGCGCTCGCGCAGCCAGGCCACGCGGGCCGAGTCGGGGGCCGTCCGCAACCAGGCCTGGTGCAGCATCTCCAGGGCCTGCAGGCGGCGGTTCCTGGAGGTCTCCAGCTCGGCCCAGGCCACGAAGGCCGCGGCGTGCAGATCCATCGCCTCCGGGCCGGTGTAGTCCAGGGCCTGACGGATGGCCTCCAGGCGCTGTTCGTGGCTGCGTCCGACATAGGCGCGATACAGGAGATGGCGAGGATTGCGGCTGGCGCGGACCAGGGCCTCCTCGCGCTCGGGGAAGGCCTCGATGGCTGCCGCGCGATCTCCCAGTTCCAGGAGGATCAGGGCCCGCTCCATGTCGGCCTGGGCGCGGTCGAGCTCCGAGATGCCGGGTAGGTTCCGGCACTGCAGGAACTGTTCGATGGCATGCTGAGGGCGTCCGGCCTCGCGCAGGATGGTTCCCAGGCGGAAGCGGTAGGCGTAGCTGGCCGGTCGGGCCTGCACGGCCAGGGCATACTCCTCGGCGGCCATCTCGGTCCGGCCCGAGCGTCGGGCCAGTTCGCCCAGGGTGGCATGCACCCGGGCGTCCCCCGGCTTGAGGGCCAGGGCCGCGCGGTACTCCCTCTCGGCCTCCTCCAGGTGCCCCTGCATCGCGTAGATGTCGGCGATGTAGCGGTGCAGCGAAGGGTTGCGGGCGAACATCTGCTGGGCCTCGCGCAACTGCTCGAGGGCTTCGGCGTGGTTCCCCAGGGCGGCCTCGGCCAGACCCAGCCACATGGCGGCGTAACGGTTGTTGGGGCGCATGATCCGGGCGACCCGGAAGCGCTCCTGGGCCCTCTTGTAGTCGTGGCTGTCAAAGGCGGCGATTCCCGCCAGGATCTCGCCCGTAGCCGAGACCGGCTGCAGCTCCCGGCACCGCTTCCAGGACTCGAAGGCCTGCAGGCGCTCGTTTTCGTCCTCGTTCTGACGCCAGCGCTCGAAGAGGACCGCCCCGCGGGCAAAGTGGGTGCCAGCCTCTTCGGGCAGCAAGGCCACGGCGTCGTTGACCAGGTCCAAGGCTTCGTCGAGCGCCCCCTCGTTGATCAGTTCATTGGCCTGGTGTTGGACGATCGTGGCGTAGTTGGTGCGGGCCGGCTTCATGTCGGGGCGCTGGTCCAGGCAGAGGCGGATATGCTCCAGGGCCTCGGCGTAGCGGCCCAGCTCGTTGAGCGAGAGGCCCATGGCGTAGTGCCCGTCGGGATCCTCCGGGTTGGCCGCCAGGTGCTTCTCCAGAAGCTCGACGGCCTGCTGGTACTCCTTCTTCTGGTAGGCCTCGAAGGCGCGGGTCATGAGGTCCTTGGCGGGAGCCGCCCAGGCCGGCATCGCAACGAGGAGCATGAGCACGACGAGAGACCGGAAGAACTTCACGTCTGGTTCCCTTTCCGGAGCGAGGATCAGCCCCTGGCCTGGAGTCGCGGCACGGATGGCATTCCAGGTCGGTCGGAGGGCCTGCAGCCTGATGGGCTTCGGGCCCAGAGTTCCCGAACCCTTCGCAGGAAGAAAACCCGCCCGACCTTCCGGGAGCCTGCCGGCAGGCCTGAAGGGCCGCCAAGAGGAATCCCTGGGGGCCTCCTGGCCTCAATCCCTCCTTTCAAGGTAGACCCATGGAGCCTCAAAAGGTTACCCACGTCCTGTACCATGCGGACTGCACCGACGGCTTCGGGGCGGCCTGGGCCGCCTGGAAGCTCCTTGGGGATCGCGCGAGCTACCTGCCCGTCGCCCACGGTTCGCCTCCTCCGGAGTTGCCGAGCTGCGCCCGGGTCCTGCTGGTCGACTTCTCGTATCCTCGCCAAGAGCTGCTCGGCCTGGCCGCCAGGGTGAGCGGGCTCCTGGTCCTGGACCATCACATGTCGGCCCAGCGGGAGTTGCAGGGCCTGGATTTTGCCCGCTTCGACATGGATCGCTCGGGAGCGACGCTTTCCTGGGCCTTCTTCCATCCCGGGCAGCCCCTGCCCGAACTGCTGGCCTACGTCGAGGACTGGGATCTCTGGCGCCACCGGCTGCCCGAGTCCCGCGAGGTGCATGACGCCCTGGCCTGCGTCCCGTTTGATTTCTTCGCCTGGGATGGGCTGGAGGTCGGGCTCCTGCGGGCCGAGGGCCGGATCCTGGTCCGCTACCAGGACATGCTGATCCGCAAGGTGGCGGATCGCGCCGGGTTCGGCGAGGTGGGCGGACATCGGATCCCCGTCGCGAATTGCCCCAACAGTCTGCGCTCGGAGGTGGGGCACGAGCTCCTGGCCCGCTTCCCCGAGGCCCCCTTCGTGGGGATGTGGTCGATCGACGGCCAAGGCTGGCAGGGTTGGTCTCTGCGCTCGCGGGGAGACTTCGATGTCTCGGCGTTGGCCTCGAGCCTGGGCGGAGGGGGCCATGTCGCCGCCTCGGGCTTCCGCCGGGCCCCGGGGGAGTGGATCCTGGCTCCCTTGGGCCAGGAGCCGGGCCTTCCCGATTGACCGGGAACCAGCCCTGGGGAGGCGAGGTGGGCGTACCTTGAGGAGTTCGGCCCTGCCCCGACCTCTCCGGGTGCTGCTCGAGTCCTGGCTCTGGGAGGGGCTCTACGAGGGATTCCTGGGGTTCTGCCTGGTCTGGAGGCTGGGAGAGCGGGCCCTGGAAGCGGGGATCGCTCCGGGCGCCCTTCCGGCCCTCCTGGCGGGCCTGTATCTCGGGCCGTGGCTGCTCTTCTCGCCCCTGGCCGGTCAACTGGCGGACAGACTCGAGAAGTCGAGGCTTCTTCTCCGGATCCGGCGGGCGGGCCTGGGAGTCTGGGCCTTCTCGGCCGTGGCCCTGGTCACGGGAGCTCCGGCCCTCCTGGCGATCGGCCTGGCGGGCCTGGGCCTGCAGGCCGCCTTCTGCGGCCCGCTCCGGTTGGCCCTTCTTTCCGAGAGGCTCGAGCGCGAGCACCTGGTCTCCGGGAACGCCTTCTTCCTGGCTGCTTCCTCCGGAGCCGTCCTTCTGGGCGCCATCGGGGCCTGGCAGTTGGCCTTGGAGCCAGGGTTCAGAGGGAGGGGCTGGTTGGAGGCCCTGGTCGCGCTGCTCTTCTGCGTGCTGGCTTGTCGGGCCGCTGGAAGGACCCCTGCGCTCCCCGAGCCCCCACCGGGCGCGCCCTTGGGCTGGAACCCGGTCCGCGCCGCCTGGAAGGCCCTGCGCCTGGCGGCCGGCAGGCGGGTTCTGCACCTGTCGATGTTGGGGGTGGCCTGGCTCTGCTTCTTCGCGCAGGTCCTGCACGCCCAGGATTCGACCCTGGGCTGGCAACTGGTCCTGCTTGTCGGGGGGCTGGCCTGTGGGGCCCTGCTCTGCCAGCGCTTCTCCTACGAGCGCCTGGAGGTGGGCCTGGTTCCCTTCGGCTCGGTCGGCATGAGCTGGTTCGCCTTCGATCTCTTCCTGGCGGGACGCGCCTTCCCCACCCCCGAGATCTCCGCTCCGCTTCTGGGGGCAGGACAGCTCATGGGCACCCTGGCGGGGTTCCGGATCCTGGTCGATCTCTTCTTGATGGCCGCCTTCGCGGGGTTCTTTGCGATCCCCCTCCTGACGGCCGTCCAGCAGCACTCGGAGGCCGCCTGGCGCTCGTCGGCCCTGGCCGCAAGCCTGCTCCTCAACGCGATCTTCTCATGCGGGGCGCTGGGCTTCCTGGCCGCGGTGGAGGGGTGGGCCCCCGGGACCGCCTTCGCCATCCTGGCCGCCCTGAACGGCCTGGTGGCGGCCTATATCTACACCTTGACGCCCGAGTTCTTCCTGAGGCTTCTGGCCTGGCTCCTGGCCCATGGGGTCTACCGCCTCGAGGCCCGGGGCCTGGAGGGGATCCCCCGCGAGGGCCCCATGCTCCTGGCCTGCAACCACGTCAGCTTCGCCGACTGGCTGGTGATCGCCGCGACGGTCAAGCGCCCGGTCCGTTTCGTCATGTGGCATGCCTACGCGCGGCTCCCACTTCTGCGCTATCTGATGCGCGACGCGCGGGTGATTCCCATCGGCTCGGCCCGGCAGGCCCCCGAACTGGTCGAGCGGGCCTTCCATGAAATTGCCGAGGCCCTGGCCCAGGGCGACCTGGTCTGCATCTTCCCCGAGGGGCGCATCACCTCCGACGGGAGTTTGAGCCGCTTCCGGCCGGGGATCGAGCGCATGGCCCGCGAGTCGGGCGCCCCGGTCCTGCCCCTGGCGCTTCGGGGCTTCTGGGGCAGTCTCCTCAGCCGTCAGCCGGGGAGGATGCGCCGACGTCTCTCTCGTCCGCTTCGCTCCAAGGTCGAACTGGTGGCGGGAAGGCCGATCCCGGCCGATGAGGTCACGGCGGAAAGGGTGCAGGCCGAGGTGGCTTCCCTGCTCTCCGCAGAGGCCTGAAAAGCGCCCTGCCGGGCAACCCGGCCCCCTCGAGGCGGGTTCCAGGGGTTACCTTTCGTTCACAATCGCCTTGCCGGAAGATGATAGGGTTGGCTTCTGGAGGGTACCTGGCCGCCTTGGGGCGATCGTGGGAAGAGCACGAAGAACGGAACCTGCTGTATGAACTCCGAAGTCCTGGTCACCACCAGCCTGATCATCCTGGCGCGCATCGCGGATGTCTCCCTGGGAACCGTGCGGACCGTGGCCGTCGTCAACGGGCGCAAGGGCATGGCCCTGGGCCTGGGTTTCTTCGAGGTCCTGATCTGGGTGCTGGCCGTCTCCAAGGTGGTCACCAACCTCGACTCCCCGATCTACGCGTTCGCCTATGCGGGGGGCTATGCCCTGGGCAACTACCTCGGCATCCTGATCGAGGAGGCCCTGGCTTTCGGCGAGCAGGTCCTGCGGGTCTTCACCCGTCAGGGGGACCAGGTGGCCCTGACCCTGCGCCAGGAGGGCTATACCGTCACCTCGATCCAGGGCGAGGGCCTGGAGGGGCCGATCCACCTGCTGGTGGTGCAGACCGCGCGCAAGGGCATGGTGGCCCTGGTCGACAAGGTGATCCAGTTGGATCCCAACTGCTTCTACGTTGTGGATGATGTCCGCCTGGCCTCCAGCGCGCGCTATCGCCAGCAGCATCGCCCTTCCGGCCCGGGAACCCACTGGGGCCTGCCGATCCCGGGCAACTGGTGGCCGGGCCGGCCCTCGGTGACCCGTCAGGTCTGAAGCGCCTGGCCTCGCGCGCCCCGGGCCATCCTGTCCATCCCAGATCCAGAGAGGGAATCCGTCCATGAGCGAGATCCAGCCCGCAGATCCGGTCCGCCTGATCGAGTCAGGGTGCCAGGACCGCATCGGGGTGATCACCTTGAACTGCCCCGCCCGGCGCAACTGCCTTTCGTCGGCGCTGATCGCCCAGACCATCCAGGCCATCTCCGAACTCGAGAAGCAAGGGGCGCTGGTGTTGATCCTGCGCGCCCATGAGGGCGCCCAGGTCTTCTCGGCAGGGCACGATGTCCGGGAACTGCCCCAGGGGGGGCGCGATCCCCTGGGCTACGAGGACCCCCTCGAGCAACTGATCCGGGCCGTCCAGGATTCCCGCCTTCCCGTCCTGGCGATGGTCGAGGGGACCGTCTGGGGGGGCGCCTGCGACCTGTGCATGTCCTGCGACATGGTGATCTGCGCAGAGGATTCCACCTTCACCATGACCCCCGCACGCCTGGGGGTGCCCTACAACCCTTCGGGCCTGGTGCGCTTCCTGAAGAACCTGGGTCCCCACCATGCCAAGGAACTCTTCTTCGTAGCCCGCCCCTTCTCGGCCGAGCGCGCCCGGGCGCTGCGCATGGTCAACCACGTGGTCCCTCGCGAGCAGCTTGTGGAATTCACCCTGGATCTGGCCCGTACCATCGCCGCCAATGCCCCCATGGCCGTCCAGGTCCTCAAGATGCAGTTCCGGGCGCTCTTGAAGGGGCAGATGCTCTCGGCCGAAACCTTCGAGCGGATCCAGGAGATGCGCCGCGAGGTCTACGAGAGCCGGGACTACCTCGAGGGGCTGGCGGCCTTCCGCGAGAAGCGCCCCGCCGTCTTCCTCGGCGAGTAGCGCTGCGCCCTCTCACCCAGGGAGTGGCCTCCACGCTCCGGTTCCGACCTCCCTGGGGATTGAGGCCCTCGCCCCCTCCATGACGGAAGGCCAGGAATCCCCGAGGGGACCCCTGGCCTTCGCGCCGTTCAGGGCCTCGCGGCCCGCGCCTCAGGCGCTCTGAGGCTCGTCCTGCTCTTCGCTGTGCATCCACTTCTTCAGGAGCGGGGCCATGGCAAAGCAGATCAGCGCCGAGCCGATGGCCGTCAAGGCGATCTTGCCGAAGACGTCCCCGTAGACGGCCACGGTCTGCAGCGGGGCCGGGATCATGTTCTCGGCCCCTTCGCCGCCGTGGACTCCCGTCAACTGGGCGATCATGGCCGCCAGGTAGTTGGAGAAGGCGGTGGCCAGGAACCAGGCGCCCATCACGGTGCTGACCATCCGGGCCGGCGAGAGACGGGTGATCATGGCCAGGCCCACGGGCGAGAGGCAGAGCTCACCGGTGGTGTGCAGCAGATACCCCAGCAGCAGCCAGCTCATGGCCACCATGCCCCGCGGGTCGTGGCTCTGGGCTCCCATCCACAGGGCTCCGAATCCCAGACCCAGTTGCAGGAGGCCCATGGCGAACTTCACGGGGGTCGAGGGCTCCCAGCCCCGAGAGCCCAGGAAGCCCCACAGGCCGGTGAAGACCAGGCCGAAGGTCAGGATGAAGATCGGGTTGGCGGCCTGGAAGATCGAGGCCGGGACCTCTGCGCCCTGGACCGTCATCCCCACGTGTTCCTCGGTGATGGCCCAGTCCACCGTGTCCTGTCTGGATTCACGAAGCACGCTGAGCTGGTCGAGGGTGAAGACGGTCTCGCCGTTGCGGAAGCCCAGTTGGGCCTGGCTGACCTTGAGCGGAAGGGTCTTGCCCACGTCCTCGACGGTGATCTGCTGTTCGGTGAAGACGCGGTCCACGTTGCGGTCGGTGAAGTTGTTGACCGAGCTTCCCGCCTGCTCGAAGAACGCCCAGAACAGCAGCGAGAAGAACATCAGGATCAGCACCACGTAGAGGCGCTCGCGCTCCATCCGCGGGCTGCGGATGGCCTCGACGAAGAGCCAGAGCAGGGCGCCCGTGCCGAAGACCGTCAGGGTGTAGCCGGCGATGGTGTCGTGGCGGACCAGGATGGCGATGATCGGGATGACGATCAGGAGCCCCAGGCAGATGGCCAGGTCCTGGCGCAGGAAGCCGAAGACGGTCCGGCGGGCCGCTTCGGGGTCGCGGGGGAGACCCGCGTCGCTGGGAAGTCCGCCCTTGCCCAGGGCGCGGACGGCAACCGCGGCCGAGGTCAGCAGGGCGCCAGCCACCAGGATGTTCACCGTCAACTGGTAGGGGTTGTTCTGCAGGAAGAAGAGGGAGGCGGCCGTCCCCAGGGCACCCAGGCCGATCAGGATCTGGGTCAGCAGGGTCGGGGCGATGAAGATCGCCAGGCCCACCAGCATCCCGATCCCCGCCAGGCCGAAGCCGTACTGCCAGCCGTAGGTCTCGCCGACGTAGCCGCAGATCAGGGGAGACATGGCGGCCCCGAGGTTGATCCCCATGTAGAAGATGGTGAATCCGCCATCCCTCTGGGGACTGTCCTTGGGGTAGAGCGCGCCGACCATCGTCGAGATATTGGGCTTGAAGAAGCCGTTGCCGCAGATCAGCAAGGCCAGGCCCACGAAGAAGGCGTTGCGTTCCTGGATGGTCAGCATGAACAGGCCCAGCGCCATCAGGATGCTGCCCAGGACCACCGATTTTCGGGCGCCGAAGATCTTGTCGGCCAGCATGCCCCCGATGAACGGGGTGGCGTAGACCAACGAGGTGTAGGCCCCGTAGATGCCGTAGGCCTCGTTGTCCTTCAGGCCGAGGAAGCCCTTGATCATGTAGAAGACCAGCAGGGCGCGCATGCCGTAGTAGGAGAAACGCTCCCACATCTCGGCGAAGAAGAGGGTGTACAGTCCCACAGGGTGCCCGAAGAGGGTCTTCTCCTGCGGATGGCTTTCTTGGGTCATGGAGGCCTCCAGGAATCAGTCGAAGGCGTAAAATAGGACGAAAAGGACCCGGGTCCTTCCGGGAACCCGGGCCGCTTTGTGAAATTTCTCTCAGATTCCCCGATCCGGCCTTCGGGATCGGGGCGGTCCGGTGGCCCTCAGATTCCGTCACGGCAGCGCTTATATTCGATCCGGGCCTGGACTTCGACCTCGAAGGTCCGAGGCCAGGGCAGATCGACCACCACCCGGGTCAGATGCGGGCGGTGGCCCTCGAAGAGGGTCGGCGCGAAGTGCTCCTCGAAGAGCTGGACGACGCGCTCGCCCAGGAGCTCCTGGACCCGGGCACGGGTCTCCTCCAGGCGGGCGTCTTCCAGGCGCACGAAGGAGCCGCCCAGCGGAGCCGAGATCTCCTGGCGCAGCTCTGCCTGGAACAGGACGTCGTCGGCCAGGCGCTCCAGCAGGAAGCCCAGACGCGCGCCCTCGGTGGCGGGAGTGGGTCTGGCCGGGACCAGGGCCGCGCAGGCCAGGGCGGTGCCCAGGGTGTTCCCCGCCGTGTTCCAGCCGGCATAGCCGGCCAGCCGGGGGAAGACACCAGCCCGGAGCAGCTCATGCACCAGGGCCAGGTCCGCCCCGTTGGCCCGGGCCACGTCGGCCACGGCCACGCAGGCGCCCTCGTCCAGCGCGCCGCAAAGGGCCTCGACGAAGCGGGCTGCCCGGCGGCTGCGCTTCCGGAGGGGCCCCTGCCCGCTGGCCTCCTCCTGCTCGCCCCTGGGGCCATAGACCCACAACTGGCGGGTGGCCCGGTCACTCAACTCGATGCCGGCCGCCTGGGCCTGGGCCTGGACCACGCCGGAAAGGCTGCGGTCCTCGTAGCGGGTGACTCGATCCAGGTCGGACCTCTTCGAGAAGTGGACCGAGAGCTCGGTCCCCTGGGCCAGGGCCCGGACCAGCATCAGCAGGGCCATCTCGTCGGTGCCCGGGGCCACCGTGGCCGGAGCCATGAGTTCCCCGATGGCTGCCTCCAGGCGGGCCGCCTCCAGGACGTTCAGGCCTTCGGTACGGCTATCGTCGATGCCCAGCAGCAGATGGTGCCAGTCGCAATCTGCCGCCCGGGACAGGGCCCTGAGGTTCAGATCCAGATTCCGCTCGCGGGCGTGGAGGTAGCTGTCGATCCAGGGGGCGGGGATGCCCCAGCGCAGGGACCGGACCTTCTCGGCGGCACCTGGAATCTGGCGCATCTCGCGGGAGAGCCACAACGACAGTTCGGTCAGCCGGGTGGCCATTTCGACCTCTTCCAGGCTGGTCTGGGTGGGGGCGGTGCGCATCAGGCTCATGAAGGCCCAGGTGGGGCGACGTTGGGACAAGAGGGCGAGGCGTTTGAGGTTCTTCAGGGCATTGTCCGCGGGAAGGTCGAGCCGGCGGGAGGCCACCAGCCCTCCCCAGACCAGCATGTCCAGCGAGAGGAGCAGGCCCGTCGGGGGCTTCGGTCGACGCCTCAGGAGGGCGTCCAACCAGTCCATCAGTCTTTCCGGGTTTCCCGGGGCCAGGTACCTTCCCAGTCGGGGGCGGGGGGGAGTCTCCAGGTGATGGCCGGCCATCTCCGCCAACCGGACCGGGAAGAGCCGGCAACAGGGCCGGTCATCCAGCGGGACCAGGGCCAGCCTCTGGGGAGGGGGGGTCATCTCGCTGGACGCGGCAGGGCGTCGATGGCCTTGCGGAAGGCCCCCACGGCGGCCCGGAGGCCTTCCGCCTCGTGCCCCGTCACCACCGCGCCGATGGCCAGGCCGCGGGCTCCGACCCGGTGGAGGTGCTGCACCTCGTCGGGGCGGACGGCCTTCTGGGTCGGCACCACGACCGGGACCCCGGCGGAGCGCACCAGGGCGGCGTAACGGGTCAGGTCGGCCGCGGTCAACCGGGTGCGGTACTGGGGGCGGGGGATGATCGAAGACTCGATCACCTGGACTCCCAGTTCGACCAGATCCTGGACGAATTCCGGAGTCCAGGTCGGATCCACGGCCACCATGTGCGCCATCTCCGACCAGTCCAGATAGCCCGGCGGGGTGTGGTGGGCGAAGAGGTCCCAGAAGTCGAAGCCGGCCCCGCGGATCTCGGGAAGATCCTCTTCGGAGGGCAACTCCTCGGCGCCGGGCACGATCCCCACGGGGATCTCCAGCTCCCTGCGGATCTCCGCGATCCCCGCCTTCTCTTCGGACCAGGAACCGAAGCAGGTGCCGCTGGCGAAGTGCTGGCAGTTCAGGTGCACCTTGATCGCGTCGGCCCCCGCCTCGGCGGCGGCCCGGGCCAGCGTCAGGTCGTTGCGGGGGATGCTGACCAGCAGGAGGAATCGTTCCTCCAGGGCCTGGAGCAGCCGGTTCGGGTTGGGGTTCATGCCAGGACTGCCTCCGGGGTGCGGGGCTCGGCGCGACGAAGGCCGGGACCTCCTCCTTCGAGCTTCTCGCCGTTCTCGCCTCGGAGTTCGACGCTCAGCAGGCGGCTGACCCCGGGCTCTTCCATGGTCACGCCGTACAGGCGGTCGGCGAACTCCATGGTCTTGCGGTTGTGGGTGATCACCAGGAACTGCGACGAGGTCGAGAACTCCAGCAGCCGCGTGGCCACCTTCTCGACGTTGGCGTCGTCCAGCGGGGCGTCGAGTTCGTCCAGCACCACGATGGGGCTGGGCTTGTGCGTCAGCAGCGAGAGCAGGAAGGCGATGGCCGAAAGGGCCCGTTCGCCCGACGAGAACAAGGTCAGGTTCTGCAGCTTCTTGCCCGGCGGGCAGGCCACGATCTCCACTCCCGATTCCAGCAGGTCCTCGGGGTCGCAAAGCTCCAGGCGGGCCCAGCCTCCCCCGAAGATCTCGCCGAAGAGGCGCCCGAAGGTCTCGTTGACCTGGTGGAAGACCGTCTGGAACTGGGTGATCGAGGCCCGGTCCATCTCGGCCATGATCCGCTTCAGGCCGTCCGAGGCCTCCTCCAGGTCCTCGATCTGGGCCTTCAACTCGACATGGCGGGTGCTCAGCCTTTCGAAGTCCTCGCGGGCTCCCAGGTTCACGCTGCCGAAGTTCTCCAGGAAGCCGCGCAGGCGCCGGGCCTGGGAACGGGCCTTCTCCAGGTCGAAATCGGCCGGCTCTTCCGGGGCCTCCTCCAGCTCGCCCACCTCCTCCAGGCGGGTGCGGGCCTGCTCGAGGCGGGCCTCCAGGCCGGCCAGCTCCACCTGGTGGCGGTGCAGCTCTTCGCCCAGCTCGCGGGCCCGGCGCGAGATCTCGGCGTGGCGCGCGCGCAGGGACTTCAGTTGGTCGTCCTGGCCCGAGGACTCCTGGCGCACCTCCGCCAGGGCCTTCTCCTCCTCCACCAGGCGTTGGGCCAGCAGATCCATGCGGGCCTGCAGCTCGGCGCCTTCCCGCTCCAGCTCGCGTCGGGCCACCCCGGCCCGCTCCACCTCGGCGCCGGCCGCGACCTGATCGGTCTGCAACTCGTCAAGCCGCTGGCGCACCCTGTGGATTTCGCGTTGACGCTCGGCCAGGCGCTGCGAGCGGCGCTCGGCCTCCAGCTCGGCCTCCATGACCTGCCGGCGCAGGCTCTCGCGCTGCACCTGCTGGCGGGCCTCCTCCTCCTGCGAGCGGGTCAGCTTCTCGCGCAGGTCATCCCACTCTTCACCCAGTACGTCCAGGCGATCCAGGGCGGTCTTGCGTTCGGCCTCGTGACGCTGGCCCTTCTCCTCCAGGTTGCGGACCTCGGCCTCCAGCTTCTCGGCGGCCAGCAGCGCCCGGCGGGAATCCTTTTCCTGGCGGCGCAGCTCGGCCTCCAGGTCGGCCACCACCTGCCGGGCCCGGCGCGCGTCTTCGCGGGCCCGGGAGAGGGCCTGCTCGGCCTCGGCCAGCTTCGCCGATTCGGTCTCCTCCAGGCCGTGCAGTCGGGAGAGCTCTCCCTCCAGGGCCTTGAGCTCGGCGCGAGCCTGCTCGAGCTGGCGACGACGGGCCAGCATCCCCGAGCGATCGCCGCGCAGCGACCCTCCGGTCAGGGCGCCGGTGGGGGAGAGGTACTCGCCCTGAAGCGTCACCACGTGGGGGCGGCGGCCCCGGCAGCGGTCGTACGGGAGATCCTTCATGACCACGGTGCTCCCCAGCATCTGGGCCAGGACGGGCCGCAGTTCGGGGGCAAAGCCGATCAGGTCCAGGGCCTGGCCCACCACGCCCTCGCGGGTGGGGAGCGGAATCGGATCGCTCTCGCGGCGCTCCAGGTCCAGGGGCCAGAAGGTGACCCGGCCGGCGCGCTCCCGCTTCAGGCGATCCACCAGGCGCGAGGCGGTGTGGCGATCCCGGGTGATCACGTCGGCCAGGCGGCCGCCCAGGGCCGCCTCCATGGCCACCTCCAGGCCCTCGCGCACCTGGATCAGCTCGCCCACCACCCCCACGGTGCCCGGCTCCTTCCAGGCCAGGACG
>JALHDH010000125.1 GCA_022839105.1 bacterium
CGGTCGCGGTCGCCGCCGGCCTTGGTCAGGAAGCGCTTGGTGTCGTGGTTGTCCAGGAAGGCCGACATCATCTCGGGCTTGGCGAACTTCCGGTCGCAGTCCGCCACCCGGTCGGCCAACTGGCGCATGCTGCCGCCCTTGGCCAGGACGTCGTCGATGGTGTAGTACAGCGGGTAGTCCACCAGGCCGTCCATGCCGCCGTGCTGGTACTGGGCGTACTTCGAGGGGTCGCCCACGTAGTACTCGCCCATCAGGTAGAAGTCGGGACCGGCATGCTCGTGCATCGCCTGGTTGAATTTATCCCAGAAGGCCTTGGGGACGTTCTTCACGGCATCCAGGCGGAACCCGTCCACCCCGGTGTCGGCCCAGAACTTGCCGACATCGATCAGGTACTTCTCGACCTCGGGGTTCTCCTGGGCCAGGTCCGGAAGGCCGAAGATCGCGCAATTCTCTGATTGCCAGGGATCATCCCAGTCGGTCACGTCGCCGTTGTGGTGGTACCAGGAGTGCTTGGCCGGGTCCTGGTAGAAGGGATGCTCCCAGGCCGTGTGGTTGAGGGGGATGTCCAGCATCACCTTCAAGCCGTTCTCGTGGGCCTTGTTGACGAATTCCTTGAACTTGTCCATCGTGCCGACGTGCTCGTCGGTGTTGAAGTGGTCGATGGGCCAGTAGCCGTGGTAGCCGTCGCTGTTGACGAAGCTGGTCTGGTTGTCCATCGGGGGGGTGACCCAGATGGCCGTGGCTCCGGTGCTCTTGATATAGTCCATCTTGTCGATGACGCCCTGCAGATCGCCGCCATGATAGCGGTTCAGGTCGTCCTTGTTGACGGCGTGGTTGTTGGTGGCGTCGCCGTCATGGAAGCGGTCGATCAGCAGGAAGTAGATCGTCTCGCCTTGCCAGGAACGGACTTTGGGGTCTTCGGGCAGCGGTGTCGGGTGGGGGACACCCGAGGCCACCGGCTGGGGTTTCTCCGAAGGGGCGCTCCGGCTCTGCCCCAGGACCACCGAGTCGGTGACCTGGGCTTGGGGAGTGCTCCGGGGGGTCTCCCGCACGGGAGTCGGGATGTTCGGGTTCAGGCCCACGCTCTTGATCACGACAAGGCAGCTCCAGACTTCTGGTTGTTCTCGTTGAACTTCACGACTTGACGCAGGGGTATCTAGGCTCTTTGGTCCGAGAAAGGCCTGTTTTCTGTAAAAAACATGTTTCCACTTTGCTCCCGACGGCTTTTGCGCCGGGAGGGGGGGACAGGGCTTCAGGAGCCGGTCCGCCGGGCCAGGACCAGACCGCTGCGGCCCTCCAGGTTCAGCACGATTCGGCCGGAGCGGCGGGCCTTGAGAACCGGGCCCTGGCCCAGGACGGGCTCCCAGCTCCCACCGCCGACCGGCACCTCGAGGCGCTGCCGGGAAGGGCTGTTGTTGAGGACCACCACCAGGACCTCCTCGCCAAGGCGGCGTTGGAAGGCGAAAAGGCCTCGCCGATCCTCGGCCAGGAGCGTGCGGTAGTCCCCCACCTGCAGGGCGGGTCGCGCCTTGCGCAGGGCGATGCAGCGGCGATAATGCTCCAGGAGCTCCCGATCCACCTCAACCGGATCGGCCTGCGGGGCTGGCCGCTGGTCGGGCAGGGTCGCCTCAGGTTCGTATTCCATGTCCTCCCAGACCATGGGCTTGCGGCAGCACGGATCATTGCCGCCCCACATCCCGACCTCGTCGCCATAGTAGAGCATCGGGGCCCCGACGTAGGTCATCTGGAAGAGCACCGCCAGCTTCTGGCGCTGGCGCTCTTCGGGAGTCGGCTTGCGGGTGAGGTACTCGGGGTTGGTCCCCTTGGCCTTCTCGCAGTAGGCGTGCCAGTCACGCATGGCCACCAGGTCGGCGTTGACCACGTTGGAGGCCACCCGGGCCGTGTCGTGGCTGCCCAGCAGGTTCTGCATGCCGTAGGCCACCTGCGGGTCGTAGGCCTCGCGGATCTCGCGCAGGCGCGAGTCGAACTCCGAGGCCGGGATGGAGTGGCGCCGGGCGAAGAAGAAGTCGTGGCAGGTGAAGGCGAAGTTGTAGTTCATCACCGCCGAGAACTCGTCGCCTTCCAGGTAGGGTTTGTTGGCCTCGACGGTGTCGATCACCTCGGCGGTCATGTAGGCCTGGGGGTTGATCGAGCGGACCAGGCGGCTCCAGTCCTTCCAGAAGGCGTGCTTGACGCAGAAGGCGACATCCAGTCTCCAGCCATCGATCCCCTCCTGGGGTCGGCCCTGGCCGCTGGGGTCCATCCAGCGCCGGGTGATCGCGTAGATGTATTCCCGCGGGCCCGTCACGATGCCGCGCTCGTCCTGGCGCAGGTTGGGCAGCTCCTTGACGCCGAACCACCCCTGGTATTCGAACTTCTTCCCCGTCGCGGGATCCGCCCAGGACTTGATCTCGAACCAGTCCCGATAGGGTGAGGCCTGCTGGTTCTTCACCACGTCGGTGAAGAAGGGGTTGGTCATCCCCATGTGGTTGAAGACCCCGTCGAAGACGATGCGGATGCCGCGCAGATGGGCCTGGCGGATCAGTTCCAGGGCCAGTTTGTCCGCGGCGGTCCAGTGCCAGGTGGAGGGGTCGTCGGGCTTCTCGGAGGCGATCAACCGCCGGTCTCCCTCCGGGTCGGGCCCGAAGGTCGGGTCGATGTGCTGGTAGACGTAGGCATCGTACTTGTGGGAGGAGGGCGCCATGAAGACGGGATTGAGGTAGATCGCGTCGATGCCCAGTTCCCTCAGGTAGTCCAGCTTGTCGATCACGCCCTGCAGGTCGCCTCCGTAGCGGCGGCGTTGCAGGTGGAACCAGATATCCTTCCCGGCGTGGGCCTTCTCGTAAGGCTGCATCCGATACCAGTCGGAGGTCCAGGGGTGCACCTGCCAGGGCTCGGCCTGGCTGTGGGGCCAGGAGCCGTCCTGGTCCACCAGGCGGGGGTCGTTGGAGGGGTCGCCGTTGCGGAAGCGTTCCGGGAAGATCTGGTACCAGACCGCCCTCTTGGACCACTCGGGCACAAAGGATTCCTCGGCCCGGACTGCGCTGGAGAGCAGACCCGCCAGGACCAGCAGGCAACCGACGGAAGCGAGAAGACGCATGTTGGAACCTCCATCCTGTCCCCCCGCGGCGCGCGCCGCAGGAGCGCTTTCGACTCGCAGGGCGCTCGGGCCTGTCCGCAGGGCGAGGTTCATTCAGCCACAAGCCTTGCGCCTGTCCGTGCTGGCAGGCCGGCAGCGGAACTTCTGTCAGTTCTTGGCCTCCAGCGCCGGACTCTTGCGGGTGGCTCGGGCCAGGGGCAGGCCGGCCAGGACCAGGGCCACGCCCAGGCCCTGCCCCAGCGTGAGGGGCTCGCGCAGGACCAGGGCGGCTGCGACGATCACCAGGGGCCTCTGGATCAGGTTGAAGATCGACATGTTGGTCGAGCCGACCAGTTTGATGGCCCACAGGAAGGCCACGTTGGCCAGGGCGGCCGCCAGGCCGATCCACAGGCCCAGGGGCAGGGCCTCGGTGGGGATCGGTTCCAGGAAGGGGGCCAGGAAGAGCACGGCCACCGCGGCGTTGATCCAGAAGACCCAGGTCGAGACCAGCCGGGGATCGTAGCGGCCGGTCAACTCCTCCATGCGGACCCGGTAGAGGGTCGAGCTGAGCACCGCCAGGGCGATGACCGTCAGGCCGATGGGGTCCAGGGAATAGCCGTCGGCTCCGGTGGGGTCCACGGTCAGCACGATCCCCGCGAAGCAGATCCCGAAGCCCAGCCAGAAGCGCGGCCCCAGCCGATCCCGGCCCAGGGCCTGGTTGGCCAGGGCCACCAGGGCCGGCGTCGTGGTCACCACGGTGATCACGGTGACCGCAGTCAGGCGCTCGAGGGCATACAGGGTCAGGCCATTGGTCAGGAGCAGCAGCAGGCTCACACTGGCGATGCGGCCCGCGTCGCGCACCCCGGGAAGCCGGAAATGGCGGGTCAGGGGCAGGATCACGGTGGCTCCCACCACGTTCTTCATCAAGAGGAGTTGAAGCGGCGTGACCGCACCCCGGTAGCCCAGCTTCACCAGGATCGGTTCGATGGAGGCGGCCAGCAGGGCCAGAAGGATCCAGATCGAGGTGGCCTTCATCTCAGGCCGCCAACCGGTCCAGGATCTGCTCCGGGGCCAGACCCTTCCAGCCCAGGTTCTCCAAGGTCCGGCCCTCCCGGTCGTAGTCCACGGCATGCAGGGTAGAGGCCAGGGCCACCACGGCATCGGCCAGTGGGGTGGGCACTCCGGCCAGGCGGGCCAGGGCGCGCATGGGGACCAGGGTGCAAGCCACGTCCTCCTGGAGGTAGCGGTGGGTCAGGGTCCCGGGAGCCACGCTGGTCTGGTAGTTGGGCACCGAGCGCATGGCCTCCAGCAGGTTGCCTGGGGCACAGCCGTAGTAGCGATCCAGCCAGGTGGATGCCGGCAGCAGGTTCGTCCGGTAGGCCCGGGCAACCTGCCGGAACTCCTGCTCGAGGGATTCCAGCAGGACCACCGTGCGCTCGGTGAATCCCTCGCAGTAGAAGAGGAACGGTTGGCTCCGATCCACCTGGTTGAGGTTGGCCAGCATCGTCAACGGGTGGGCCAGGGCCCCGAAATCGGTCAATCCCCTCTGGATCACGTGATCGGCGGCCTCCAGGCCCTCGAAGAGTTGACCCAGGAAGGCCAGCGCCTCGGCGGTCTGGCTCCGTCGCGGCGTGCTGACCAGATTCCAGCGCTTGATGCCCCGGATCTGGATGCTGCCGTCGGGCTGGAGCCTGGAGGCGAAGAGGGCGTCGGTCTCGGCGACCTGCACGTCGCGGACGCCTTCTTGATGCAGGGCATGCTCGAACTCGACGCATCCGGCCAGTTTGCTCGAGAAGAGGACCACGCGCTGGCCGGGCTGCAGGTGTGGGGCCAGGCGGCGGGCCACCTCGGGATAGGCGCCCGCCACGGTGGCGATGAAGAGGGTCTGCACCCGGTCCAGGGCCCGGGCCGGGTCCTGGCTCACCGAGGCCAGGGGGAAGCTGCCCTGGACCCGTCCCGTCGCGGTGAGGACTCCCGAACGGGTCGAGGGGGGAAGCCGTTCCAGGTCCCGGACCAGCATGTTCACCGGCAGGCCCCGTCTCACGAGGTGGACGCCCAGGGCGTGGGCGCAGTTGCCGCTGCCCACGATGACGACCGGGGAGGCGTTTTGACGGAGTGGCGGTGGGGATTCGGCAAGGCAGGGCATGGACTTGGGGGGAGGCTCCAGTGAGGGTCTGGGAACGATTTTTGATAGGCTAGCCTAACGCGGGCAAAAAGGCAAGCCCTGCCGAGCACGGACGCGTGGCCCCCAGAGGGCCCGCATGCGACGAGCCGCCCCCCGGCGGGGAGGCGGCTCGTCGGGGATGGGCGTGGCCGGCGTCCTACTTCACGAAGCGGATCAGGAAGAAGCCGCCGATCAGCAGGATCGTGAAGACCACCGTCAGCAGATCGAAGTACTTCTCGATGAAGTGGCGGACACGCTCGCCCAGGAAGAAGATCAGGCCCGCAACCAGCACGAAGCGTCCCGTTCGGGACAGGGCCGAGGCCAGGACCAGGGTGCTCAGCGGCACCTCGAAGACGCCGGCCGCGATGGTGAAGACCTTGTAGGGGATCGGTGTGAATCCGGCGATGGCGATGGCCGCGAAGGCGTTGCCTTGGTACAGTTGCCGGACGTGTTCGAACTGGGCCTGGAAGTGATAGAACTCCACGATCGGCTTGCCCACGGTCTCATACAGGGCGTAACCGATGAACCAGCCGAAGAGGCCGCCCAGCACGGAACCGACTGAACAGACGGCGGCGAAGAGGAAGGCCTTGCGGGGTTTGCCCAGGGCCAGGGCGATCAACAGGACGTCGGGAGGGATGGGGAAGAAGGATGACTCGACGAAGGCCAGGATGAAGAGAGCCAGCAGGCCGTGAGGGCTCTCGGCGTAGGAGAGCACCCAGCGGTACATCTGGCGGATCTGTCGGATGCCGGGAAGCGAGTTGTTGGGTTCCTGGGCCGTCGGGGTCGGGGCGGACATGGTTTCCTCCTTGGAAGGCGGGCTGTTAGAGATCCCGACAGGGAATCCTTCCAGGAATCTGCTTCTTGGAGGACGGTCCGACGCTTCCCGTGTCCGGGCCCGAAGGGGGGCTTGCCGGAAGAGGCCTGAGTCGTCCATGCTGGGGGGCGCATCCAGGAAGGAGCCCCGACGTGCTGGAGATCTTCGATTCCCACGCCCACTACGATGATCGGCAGTTTGATGCCGACCGGCAGGTCCTGCTGGCGGCGATGCCTGAGGAGGGGGTCATCGGCATCCTGAATTGCGGCTCGGACTGGAAGGGGACCCTGGCCACCTTCGAGCTGTGTCGCGAGCATGACTTCCTCTACGGCGCCGTGGGCATCCACCCCGGCAATGCCGGGGAGTGGAACCCGCAGGTTCGGGATCGGATCGGGGAGATGCTCGAAGACCCCAAGGTGGTGGCGGTGGGGGAGATCGGCCTGGACTACTACTGGGAATCCAATCCTCCCCGTGAGGTGCAGCAGTCGGTCCTGCGGGAGCAGGTCGCCCTGGCCCTGGAGCGGGATCTCCCCGTGGTGATCCACGATCGGGAGGCCCACGGAGACACGGTGGCGCTGCTCCGGGAATTCGCCCCCCGGGGCTTGCGAGGAGTGCTGCACAGCTTTTCGGGGTCGGTGGAGATGGCGCGCGAGGCGGTCGGCCTGGGATTCCATCTGGGAGTCTCGGGAGTGGTGACCTACAAGAATGCCCGCAAGCTGGTGGAGGTGGTCCAGGCGATCCCCCTGGAGCGCCTTCTGGTCGAGACCGATGCCCCCTATCTGGCGCCCGTGCCCTTCCGAGGGCGGCGCAACCAGTCCGTCTTGATCCGATACATCCTGGAACGGGTGGCTGCCCTCAAGGAGATCTCCCCGGAGGAGGCGGCCAGGGTGACCGCGGCCAACGCCCGAAGGCTCCTGGGCCTGGTCTGAGCGCCGCCGGGGCCGTGCGGCCTCCGGGCTCGCCTTCCCGCGGCAGGAGCGCCGATTCAGCTCTCGGTGGCCTCGGCGCCGGAGAGTCCCGAGGCGGCCCTCTGCGCCGAGAGGTGGAAGACGATCTCCTCGACCCGCTCCCGGAATCGCTGTTGCTGGGCCTCCGCCTCGGCCTCCTTCTCGAAGCGCGCGAAGGCCTCCATGAGCTCCAGGACCCTGCGGGCCGGGACGGGGCGGGAAAGCTCCCGGAGCATGCGCCGCCGATCGGTGAAGCCGGCCCGGTAGAACTCCTCGGGGGGCTCGACGTCCTCGATCTCGGTGGCGATCTTGCGACACAGGGCCTCGACGTTGCGCCCCGAGAAGCCCAGATCCACGCAGCGGGAACCCACCTCGAGCCACTCCTTCTCGGAGAGGGGGAGCAGCTCGCGCCAGTCGCGCAACTGCTTGTCCCGCATCAGGTTGACGAAATCCTCGGGAGTCGTGGGGCCGCAGAGCCGGTAGGGATCCTGGGTGATCCGGCTGAGCGTGGCCTGGTCCATGTTCAGGTAGTTCGCGTCACAGAGCAGGAACCACTTGCCGTTCCGGGGGATCAGGGTGCCATCGAAGACCCCGAACGAGGCCCCCAGGATATTGCGCTCCTCCGAGCGCAGGCCGGGATCCGTCCGGGCGGCGAAGGCCGTGTCGATATCGGGCCAGTAGACCCCCACCACCCCGGAGAAGGCCTGGACATCCTGGCGGAAGATCTCGATCAGCTTCTGCGCCGAGGCGTTCTGGTAGGAGGAGGCCCAGTCGGTGCGACGGATCACCAGGAAGCGCGCGGGCACCTCGCGGGCCCGGCAGAAGTCCAGGAAGTAGTTGCCCACGGCGTGCGCGGTCACGGTCTTGCCGCAGCCTGGAGGCCCCAGGGCGAAGAGGACCGGATTGATCCGCTTGGGGTTCTGCCCCTGGGTGAAGTCGTAGCCGGCCACGTCCCGGGCCAGGCGCATGCCGGCCTTCAAGTAGTCCTGGTTGCCCACGATGTCCTCGGGACTGACCGTCAGCAGGTCGCCGGGCTCCTCGGGCGGCAGGGCGGGACAGGAGTCCAGGCCCCGGAAGACCCGTCCCGACATCTCGATGTCGAAGGTCTCCACGACCCGGAGACAGGGCTCGAAGGCGGCGTCGGAGGCCATCTCGCGGGCGCCCTGCGAGAGGAGCAGGAACCAGGCCCGCACGCAGTGGATCACCTGGCGGGGCTGGCGGATGCGCCGCGCGGGATCGGGATGGTCCCGGTGACGCGAGAGGAATTCGAAGAGGTCCTCGGCCAGTCGCCAGGCCAGCTCGTCTTCCTCGGCACCCAGGAAGGCCTGGATCCTGGAGGCCGGGAAGCCGGCGCGGATCTGCACCGGATCGGCGCCCAGGCCGGCCAGTCGGTCGGCGGCCGTGCTGGCCGCGGCGAAGAGGCCGTAGATCGTGCAGAATTCGGCCGAGCGGTCGCGGGCCGCGCCGACCTGGCCGGGCATTCGGGGTGCCAGTCGCTTGATCAGCTCCAGGACCAGGGCCCCGGCCTGCTCCACCTCGGCCAGGGTCTGCAGGTGCGGCAGATCCAGGCCGTAGGGGCCGGGGGCCATGGTGCTCATGAGCTCCGCCAGGCCCGCTCGCCGGAGCTGCTTCTGCAGCAGGGGGATCTCCTGGCGCAGGTCCTCTTCTTCGAGGGTGAATCCGCTATCCGCCATGGGAGCGGGGTTTCGGCCGGTCCGGTGGGGCGACCTTCCGAACAGTCCCCGGACCAGCCCGGGGGTCTTGGCCATGATCGTCGGTCATCGGGCGACCGGCGATCCGGGCTGTGGACGGTGCCGCGTCCGGGGACAGGCTCTGGTCAGGGAAAGTCGAGGGCCTGCCCCCTGCCG
>JALHDH010000235.1 GCA_022839105.1 bacterium
ACTGACCTGGAACTCGCGGAATCGAAGGGGTAAAAACGGGCGTTAACAACTGGCCCTGATGGGTGGCCTTGAGTGGCCTTTTACGGGTGGCCAATGACATTGCCGGAAAGACACCGGATGCCATGGAACGGCCAGGGCCAACTGGCTCCCTCTCGGCCGCCCTGACCCCGCTTGAGTCCAGGCACCCGCGCGCCCGGGGGGGAGGCGCCCCCGCCCCCCCCGGGCCGCCCCATCTCCCGCGGCTCCGCCCGTCAAGCCATCCGGCGCTGTTCCGGCAGCATATACATGGCTGCCGAAAAGTCACGCACTGTTTTAAGCCGGATCTCACACCGGGGAAGTGGAGCCAGTCCAAACCGACTACTTGAATTTGCCCTCGACTTCCGAATCGACAGGACTATCTGCTTCTTCTCTGGTAGCTTGTCGAACATCCAGTATGCAATATACATTTCCAAGCAAAGCGCCAATGAACTGTAGCACAAGAGCAGCAAGAAAGACATTCTCATTTAATTCAAGCCTGGAACCCTGGGCAATATACCAATACAAAACAACCAGCAATCCGGGGCCAAGCGTGAGGACACAAGCCTTTCGCAATACTTCCAGACTTCTAGAAGAGCCAGGTGTGCTTCGCCAGGGCTTATATACGAAAATGTATGTCTGCCGCTTTCGCCTCATGGACCGTGACCTCCTATGGCTGTGCTAATAGCCTTTGGGCCAACCTCCGGGTGGGTTCCAAGGAGGAGACCCTCCTGGAGTATTCCAGGGGCCAGGATTATGAGGCTTCGGTACTCTCCAGTTCTGATGCCCAGAGACTGGTGGTTTTGCTCCAGATGCCCCGGCCAATCCAAAGGCAGCGCGGACAATACAGCCAATACAGATAATATGAAGAACTGTGGCACGTGCCGAGCCGAGAGTTGCAGCAATGCAATCCCACAAGCAGTCTCGATAGACCTTTTCTGCGTCATCCGGGTTTGCTAGACAATCTCCAACGTCCCAGCAGGCTATTGCACAATCAATGACGGTTCCAGCAAATCCGTCAATGCACGGGGCGCAAGAGAGTAGGGCAGATGTCACGTGGGCAGGAGTGAGTCCTTCCGGATCAATCTTGTTTTCTGGGTTGCTATCTGCATACGCGTACACGCGCTCTCCGACGTTCGGATCTCGGCTCAAGAAGGCGCCAATAGATGGCTTGCAATACCTCGCCCGGAGAAAATATGCAGCTAATTCTGTATCATATTGCTGACCGGAGAACCGAATATGGTTGGTTGTTGGACTGTCACCCATCAACTGGACCCCATACTCATCATACGCATACGTATCCGTCACCGCCCCCGTCTCATCCGCCAGGGCCAGCACGCTGCCCAGGGCGTCGAAGACGTAGTAGCGCTCGTTGCCGTCGCCGTCGACAATGGCGATGAGGCCGTTGGGGCCCAGCACGTAGTCGGCCTTCCGGGCGCCGCTGCCATCGGTCTCGTTGAGGACCTGGGACAGGCCCAGGATTCCGCCAGGCACCCAGTAGTAGTTGGTCTCGGCGCCTGAGGGTTCGCGGCGCCAGGTGCGCAGTTCGTCGCCGTTGTAGCGGTATTCCGCGGAGGTCAGG
>JALHDH010000236.1 GCA_022839105.1 bacterium
AGGTAGAACACCATTTACTGCATTTACTGTGCCGATTAAGGTATCATTGAATTTGAATTCCACTTTTACTAAATCAGCAAGCATTACATCGCTGGTTATAGTAGCAGTAATGGTTAGCTGAGGATTAACTAAACCGCTAACCCAATAGGGTTCAGGATAAGTTAATCCATTCCAAGTATAGCTAATAACAGCATCTGGTGCTTGGGTATCAATTATCTGAACCAAAGCATAAGCGTTATTATTAATTATTGAATTGATAGGTGTCTCTGTTCCCCAAATATCTTTCGCAAAAGCAACTACCTGAATAGTATTGTTAAACAGGTAGTAGGGATAAACTGTCCATTCAAAGATGTATGGTTCAGGAATCCAATTATCATTGGCATTACCATTTACATCTCCGAAATACATCCATTGAGAAACAGGACTTACAACAGAGTTATTAACATTTACATAACGATATTTATAAATTACACTTTGCAAGTATTCTTCACTACCCGTAAAGCTTGGAGAGGTAATTGTGTATGTCTCGCCTCTCTGAACAGTTGTGTTAACCAGTCCATTAACATTAGGTTGAGGAACTATTGTGCCATTATAGATATTAATAACAGCTATGGAATGGCTTGTGTCAACAGGATAGTGACTGGATACTCTTACTTCATAAGCTCCACCGACTAAATCAACTATATTCCAGCTGGCAAAGTATTGACGCTGATATTGAGCGTGGAAATCTTCATCAATGAAATCCCAAGAATCACCATCAGTAACTGAGGCAATAAGAATCCATTGATTATCTCCCTGTAATCTATAAGCAAAATCCACACTTGTAGGAATTTCAGCTTGGTGCGGAATATAGGCGTATAATTCCAAGGGTTCAGCATTACCAGTATGATTAGTACCAACCATTTCCTGAACTTGTGGAACTGCCAGGTTCCAATTTACATAATGCAGGACATAGTCATCATTAACAAAATCACGAACAGCCATCAATCTGGTATTCTCAGGAATGCCATAAGTGAGAGTGAAGAAGTTTGCTGTATTAGGAACAATACCTTCATTATCAAGCAGGTCTTTCAATTTCACTTCGGCATTAATCACAATATTCATCTCACCCGTGATGATATATTGTTCAAATGCTTCAGAAGGATTCCAGGTAAAGTTAATCTTTTGATTGAGGGCATCCAGAGTGTAAGTATTTACTATATCCACTGCATCCATATAGGTAAAGGTTGCAGTTAGAGCACCTGTAGCATCCAGTCCAATTAAATCGTTATAACTTACTTCAAAGTTAATTTCTTCATCGCTATATACTGCAATGTTGTTTGGATGACTGGTTGAGACGATAGCCATAGAATTCGGTGCCTGAGTATCAATATAAAGTTCCTGATAATCAGCCGGCAGAATTATTGCTGTGTTGCCGGCGAAGTCAGTAAGCTCTATCTCAAGATTGTATATCCCATCAATTAAGGATGCCATATCATTAGCAGTAAATGTGAAGTTTGATGAAGCTTCATTTATATTAGAGTAAGTTTCGCTGATAACAATATTGTTATCATTATTAATGATTCTTATGCTGATAAGGGCTATATCATT
>JALHDH010000237.1 GCA_022839105.1 bacterium
CCCCGCCGTTGCCCCTGCGCTTCCTTCCGGCGTTTCAATGTAGACAACTACCCCAGCGCCATCGGGTAAATTATACTTCGTTTTGTACATCAAATATTTTTCCGTGACCATTGACTCAATACTAGATTGCGCAACACTGACGGCGGCATTATTTTCCGCCGCAGCGACCATAGGGAAAAAGACAAAAACACACAACGTCAAAAGAAAAAACGATTTGATTTTCATGCTTCCTCCGCATTACATCATTGAAAATTCCAACAAAAGCAAAGGACCCTCATTTCATGCGCATATCAGTAGCTTCTAGAAAGTTTTCGATAATAAGGAGGAAAATATCGGGTTGTTCTATATGATGAAGATGGGATGCGCCGGGGACAACGGCCATGCGGGCATTTGGAAATGCGAGCTGATATTCTTTAACGGTCCTGGGATCGGCTTCGTCGTTGTCGCCGCAGACTAAAAGGACAGGAGCCGAAAGCCGTTTGAGCGACGGAACAAGATCGAGATCGCGCAACGTACCGAATATGGTAAACTCGCTTACACCCCACATGGTGTTGTAGACTTCGGGATTGAGTTTTCCAAAAGCGTCCTGCAAAAAATCAGGCCACGGGGAAAGGCGACATACGTGTCGGGTATAGTAGTCCATCATCGCGCTTTGATAGCCATCTCCGAAATCGCCGCTTTGTTCGCCTTGTTCGATGGCCTTGCGCGTAGCTTCGGGCATTCCGGCGATATTGGCACGCTGGTCTCTGTCCCAGCGTGCGGTGCTTAAGTATGGTCCGCAGAGAATCAGGCCTGCGATGCCGGTCAAGCCTTTTCGAAGCGCATAGGAACACGCGAGGGCGGTGCCCCAGGAAAACCCCATTAGATAGACCGATGTCAAACCTAGACGCCTGCGTACTTCGGCTAATTCTTCAACATAACGATCTACCGTATAATAGCTTGTATTCGGCGCCCGGTCGCTCCTGCCACAGCCAAGCTGGTCGTAGAAGTAAACAGGCCTATTTTCAGCAAGATCGCTCACGACTTGGGGCATGCTTAAAAAGCCAGGGCCACCGTGTATAACTAAAATAGGCGTACCCAGACCTTCCTCACCATAGACGGAATGCCAAATTTTCCCCTGGTCTAACTCCAGAAAGCTTTCGCGCATTCATCAACCTCGCGGGAAACACCGAATTACTTTATCTAGCCCAAATCAAAGTCTAGTATAGCAAGCTTCTGGAGTCGAAACCAGCGAATATTTTTTACCGTTTGCCACCCTGGCCAGAAGAATTGAAATTGCCGCCAGAGGCTCCACGTCCATGTTTCTCTCCTGGGCGATTTCCAGAGCCCGCCAGAGATGTCCAGGGTTGCAGCCTGTGCGACAGCCTTCCAGAACCCGAAGCTCGACCCTGAAGGTATTTTGAAGCCTGATCATCAGGGCTTCGGGCTCCAGGGCGTCGAATTTTTCCAAGAAAATGACTTCCTCTTCCTGGGCATAGGCGCCGATGGTAAAGGCAAAGATTGAAAGAATCGCTAACAGAAATACCTAACCATGTTTTGTCGTTTTCGTTTTCTGCCTCCGTTTATGTATACCCAGGCATCGGTGGGGT
>JALHDH010000238.1 GCA_022839105.1 bacterium
GCTTCGAGCTGGTCGTGAGTGAACCCGTGGACGAGCACTCCCCGTTTGGGGCAGGTGGCAGCGCACAGGCCGCACCCCTTGCACAGGGCTTTGTCCGTTTGGATCCTCCTGTGTTTCCACCCGTCCTTTTCGTATTCCTCGAGGGCCGCCGAGGGCCGCAGCCAGAGATGCTCCGTCAGCTCCACCCCGTCGTGAATGACGGCCTGGTCCGCCGGGGCCGCGGCCACAAAGAACCGCACGTCGTAGCGAAGGGGAAGGGGTTCGGGGGTGATCCAGTGCGAGAAGTAGTGGAGGCGGTCGACGGGAAGGACCAGATCTTCCTTCTCGAGCATCTCGCTGAACTTCATCTCCCCCCGGTTGAGCGCCCGGCGGTAGCCGCAGAATCGCCTGCGCTCCTCCTCCGTCCGGATGGTCACCGGAGAGCCGTCGCGCATCCGGGCGATGAGCATCCCCACCTCCTCGAAGCTCTCCCGGATGCCGGCGACCCAGGCGCCCAGGGCCTTCTCGGGACGGGACATGTCGGGCAGGATCGCGGAGGCCCGGTCGCGGTCGATCCCGCGGCAGAATCGCTCGACGCCCGGCTCGTAGTCCTCGGGGTCCAGGATGCCACCCGGGTAGACGTGGTAGCCCGGCACGAACCGGCTTTTCCGGTTTCGCAGGACCATGAGGACCTCAATGTCCTTCACCCCTTCCGCCCGGCAGGGCCTCAGGAGCATGACCGTCGAGGCATCGGTCGGCGTTGCGTACATAATCCCCTGCTTCCTCGCAGCAAAATCGGGCCTTTCCAGCCCTCCGTTATCATAGGTGCTGCGCCCCGGTTTGTAAAGGCCGCGATGCCCCGCGGGAAATACCCCTGCCGGGGCAGGAGAATAACGATTGACAAGGAGCGGCAACCTTTTCTACTATACGGCCGTGACGTCGAAGGCGCAGTTCCCGTCATACGGCAGGGCATCAACCCCTTCAAAACCCTTTTCTCGTTTCCGTCCTGTCACCGTGCTGTCCCGTTTGTGAACCTTTATGAAAGGAGGAGGCTTTATGAACCGGACTTTTTCATGCGTCCTGGTATTGGTGTTGTCGGGCATACTCTTTTTCTCATCGGCCCCTGCGACAATGGCGGCGGAGGCGGGGCCGTTCTATGTGGGTGTCTTCGGCGGCTGGGTCATGCCGAAGGACCTGGAGCCGGAGGATGGAGATGATATTGCGCTCAAAGACAGCTGGGCTTTGGGGGCAAAGGTCGGCTACATTATCCCTCAGGTGAGATGGCTGGCCGTTGAGTTGGACTATGCATACCTGGCCAAGCAGGATGTCGACGAACCCGGCGCCGACGGAGATTTCAAGGCAAGCAATCTGATGGTCAACCTGATCTTCCGTTACCCCGAGGGGAAGATCCGCCCCTATATCGGGGGTGGCCTCGGCTGGTCCTGGGGCTCGTTCAAGGCATCTTCTGCGGCAGGCTCCATCGATGAATCGGACAACGCCCTCGCCTGGCAGCTCCTGGCGGGCGTGAATTTCGAGATCACGCCGCAGTGGTCCGCCGACCTCGGGTACCGGTATTTCTACTGCAAGTATTCGCTCAATGACGGAA
>JALHDH010000239.1 GCA_022839105.1 bacterium
CCGGATCACCCCTGCCCCCGGCGGCGGCTACGTGAAGGTGGCCTGGGCCCCTGGGGCCGACCGGAAGGGCCCGCCCAGCAACCGCAACCGCGCCGTCCGGATTTCCCCGGACCCCAACGACGCCGCGCGCTAAGGCTGTTTCCCACGGGTTCGTCGAAACGATCCTGGCGGGAGGGATCGGCTTGAGGCTCCCCTGAGCGGCCGCCCTCAGCCCGGGAAGGCCGGAACTCCGAAGAGGAACCCGTGTGCCCAGGCCAGGCCCGCGCACAGGGCCAGCCCCCCGACCAGGGGAAGCCAGCCGATCTCGGCGGGCACGAAGCGCTGGCGCCCGGCCAGGATGGCCCCGAAGGGAACCCGCGAGGTGACCGCAGCGAAGGCCTCCCAGGCCGGGCCCAGGGCCCGGTTTCGCTTGGCATCGATGTTCCACATCCCGCGCAAGGCGCTCAGCAGGATCGCTCCGCCCAGGAGGATTCCGCCCAGGGTGCCCCCCGCCAGGACGTGGGCCAGCCCCCAAAGCGCGAAGGCCCAGAGCACGGGGTGCCGGGTGACCCGGGTGATCCCGCGGATCGGAAGCCGGTGGTCCCCGGAGATCTCGGCGAGGACCGAGGTGGGGTTGTCCGGGCGCCCCCCTGCCAGGAGCAGGATGCAGGAGACCGGCATGAGCAGCCAGGCCGCCCAGGGCTGCCCTGGGAAGACAGGGAGCACCGGCGCGGCCTTCCAGGCCAGGGCCAGCCAGGCCAGGCCTGCCAGGCTCAGGACCGAGAAGAGCCCGCGGAAGCCGTTCTCGCCCAGACGCGCGGCCAAGGGCGCGCGCAACGGCCCTGCGAGCAGCAGATGGAAGGCGACCCAGAACAGGGCCGCCAGGGCCAGTTCCAGCACGGGAGACCTCCCCGTCGAAATCCTTGATTCCAGACAGAGGCTTCGGCGTGCGCGGTTGGCAGGCCTCCGAAACAGAGAGCCACACCAGGGACCGGGGAGCCCTTCGGCGGTCTCAGGCCGGCGCAGGCTCCTCCAGGAACTCCGCATCCGGGGTCAGCAGCAGCTCCAGAGCCTCCGGCAGATGATCGCGATCCCCCAACAGGGTCAGGGTATCGAAGGGCCGCAGCAGGGTGTCGCCGCGGGGGACCAGGAAGGAGCTCTCGCGCCGGATCAGGACGATCAACACTCCGGCGGGCAGGCCCAGGGACGAGAGCGGACGGTTCAGCGCCGCGGATTCAGGCGGGAGCTCGACCTCCCGGGACTCGCTCCGCATCCCCTCCACAGGTTCGACCTCGATGGGCGTGCGGGGGCGGGCCGCCAGGGGCTCGTCCACTCCCAGCCAGCGCGCCACGACCATCAACGTGCTCCCCTGGAGCAAGGCCGAGAGCAGCACGACGAAGAAGACGATGTGCAGAAGGACGCTGGCCCTCGGGAAGCCGGCCAGGAAGGGGAAGGTCGCCAGCACGATGGGCACCGCTCCCCTCAGGCCCGTCCAGGCGACCAGGGTCCGCTCGCGCCAGGTGAAGCGACTGCCCAGGAGCATCAGGTAGACGGCCACCGGACGCGCCACGAACATCAAGAAGAGCGCGACCAGAAGC
>JALHDH010000240.1 GCA_022839105.1 bacterium
TTGAACTTTATAACGATACTGAGTTCCATTGGTAACAGTATTATCAGTATAATAATAAGTTCCTTTACCTTTATCAAGATAGATGCTGCCAATATTAGTTTCATTTCTTAAAATATTGAAATAATCCAATCCACTTCCACTCGTTAAAAGACCGGCAGGATTATCCCAGGTTATGGTAACATAGTTATTGCCTACGCTATCTAAAGCTAAATTGGTAGGGGGATTATTGGTAAAGTTTATGTTAAAACCATTCTGGGTTGTTAAGTTATTTTCTACACCTTCTAATTGATCTTTGTTTACAGTAATACGGATAGTATCTATTTTGGCAGCATATTCATGATTTACTGCTGCACCTGAAAAACCAAGACGAATCTCATTGGCACTAATCCAGGTTACGCTCCCTTTTGATAATCCGTCTAAATCTTTTGATATAGTAATAGCGGAATTAGTAATGGAAGATTTAAAACTAGTATTGGCACAAGTAATCTTTACATAGGCATCACCCAGGGAACCATTATTAGCACTTGCTTCATATATATTAAGTGTACTGGGATCAATTTCTATAATTGGAGCTCCTGTAACTTTTGGAGTAGCATCACTTAATTTGGGTGCTCCTTGCAGCTCACCGGTTTTAGCAATAGGTGTTACCTCAAATTTTATATATTTATTTGCATCTGCAGATTGAACTGTATATGTATTTCCTGTTGCACCGGAAATAGCAGTATAAGTTCCAGTTTCTATAGTAGAACTTAACCACCGAAAGATAGGGGTATCTATTTCATCACCATCAGGATCACTAATCTCATAATCTCCAGTTAAAGTTTGCCCTACTCTGGCTAAAGTAGGATCAATAATAACAACACTTGAAGCCACAGGTGGGTTGTTTATTGTTAAATAATTTTTTGATAGCTTTATTCCGGAATAGAAATATGTAAATTCATCGTCAGAAGTTGCCGCGTATACTTTCCCGTTAATTTTAAAACTCTTATAAGAACTTGAAGGTGGTGCTGGTAAAGTAAAAGTGGCTGTATGAGAACTCTGATATCCATTTCCATCCTCATCATAAGGAATTGTGTTAGCTACTTGATTAACAGATACATTTTGATTGGATGCAGTTCCAGTACCATTAGAACTTGGATACCATTTTATTTGTGCTTGGTCAACAGCACCTGTAGCTATACCATAAACATAAATACTTTCCCCTTCTGGTATATCAGCAACACGATAATACATAGTTATAACAATAGTAGATCCTTGTCTGGGGTAACCTCCACCTTGAACAGATATTTCTAATGAATCCAAAGTAACAGAAGCACCTACTAAAGCAATTGACCAAACTAAAGCGACTAAAAAAACAAAAAATTTCTTTTGCATTTTATCCTCCCTGATAAAGTGACTTTCTTATTAAAACCGAGAAACAGAACATTGACTCTCTCTTATAACAGAGTGTGTTTAATGAACTTAGTATAATTTTACGCTTTTTCATTCTACTACTCTACTTTACCTAAAATATATACTAAGTCACCCTGCTATCTTTGTCAAGCAAAAAATAGATGAAAAAAAGGGCTTTTTATA
>JALHDH010000126.1 GCA_022839105.1 bacterium
ACTTCCAGGAGTTCATGATCGTTCCGGTGGGCGCCGAGACCTTCGCCGACGCCCTGCGCATGGGCGCCGAGACCTTCCATCACCTGAAGAAGGTGCTCAAGGGCAAGGGCCTCAACACCTCCGTTGGCGATGAGGGCGGCTTCGCGCCCAACCTCAAGAGCAACGAGGAGGCCGTCGAGGTGATCCTCCAGGCCATCCAGGACGCCGGATACAAGCCGGGCAAGGAGATCAGCCTGGCCCTGGATGTGGCGGCCTCGGAGTTCTTCAAGGACGGGAAGTACGTCTTCCACAAGAGCAGCAGCGAAAGCCGTTCCTCCGAGGAGATGGTCAAGCTCTACAGCTCGTGGATCGAGAAGTATCCGATCCTCTCGATCGAGGACGGCCTGGCCGAGGACGACTGGGACGGCTGGAAACTGCTGACCGAAGCCCTGGGGCACAACGTGCAACTGGTGGGCGACGACCTCTTCGTCACCAACATCAAGCGCCTGGGCCGAGGCATCAAGATGGGCGTGGGCAACTCGATCCTGATCAAGGTCAACCAGATCGGGACCCTGACCGAGACCCTCATGGCCATCGAAAGCGCCAAGCGGGCCGGATACACCTCCGTGGTCTCACACCGTTCGGGCGAGACCGAGGACTCCTTCATCGCGGACCTGGCCGTGGCGACCAACTGCGGTCAGATCAAGACCGGCTCGCTGTCCCGTTCCGACCGGGTCGCGAAATACAACCGGCTGCTGTGCATCGAAGAGGAGCTGGCCAGCCAGGCCTGCTATCCCGGGCGCAAGGCCTTCTCCAACCAGTGCTGCTGCAACTGCCAGTAGGCGAATCGGCCCTCCGGGCCTGAAACCCCAAGGGCCCCGCCTCCCGGCGGGGCCTTTTTTTTCTGCGGGTCTGCCAGCAGGCCTTGCCCTGGAGGGGCCGGTCGGCTAGAGTAAGGCAAACCGAACCGAGAATCCAAGGGAAGCCATGCGCTGCTTGAACGAACTGGTCATGAACGAGGAAGCCCTGGTCCACTGCGTCGGAGGTCCTCACTGCCGGGCCCGACGATTGATGGCCTTGGGCATGAGCCCCGGGGCCCGGGTCCGCATGGTCCGCCGGGCTCCCTTTGGCGATCCCCTGGAATTCGATGTCTCCGGATGCATGCTTGTGCTGCGCTCGGAGGAAGCCGCCGGAGTCCTGGTCGAGGGCTGAGGCCCCCCGGTTTCCGATCAGCGGGAATCCGACGGTGACCTCCCCGACCCCGCCGGGTTCCCTTGAGCTCCAACCGGCACGGGCCCATGCGCGACCGGTCCCCGGCCAGGTTCAGGAGTGTTTCAGGGTCTTCCCGCACAACTGAGTTGCGGGGAAAGGGATCCCCGCGCCAACCCAGAACCTGCGCGGGCATCAAGCGACGGTTCTGTCCGTCCGGGAGATTCTCATGACCCTTGATTGTGCTGTGACTTTTCCTGGCCAGGGTTCCCAGCGCCCTGGCATGGCTTTGGACTTTGCCGAGCAGATCCCTGAATCACGAGAGGTCTTCGCCGAAGCGAACAGCGTGCTGCCCTTCGACGTGGAGGAACTCTGCCGGCAGGCCGACCCGGGCTCGGAAGACGGCGACCCGCGCCTGGAACAGACCGAGTATGCCCAGCCTTGCATCCTGACCGCCGAGATCGCGATGCTGCGAGGACTCCAGGCCCGATTCGGCTTCAAGCCCCGCTGGTTCGGAGGCCACAGCCTGGGTGAGTACACCGCCCTGGTCGCCGCCGGGGTCGTCCCCTTCCAGACGGCCGTCCGCCTGGTGCACGCCCGAGGTCGCGCGATGCAGAAGGCAGCCCCCTTGGGATTCGGAGCCATGGCGGCCCTGATCCGCGAGAGCCTTCCGCTTGATGAGATTCAGAACCTGGCACGGAAACTGGGCGTCGACCTGGCCAACGACAACTCTCCCAACCAGGCCGTGGTGAGCGGCCCTCGCGAAGCGGTCGAGGAGCTCTCGATCGAGTTGTCCAGCCGCCACGAGGAGGATCTGCGGATCGTCCCCCTGGCCGTCAGCGCCCCCTTCCACTCGCGTTACATGGCCGAGGCCGAAGCCGATTTCAAGGACGTCCTCCAACAGGCATGCCGAGAGTTCCGCCCCGAACGCGCGGTGTGCGTCACCTCGAACTACACCGGCCGCTTCCACACCGGCTCGCTGGAGGACCTGATCGAGTCGCTGACCCGCCAGGTGGCCGCTCCGGTCCGCTGGCGCGACAACATGGCCGCCCTGGCCAGCGTGACCAGCAACCTCTTCGAGGTGGGCCCCGGCCGCCCCCTGGGGAACTTCTTCAAGGCTGCGGGCCTGAAGGTCCCCTCCATCGTGGACCTGCGCTCGGCTAGACGCGCGCTGGGACAGACCCCCGCGGGGGCCAACGCCTGATGCTTCGCTTCGACTCCCACCAGTGGGCCCTAATCCTGGGCGGTTCCAGCGGCTTCGGCCTGGCCACGGCGCGCAAGATGGCCGCCCACGGCATGTCCGTTTGCGTCGTCCACCGCGACCGGCGCGGCGCCATGCCCCGGATCGAAGAGGCCTTCGAGGAGATCCGCGCCCATGGCCACGGCTTCGTGGCGCTGAACCTCGATGCCCTGGCCCCCGAGGGCCAGTCCAAGACCCTTGAGACCCTGAAGGAGGCGATGGGTCCCCAGGGCCAGGTCAAGATGCTGCTGCACTCGATCGCCTTCGGGAACCTCAAGCCGCTGGTAACCAGCCGTGGGCCGCGTCGGGCCGACCAGGCCCTCCAGAGGCTGGCTGGCGAGTTGGGGATCCCTTCAGAACAGTTGCAAGGCACCCTGGAGCGCCTGGCCCAGGACGGAGAGGCGCCCTTGCAGGTTCTTCTCCCCGTCCCCGAAGGCCAGACCTTCATGGAAGACGAGGACGTGGCCCGCACGATCTTCAGCATGGGCACGAGCCTTCTGACCTGGGTGCGCCTGCTGCACGAGAACGGGCTCTTTGCCCAGGATGCCCGCGTCTTCGGCTTGACCAGCGAGGGCAACCAGGTGGCCTGGCCGGGCTACGCCGCGGTGGCCGCCGCCAAGGTGGCCCTGGAGTCGATCTCCCGGGCCATCGCCGTTGAGTTCGGTCCCCACGGAATCCGCTCGAATGTCCTGCAGGCGGGGGTGACCGACACTCCAGCCCTGCGCCTGATCCCCGGCAGCGCCCGCATGGCGGCCCACTCCCTGATGCGCAACCCGCTCGGCCGCCTGACCACTCCCGAGGACGTGGCCAACGTGATCTGTCTGCTTTGCGCTCCCGAGGCGGCCTGGATCAACGGAACCGTGATCCGGGTCGACGGCGGGGAGAACGTCTCGGCATGATCCACCTGCACGGACTGGGGCACTTCCACCCCCCCACCCGGCTGGACAACGACTTCCTGGCAAGCCTGGACATCGGCACCGACGAGTCCTGGATCCTCGAACGAGTCGGGATCCGCTGCCGGCGCACGGTGCTGCCCCTGGACTACATCGCCTCCACCCGCAACGCGGATCCCCGCCTGGCCGGCGCCGCCTCGACCCACAGCAACGCCCAGACGGGCGCCGCCGCAGCCCGGATGGCCATGGAGCGGGCGGGACTCGAGCCCAAGGACATCGGGATGGTCTGGGCGGGAGGGTGTTCGCCCCAGCACACCATCCCCGCCGAAGCCAGCAAGATCGCGGCCGAGCTGGGAATCCAGGCCCCCGCCCTGGACATCGGCTCGGCCTGCTCGACCTTCGCGGCCCAGATGCACCTCCTGGCCGGGATGCGCCCGGAGAGCCTCCCCGACTACGTGCTGCTTCTCAGCGCCGAGAACAACACGCGCACCGTGAACTATCGGGACCGGGCCACTGCGGTCCTGTGGGGGGATGCCAGCTCGGCCGCCATCGTCTCGGCCCGGGTACCCTCGCGCGTGCGCGTGGCCCACACCACCCTGTCCTCGGACCCCGCAGGCTGGGACAAGGTCTCCATCCCTACGGGCGGGCACTTCACCCAGCAGGGTCGGGCCGTCCAGGGATTTGCCATCCGCCGGACCACCGAGACCCTCGAGAACCTGCGAGCCCACTCCCGGCGGGGGCCCGAGCATTTTCACTTCATCGGCCACCAGGCCAACCTCCTGATGCTCCAGAACGTCTGCGAGCGCTGTGGAATCCCGCCTGAGCGCCACCACTTCAACGTGGATGAATACGGCAACACCGGCGCAGCCGGGGCCCCCTGCGTCCTGTCCCAGGCCTGGGAGCAGTTCCGTGACGGCGACGAGATCGCCCTGGTGGTCGTCGGTTCCGGGCTGACCTGGGGAGGAATCCTTTTCGAGGTGCACGGGTGAAATACGCAGATTTCCTGAAGCGAACCGAATTTGACAAGGAGGAACTGCTGGCCTTCGCCCGCGGCAACCTGGTCGAAGACCCGCCCTGTCCCGACTTCTCGGCCCTGCCGGCGCCGCCGATGCTGATGTTCGACCGGGTCATGGAGATCCGGCGCGAGGGGCCCAAGGGGTTCATTGCCGCCGAACAGGACGTCCGGGTGGACGATTGGTTCTTCCACTGCCACTTCCGGAACGACCCCGTGCAGCCGGGTTGCCTTGGAGTCGACGCCATCTGGCAGTTGATCGGTTTCTACGCCTGCCTGCGGGGGGGGCTGGGGGTGGGCCGGGCCCTGGGCTCGAAGGAGGTCGAATTCCGAGGCCAGATCCGTCCCCACGATCGCCTGGTGCGCTACGAGGTGGAAATCCGCCGCTACGCCGAGCTTCCCGCCAGCGGCTCGACCCTGGCCATCGGGACCGGGACGGTCTCGGTCGATGGAGAGTGCATCTACACGATCCAGGATGCCAAGGTCGGACTCTTCCGCGACATCCAGTATCCCGACTATCCGCATCGCTCGGCGAACTCGCGAGGAGGTCTCCTGATCCGATGAAAGTCGCACTCGTCACCGGCGGAGCCACCGGAATCGGCGCTGCCTGCTGCCGGGCCCTGAGCCAGGCCGGCTTCGCGGTCGGGATCCACCACCGCACCAGCGCCTTGGCCGCCCAGGCCCTGCAGGAGGAGCTGGGCGAGACCGCCTTCCTGGTGGCCGCGGACCTTTCCACTGGCGAAGGGGTCGACGCGGTCTACGAAACCATGCGTCAACGTGGGGGCCTGGAGATCCTGGTCAACAACGCCGGCGCAACGGTGGACGCTCCCCTCTTCAGCGCCCGCCTGGAGGACTTCGACCGGATCGTGGCCACCAACATGCGCAGCACCTGGTACCTCACCAAGCGCCTGGCCCGACTCATGATGCGCCAGCGCTCGGGCCGGATCATCAACCTCTCCAGCGTGGTCGGCAGCACCGGAAACCCGGGACAGAGCGTCTACGGGATGACCAAGGCGGCAATCGACAACTTCACGCGGACGGCAGCAGCCGAGCTGGCCCACTACGGGATCCTGGTCAACGCCGTCGCTCCGGGGTTCATCGAGACGGCCATGACCCAGGTCCTCCCCGAGGAGGTCCGCGAAGGCATCCTGGCCCGGGTCCCCCTCAAGAGGATGGGGACTCCCGACGAGGTGGCCGCCCTGGTGCGCTTCCTGGCCGTGGAGGCCACCTACTGCACGGGGACGACCTTCCACGTGAACGGAGGGATGTACGGTGGCTGAACCGAAGGCCGGACTCACCCCGGAGCAGGTGCTGGCCAGGGTGCCTCAGCAGAGGCCCTTCCGGTTCGTGGACGAGATCCTCGAGGTGGATTCGGAGCAGATCACGGGGCGCTACACCTTCCGCCCCGACGAGAGCTTCTATGAGGGTCACTTCCCTGGTCGCCCCGTCACTCCGGGCGTGATCCTGTTGGAGTGCATGTGCCAGGTGGGCGTGGTGGCCTTGGGCATCTACCTGCTTTCGTGCGAGGTCGAGCCCGAGGAGATCCCGCGCTGGACCACCATGTTCGCCGACGCCACGGTGGAGTTCGCCAGGCCCGTCCTTCCGGGCGAGCGGGTGACCATCCGGGGCACCCGGGAAGTCTGGCGGCGACGCAAGCTGCGCTCCCGGATCGAGATGTACAACGAGGAGGGAATGCTCGTGGCCAGCGCAACCGCGTCGGGCATGGGCGTGCGCCATGAATAGGGTCGTCATCACCGGCTTGGGGGTCCTGGCCCCGAATGCCCACGGTCTGGAAGACTTCGAACAGGCCCTGCGCGAGGGGCGCTCGGGAGTCCGGCACCTGCCCCGTCTGGAGGAGCTCAACTTCTCGTGCCAGGTCGCGGGGGTGCCCCAAGGCTATGAGGAGTTGGCCCGGGAGTATTTTGCCCCGGACCGGCTGGTCGCCATGAACTCGGGGATGATCTTCACCGGGATCGCCGGGATCGACTGCTGGCGGGACGCGGGCCTGCCCCTGCCGGACCCCGTCGAGGGGCCGGTCGATTGGGAGACGGGCGCCGTGATCGGCACCGGGGTCGGCGGTGTGGACACCCTGGGTGAGGTGGTCTTCCCCCGCGTCAAAGAGGGAAGGGTCCGCCGGATCGGCAGCACCTCCGTCGAGCAGACCATGTCCAGCGCCGTCAGCGGTTGCCTGGGGGGTCTGCTGGCCCTGGGCGGCCAGGTGACCACCAACTCCAGCGCCTGCACCACCGGAACCGAGGCCGTCATCCAGGCCTGGTGGCACCTCAAGGCGGGCCGGGCCCGGCGGATGCTGGCCGGTGGCGCCGAGGGAGCCTCGGAGTACACCTGGGGTGGCTTCGACGCCATGCGCGTGCTGGCCCGCGGCTTCAATGACCGCCCCGAAGAGGCCTCGCGTCCCATGAGCGCCTCGGCCAGCGGCTTCGTCCCGGGCTCGGGCGCCGGAATCCTGATGCTGGAGACCTTGGAGTCCGCACAGGAACGGGGGGCCCGCATCTACGCCGAGGTCCTGGGAGGCCACGTCAACTGCGGCGGCCAGCGCAACGGAGGCAGCACCACCGCGCCCAACCCCGAAGGGGTCCGGCGCTGCATCCAGGGCGCCCTGGCCTCGGCCGGCTTGAGCCCCGACGAGATCGACGCCATCAACGGCCACCTGACGGCCACCATGGCCGATCCGCTGGAGGTTCAGAACTGGGCCGCCGTGCTGCAGCGCGACCCCAAGAACTTCCCCTGGATCAACTCCACCAAATCGCTCATCGGCCACGGCCTCGGCGCTGCCGGGGGCATGGAGTGCGTGGCCTCGGTGTTGCAGTTGTCGCGAGGGTTCGTGCACGGTTCTGCGAACTGCCAGGACCTGCACCCGGCCCTCGAGCCCTACGCCACTCGAATCCCCCACCAGACCTGCGAGACAGACGCCCGGATCCTGGCCAAGGCCAGCTTCGGCTTCGGCGACGTGAACGGCTGCGTGCTGTTCCGCAAGTGGGAATGACCCTCGGAGGACAAACAGACATGGATCAGCAGACCGCACTGGAAAAGGTCACCGCCATCATCAAGCCCTACGCCAAGAACCTGGCCCCCCTCGAGGAGGGGAACCTGGATGCCCGCATCCTGGAAGACCTGGGTGTGAACTCCGCCCGCCTGGTGGATATCATCCTGGCCTTCGAGGACGAGTTCGGCATCTCGATCGACGACGAAGCCGCCGACAAGGTGCGGACCATCCAAGACGCCGTCCAGGTCGTTTCGGCCCAGGCTTGAGCCCCACTCCCCCCGCCCTGGGCCACCGCGACCGGCTGGAACTCTTCCTGCAGCGGGCGGTGGCCTGGGTCTTCACTCCGGTCAGCTACTACCTGGCCTGGCTCTGGATGCGCTTCATCCGCGGCTACCGCATTTCCGGACTGCGGGCCTTCCGAGACGAGTTGCGCCGGCAACTGGGTCCGAATCGAGGCCCGCTGCTGGTCTGCCCCAACCACCTGACGGCCATCGACTCGGTGGTCCTGGTCTGGGCCCTGGGCTCGGGCTTCCACTACTTCCGGAAGGATCGGGACTTCGTCTGGAACCTGCCCGAGCGCCGCAATCTGGGGGAAGGCCTGCCCCTGCGCGTGGCCTGCTATCTGTGCAAGTGCATCCCCGTCCTGCGCCAGGGCCCACCCGAGGTCACGGCGCGCACCATGGCCCGAATCCGACACCTGCTGGCCACGGGCCACCGGGTGATGATCTTCCCCGAGGGAACGCGAAGCCGGAGCGGGCGGGTGGACACCCAGGAATTCGCCTACGGGGCGGGACGCCTGGTCCAGGAGGTCCCGGGGACCCGGGTCCTGTGCGTGTATCTCCGGGGCCTGGGCCAGGAGGCCTGCAGCGATCTGCCCCGCCGTGGCGAGACCTTCCACCTGCGCTTCGATGTGCTGGAGCCCACCTCGCCCAACAAGGGCCTGCGCGGCTCGCGGGATATCTCGCGCCGAATCGTCGAGCGCCTGGCCTCCCTGGAAGAGGAATGGTTTGCCACCCATCACCCGGCTGGGCAATGATCTGGTCGACCTGTCCGCCCCCGGCGCGGCGGACAAGGTCCGGGACCTGCGCTTCCTGAACCGGATCCTGGCCCCTGCCGAACAGGAGTGGCTCGCCCGATCCGAGCGCCCCGACCGCGCGCTGTGGCGCCTGTGGAGCGCCAAGGAGGCGGCCTTCAAGGCCTGGTCCCGATTCGATCCGGCCCTGATCTTCGCTCATTCCCGATTCGAGGTGGACCCCGAGGACGGATCGGTGAGGACCCCCCAGGGCACCTGCCGGGTCCACTGGCGCGAGCAGGAGGACTGGATCCACTGCCTGGCCTGGACCGGAGAGTTCCCCGAGCGGGTCAGGGCATCCCCGCGCACGGCCCCGAGGCCGTGAGACTCCCATCCCTGCAGGCACGAGACCTCGCCTTGAGGCTCCTGGCCGGGCTCGGCCTTCCAGGGGTCCAACTGCGCCGGGAGGACCGGAGCCCGGGCCGGGCGGGCCCGCCGGTGGTGCTGCTCGAAGGGCGGGTCCTGGAGGGGGTGCTGGCGTCCTGGTCCCACGACGGGGGCTGGGTGGCTGCGACGGTGGCCCGGACCGGGAGGGGTGGCTTGTGGTGGGGTTCTCGTGATGGCTGGTGGCCATGTGGGAGAGGGCGTCACGGCGAGTTGGTCCCCAGGTGGTCCCCATTTGACTGAGCCAGACTTGACGCACTGAAGCGAGGATAGAGCCTCCGATTGCGAACGAGTGTTTGCTACGACATCTTCGGTGGCCCGCGGAGACAGGGGGAGACTGGGTCGGTGACAGGCCCTGACAGAGGCGTCGACCATGTTCGGTCGAAGCGGGACTGCAGCAGACGTGGCGGCTGCTGAATGAGGATGGGAGTGTGAAACCTTGAGGTACCTGGCGAGGCTCTCAAACGCAGATTCTGCAGGTGCCTGGAGATTCGTGCCAGCCGCGATACTGGTTGCGGTCCTTCCGATCAGGTGTTTTCAGTTAGAAATGAAGCCGGCGAGGGCCGGGGGCTGCATCCTGTCGAAGTGGGATCGGGAGCCGGGGGCATGAAGGACGGACACGTTTCGTGGTCTCCGTCCAAGCACCTGGGCAAGAAGCCCACGGTCAACCTGGTCCACATGGTCCAGAACGACCTCAGCCAGTATGACATCAGCACCACGCTTCGGGAGCTTCTTCAGAACGCTGATGATGCCGGCGCCACAGCAGTGGCGGTCCACTTACTGGGACGGGATCCGAAGCTTCCAGAGGAAGTGCTGGTCTGTAACGACTCGGTCTTCATCGAGGATGAGAGCAGGGACGACGTGGACCGGTTCCGGGAATTCCACTCGAGGAAGAAGGAGGACGAGCGGCAGGAAATCATCGGCAGGTTCGGAATCGGCCGGGTCGCGTGCTACCATATCTGCGACGTACCCACCGTCGTTACCCATCGGAACGGAACGGATTGGCTGGTGCTACCCCTCGACCTGCAACAGGAGGGGGAAATCTCCGAGGTGCCCGCGCCGGAGGCTTACAAGCCCTTAGCGGGCCACATTCGTGGCGGTAGACTTGATACAGCGGTTTGGAAGACAATCTACTACCTGAAGACGAGGCTCGCTCCATCTGCTGTCGGTACCGAGTTGAAGCGCCCTCCGCTCACGCACTCGACCTTTGCACCCATCCTGGAGAGCCTCACCGAAGAGAGCCTCATCAGCTTTCTCCTGTTCCTGAACCACCTGACAAGCGTCCAGGTCCTGCGCGAGGGGGCAGGGGAAATCAGGATCTCCAAGGTCGCCAGGATCCTGGACCTGCCGGATCCGGTGGAAGGTGTCAAGGCTCAGCAGGTCTCCTTTCTTGTGAACGGCGATGAGTTCCAGAGATACCTCGTTCTCGAGCGCGACGAAGAGCCGGAGGGGTTTTCCGGAACTCTGGATGACGTGAGGTCGTGGCGGAGGAAGATCGCCTTCCACCTGGACGGCGAGGTCCCCCAGCCCGTGGACGAGGGGCGCCTCTATTGCTATCTCCCCACGGCCATCAAGACCGGATTCCCGTTCCACATCCACGGCAGCTTCCACGTCAAGATGGACCGAGGGGAGTTGTCTGCAGATCCGGCACACCTGGAGTGGAACGAGCAGTTGCTCGAAGAACTGGGCTATCTCTTCGCCGACGGAAGCGAAAGTCTGCGCCTCCTGTGCGAACGTGCGGACAGGCACCTCGACTTCTACAAATTGTTTCCCATCCGGTCGGGTGCGGCCGCTCCCAAAGAGTGCCAGCGCCTTCTCGAGGTGGTGTGGGAGCCGGAGTGGCTGGGTTCTCGCGTCTTCCTCGTGGATCAGGATCTTGACTTCCATCGAGCGGCTGAGATCAAGAAGGTGGCGCGGCCGGGGCTCTATTCCCTCTTCAAGCGTATCGACCAGCCACTCCTCAACTGGGACCTGCAAACGCGCTATTCGGAGTGGTTGAAGAGGTTAGAGACTTGCTGCGGTCCGCTCGGGCCTTTCGGGGCCGCCGAGGCCATCAACTGGTTGGACGAGCGAATCCAGCATGGTGATTCGCTGGCCCAAATGAGCGGAGCGAGCGACCGCGAACACCCGGGTGTGGTCCTGTGTACGCGGGACGCCTACTTCCGGCTGTTGGACGAGCTGAGGGGATGCGTGAATTCCCTGGAGCTCCTGAAGGGTCGCAAGCTGGGGCTGGCCGAGGATGGCGGGCTCTGGGAACTCGATGACGGGTTGGTCCTTGGAACGGAACCTGGCCGCCAGTGGCTGCTCCACTTCGAGCGGCATCTTGCAGCGGGGGGGAAACAGGCACGCCCGTCGTCCTACTTTCTCGACGGTGAGCTGGCTCGCCGTCACGGAGACTGGTTGAAGCCGGTCCTCGGCGTTCTGGACACGGACTTCCTGCTCGAGCGCCTTCGCGAACTCCATTCGGGAGCCGCCGAAGGCGAGATCTTCAAAGCCTATGAACTGTGGTCCAAGGACGGCCCTGCCGCCGCGGCTTCTGACCTCCTGAAGTGCGTGATTCAAGGGCGCGACAAGCTGACGACCGAGCATCTGCAGGGCCTGGTAGTCACCGTCACCAGGTATTGACGCCCACTCTCTGTGGCCGCCTCTTGCCCACTTTCGCTGGCCGTGCCGGAGGCGTGAAGAAGGGGCTGGCCTCTGGGCCGGCCCCTTTGGGAC
>JALHDH010000241.1 GCA_022839105.1 bacterium
CTCCATCCGCGACGCCGTCCTCACTACTACACGCCGGTACCCTGTAGCGCGTTACTCGTTCAACCTGAGCGGAGGAACAAAGATGCTCTCCCTCTCCCTCTTCATCATGGCCCTCTGGCTCGATGCCCGGATCTACCTGACACCATCAGACGACCGCATCGAACAGGTTCTCATACCGAGAATGCACCTTGATGATGTGAGAAGGAACCCAAACTACATAACTGCCCTCTCGATCCTTTCACGCAGGGATACAAGCAGCTGGACATCACGACAGGAGTTTGGCAGAGAACTGGAGAAACAATATCGACCTTCACGGCTTGCAGACGACCCTAAGGTTACCCGCAGTCCCAACCGTGGGACAGTCACGAAGATCCTCCAACAACTTATTGAGTGGAGCCTCATTGAAGAGTCGTTCTGCCACAATAGCAGAAAGGCAAAACAATACCGGTTGACACTACATGGCGAATTTGCCTGGAAGGTGTTACAGGCCGAGGATCGGGATGGTGCACGGGGAGCAGAATAGTTGCAAAGCGGAGAAACAGTTCCCGGACACTCTCAAGTGGTTCCCATAGATAGCCATATGATGGAGGTGAGATGTGTGGGTAAGAAAGGATCCATGACGCCCGGTGCGGCACGTCGGATTCAGGCATCTGCCGACCGAAGTGGCGCCAACCCGGGGTTCAAGTCTCGGGCAATGTCCGCTGCCGCGAAGAACTGCAAAAAATAACCCTTTTTTCTTTGAAAGGCTCCTCAAACATTATCCCATAACCACCTTTCATAATACTTATTGTCTGTAACAGAGATGATCCATTACGTCCTATGACAAATACCCGTTTTGACCCGGTAACGGCCCTTGATACAGTTGCCAGGGCATATCGCACCTTTGTCAGTTCATTTCAGAAGTTCAGGAATCCCGTCATCAAAGAATGGATCGACAGAAAGATCGAGGAAGGAACCCTCCTCTACAAAGGCCCGTACATCGAGCTTGCCCGTCGGTATGCCGATGGAGACTCATTTGCGACCCTCACTGGAGAGCACATCCTCCATCCAGAAACTCCACAGTACTTCACCAGAGATCCGGCTGACCGATCCTCCTCTCCGGTCCGCCTCTACCGGCACCAGAGTGATGCAATACGATCGATACTCTCCGGGAAGAACACCGTCGTCACATCGGGAACCGGCTCCGGGAAATCCTTCTGCTTTGCGATACCGGTCGTCTCCACATGTCTTGAGATGCAGGACCGGGGCCTCCGGGGCATCAAGGCAATCCTCGTCTACCCGATGAACGCGCTCGCAAACTCCCAGTATGATGACCTCGCGGCCCGCCTGGACGGCTCGGGTTTGAAGGTCGCCATCTACACCGGCGATACTCCGCACACCTACAACGAAGCGCTCATCACATACCGGGAACGGACCGCGCGGGACGCTCCCTACGATAGCGAGCTCATCTCACGGGAGGAGATCCAGCGAACCCCTCCGGACATCCTGATCACCAACTATGTCATGCTCGAGTACATCCTCACCCGGTTCGAGGACAAGATCCTCTTCCCGCC
>JALHDH010000242.1:0-1551 GCA_022839105.1 bacterium
ATGAAATATGAATAATCTTGTTACAATCAAAAGTACAAGATTTATAGATAGTGGAAGCATTTATTAGAATTAAAGTGATTAGTATTCGTTAAAAAAGCTCTTGACTGTCACCTTAGGTATTAGCTTATGTTATATGAGGAGGATAGGAAATGAGTATTTACCCCGGTTACAGTACGATTTGCTATTTTATATAAAGGTTATATGGTAACACAAAATATCTTACAGAAGAGTTTAGTGGATCAGTGGAATTATAAAGTTTTGCAATATAAAGAGTTTAGAGCCTTATATGGGGATAGTTGTATTTTTTTAAGTCTATGGAAATAGAAAAAGCATCCTGTGTTTAACCTGTTCAGATTGTGTTTAGCATGAATGACTTAACTATATATCAAATATGTCATATACCATTATAGTTTTAGATATTTCAGAAGTTTTGAAACGGGGAGAATCATCATTTGCTTTATGGATGGAATGCAGATAGCGTATGATTAAGAGTAATAAAAGATTAGCCGACTAACTTGGGCCGGCTTTTTATTTTCAAAAGAGATTATTGACACTGAAATTATCGGATGATATACTGATAATCAATATATCGATATTAGATATAACGATTATCGCAATAAAGAGGGTGGACTAATGGCTAGAGAACAGTTGAAGAATCTGACAGAACCGATGTTTTATGTGTTACTGACTTTATATACTCCAAGACACGGATATGAAATTATGCAGATGATCCAAGACATAACTAATAATCGGGTTCAAGTTGGAGCAGGAACCTTGTATTCACTTTTAGCTAGATTTGAAAAAGAAAAAATCATAGAGCAAGTAGATGAAGATGGTAGGCGAAAAATATACAAGATTACTACTAAAGGTCAGGAGATTTTGCAGAATGAACATCAAAGATTAAAAGATATGGTTAGGGATGGAGATAATTATATTGGAGGTCAAATAAATGAATGATATAAAAAAAATACCATTTGTTTTTACATTGCTCGATTATAAAGCGATGGAAGAATACTTTGAAATACAAGCAGCGAAAGGCTGGATGTTACAAAAGATAAACAGTTTTACAATGGAATTTAAAAAAACAGAACCGCAATCTATTAAATTCGCAGTAGATGTTTTTCCGTATATTAGTACCTTTGATTCCTATAATTCGCAAGCTATAAAAGATTATCGTGAGTTATGTAAAAAAACAGGATGGACTTATGTAACCTCATCCAATAAACTTCAGGTATTTTATACTGAAGATATGGAAAGCTACATTCCATTACAAACTGATCCTGAAGAAGAAGAAAGAATTATAAAGAAAGCATTTTACAGTCCGGAAGTATTGCTGATGTTTATTCTTTTTCCTATTTTATTTCTTAGCCTTGGAGGTCTCTTTCCATTTCAGTACGATAAACTTTTTGTAAATAGTGATATCGTAAGAACAATAATGCTCCCTTTACTTTTGATACCTGTTTCGGTATACGTTATCTATTATGGACTATGGTTCTGGAGAGCTAAACACAACGTGAAAGAAGGTTTATCTTTACCAAAAACTTCTGTAAA
>JALHDH010000242.1:1596-2126 GCA_022839105.1 bacterium
TCAGCAGTATTTAGAGGCAGATTCGCTTTAATTATTAGTGGCATTGCTTTAGCGATTTATATTGCAGCGATTATAGTAGATGCCGTTAACGGGCATCCCGTCCCATTGTTTTTTCTCGTAATACCAGTAACTGGAGTTGGAGTAGGCTTATGGTTTAGAAAAAAAGGGTTAGCTTCTAATAGAAGTCGTAGAAATAATATTGCAATTTTTATGTTCTTAATAATAGGCATTGCTACTTTATTTACCATTTTTTTATTTAATGTGATAGGTACACAAAATAATATTGCCCATAATCTAGTGGGAATCAGTTCTGAGGTGCCAAATGGATACAAAGTTATTCGATTAGAAGATTTTGGACTGGAAGAGAATCCAGAGATAAAGGCGTTTTCAAAGAAATCCAGCATAATAGTACCAGAGAGTTATGAATATCACGAAGTATCATCAGAGGGTACAATCCGCACACGTTATTATCAGGTTGTCAATGATGATATATCAGAATATATATTCGAAGAGATGCTGAAACGAGAAGG
>JALHDH010000127.1 GCA_022839105.1 bacterium
GCACCGCCTGGCCTATATCGGCACCATCCGGGACGCGGTGTATGACCAGGAGGCCCTGTGCGCCCATCTGCTGGAGGATTTGATGAAAGCCATGCCCCAGGCCACGGCCCAGCGGTATAAGATCAAGGATCTCCAGGCCAGGGGCCACGCGCTGCTGGAGGAGGTCTGCCGGGGCCGGGGCTTTTTGATGCGGGGCGGCGTCTACGACCTGGAACGGGCCTGCGCCGTGATTTTGGACGAGTTCCGGGAGGGGAAGGTGGGCCGCATCACCCTGGAAGCGCCCCCTGTTGCGCCCAAACCCGCCACATCCCCAAAGGAGCCTGTGAATGAGTAAGGGGATGCCCTCCGCCGGAAGGCTGGCGCGTTTTCAGGAACTGGTGGCCCACGACAGGGGCTTTCCCGGCTTTGGCGCGTCCTTGGCGGGCATGGACGAGGCGGGCCGGGGCCCGCTGCTGGGGCCCGTGGTGGCCGCCTGCGTCATCATGCCGCCGGAGCCCCTTTTTCCCTGGGTAGATGACAGCAAAAAGCTTTCCGCCCCCCGGCGGGAAGAGGTATATGAGCAGATTTGCGCCCACGCGCTGTTTGTGGGCGTGGGGGAGGCCAGCGCCCGGGAGATCGACCAGGAGAACATCCTCCGGGCCACCAGGCTGGCCATGACACCGTTCTGGAAGCGCAACTGGACCTGGGCGATGTCCTCGTAGTCGGAGTAGACCGAGACGCCATTCGCGCTGATGTCCTGGACGGGGGAATTGACCAGGTGGATCAGGATGTCCAGGTCGTGAATCATCAGATCCCACACGACGCCGACATCGAGGTTCCGATTGGTGGGACACGAACGCCGGCTGCACTCCATCATGATCGGCTGGCCCATGATGTCGCGCAGTTTCATCACGGCCGGGTTGAAGCGCTCGAGGTGCCCCACCTGCAGGACCAGGTTGTGCCTCTTGGAGTAGTCGACCAGTCGCTTGGCCTGGACCAGATCCACGGCGATGGGCTTCTCGACCAGGACATGGACGCCCCGCTTGAGGAACTCCATCGCCACGGGATAGTGCAGGCTGGTGGGAACCACGATGTTGACCGCGTCGACCTTGTCGAAGAGGCCCTGGTAGGACTCGAAATACGTGGTATTGAAGCGCGCGGAGCACTGACGGCCCCGCGCCTCCTGGATATCGACCACGCCGACCAGCTCGGTCTGGGGAAGCTCCGAGTAGATCCGCGCGTGATTGAGGCCCATGCTGCCGATGCCGACGACCCCGACTCGAACCGGTTCCACGATCAAGCCTCCCTTCCGCAGACCGGACGCGCCCCGAACCCGGAGTCCGGGGAGGGCGAGCGCAGGATCTGAAGGGCCGTGATTCCCGCCGCCAGGGCGGCTGATTGAAGGTTCACTTCCATTGTCGTTGTCCGTGCGATGAGGGTCGGGCCAGCAAGCGCCGGGCCCTGCCAGGTGGAACCCCGAAGACGGCGCGACGTTTCCCGACCAGGGGAAATCCCGCCCGGTTCGGGGCTGTGCGCTCCACCCCCGGAGACAGCCGGACTCCTGAGGCTTCCAGAATATCCCGCGGGCCTTCGGCGGATCGGAGGGGACTCCTGTGTGGTGTTTCCAAAGTCGGAACCGGCCCTCAGGCCTCCTCCTCCGCAAAGGCGTCCAGGCACAAGGTCAGCACCCCCTCGCTGGCCACCTGCCCGTCGACCTCGGCGCGGGCTCGGACCCGGCGGCGCTCCCCGTCGGCTTCGATCTCCTGGACCTCCAGATCCAGGCGGTCGCCCGGTTTGACCTGGCGGCGGAACTTCAGGCGATCCACGCCGACGAGGCGGGGCCTTCCCTGCCCGTGGTACAGGACCCAGGTCAGTTGCAGGAGGGCCTCGATGGTCAGGACCCCAGGCAGGACCGGATTCCCGGGGAAATGGCCGCGAAACTGCGGTTCGTTCATGGTGATGTTCTTGTAGCCCCAGGCGCGGCTCCCCTCCACCCCCAGAACCCGATCCAACAAGAGGAACGGCGGTCGGTGGGGGATTCGCTCCAGGATCTCAGACCAACCCAGCATGGGCACCCTCCTTGAGGATCTTCCTGGCCAGTTCCAGATGCAGCCGATGCCCGGCGCGGACCGCCAGGACCCGAGCCTGGATCGGTCGCCCCAGGAGCGCCAGGTCCCCCAGAAGGTCCAGGACCTTGTGGCGAACCGGTTCGTCGGCAAAGCGGGGGGGCGACGAGAAGCCACCCGGCCCCCCGATGACCAGAGCGTTGGAGAAGTCGCCTCCCCGAGCCAGGCCGCGCTCCAGGAGGGCCTGGACCTCATCCCAGAACCCGAAGGTCCGGGCCGGAGCCAGGGAGGTCTCGAAGCGGTCCTCGGCTGGCCGGAAGCACCATTGCTGAGAGCCGACCAGGGGGTGGGCGAAGTGGATCGCCGCCTCGAAGGCCGCCTCCTGGGCAGGAAGCGCCAGCACCAGCGACTCCGCGTGGGCGACGAAGACCGGCCGGGTCAGGCTCAGGGGCTCGACCGGGGCGGTCTGTTCCACGACTCCGACCCGCAGGAAGCCCTCGACGAAGGGGAGGGCCGAGCCGTCCATGACCGGGACCTCCTCCTCTTGAGTCTCCAGGATCAGGTTGTCCAGGCCCAGGGCCGCGGCAGCCGCCAAGACGTGCTCGACGGTGGCCACCCGGACCTCGCCATCGCCCAGACTCGTACAGCGATCGGTGGCCACCACCGACTCCAAGGAGCACGGAATCCGGCGTTCCCGGACCCGGAAGACCCGGCCATGATCCTCTCCGGCGGGCAGGACCCTCAGGGTCGAGGTGCCTCCGCCGTGCAGACCGACCCCCTCGAAGACGACCGGCCCGGCCAGGGTGCGCTGGAGACGGCTCAATTCCGGCCTCCAGACCCGGGAGCCAGGCCAGCGGGGCCTGCGCCCGCGCCCGAGACGGGGTCCAGGTCGCGAAACTCGAACTGGGCCGGATAATTCGAACTGGCCTCGGGGAAGGTGACCACTTCCACGGTCCGCGACTCGCCGGGCCCCAACTCGATCCCGGTCAACAAGGCCTCGTTGTGGACCCGACGGAAGGAGGCCTGGAAGACCTGGCCGTCGACCAGGAAGGTCCCCCCCGCCGGACCGGCCACGGGCCGGAAGTACAACCCGACCCGCCGGGGAACCGGGTAGGGGTTGCGCAACTCGACCAGGGACCTGTACAGGACCCCGAAGTTCCCGTTGTTGGGCAGCCCCGTCTCGAAGTCGATCAACCAGGGGCTCTCGCCGTAGCGCTGCACCAACGAGTCGCGTCCCACCACGAACTCGCCGTCGAACTCGAAGAAGGGCTGGGCAAAGACCCCATGAGGGTGGATCTTGAAGGGATTGAAGGGAGCGCCGAGGTGCGGCAGCGGCGAGCCGTCATTGGCGCTGGGCTGGACGGCGGTGCGCACCTCGACCGTGGCCCGCTCGCCCTCCAGGATCCGGAAGTTGATGAACCCGGTGAGCAGGGCCTTGGGCTGCATGTCGTGGGCGACCAGTTCCAGGGCCGAGCGGGGGGGCAGGACGACCACGTAGCCGGACTGCAGGGCCAGGGCCTCCAGGAAGCGGCGGGCCGAAGTCTGACCGACGTGCACCTCGTTGCGCTCGGGCCCGGCAAACGTGGAACTGACCAGAAGCCGAACCGGTTCGTCGCCGGGATTGGCCACGTTCACCCACAGGTTGCGCCGGACGCGCAGGTCGTTGAGGTGGGAATACATCAGCCGGGTCGGTTCCTTGCGACTGAAGGTGTACTCCAGGAGGATTCCATCCTGGGTCACCCGTTCGGGCCGATTGCTGACCAGCAGAAGGTTGGACTCGACCGGTTCCAGGGGCAGGTTGCGCACCACCACGGGAATGGTGGCGCGAACGGGATAGTAGTCCTCACCGCCGGCGATGGCCAGCGGAAGCTCCAGGCGCACGACCTGCCCGGAGGGAACCGGTCGGAGATCCAGCGGGCCTGACTCGAGCAGCAGCCGGCAGCCGGGCTGGACCGTCGAAAGGGTGGCGGCCCCCGACAAGGCGGCCTGCGCCACCATCTGGGCCGGCGCCGGGTTGCCCGTGACCTCCAGCTCGACCTGTCGAGGCAGGGTCCCGGCCCAGTCCTTGACATGGACCCAGATCACCTCGCGGCCGTGCCCGCGGCGCAGGTCGACCCGGGTCCTGCCGACGGCCGTCCCGACGATCGAGACGGCCCCCGACTCCTGATCGACGGCGACCTGGACCCCCGAAGAGCCCGGCACGGCTTCCAGGGGACCCTGGGCCAATCCGCTCACCCGCACCACCTGCTCTCCCCCGACGGGGAGCTCCAGGCGGTTGCGATCCAGGCGGAGCAGCCCGGTGCGGACCACCTTGCGCAGATTTTCGGCCCAGATGGCGGCCAGCGCGGGCGGGTTGCTGGAGTTCGCCTGGCCCATCTCGGCCGAGACCACCAAGAGCCTCTCCTCCCCCCAGAAAAGGGCCGTCTGCCCCTCGGACTTGCCGACCCGGATGGACTCGGCGGGGGCTCCTGAGGTCAGCAGGGCCTCGAGCCGACGCGTCAACTCCGAGGCTTTGGCCTCGTCGGCCAGTCGGAAGACGACCTTCCCGCCCAGGAGCACGTCGGCGGCCAGGCAGGGATTCCACGGGAGGAAGGCGACAAGCAGCAGCCAGGCTGCTGCAGCGATGCGGAATCTCATGGGCTGGCCTCCTCGAGGGGTCAGGATTCCCGAACGTCCAGGCGCTCCAGGAGTGCGGGAAGACGGTGGAGCGCGGCCTCCATCCTGGAGACCTCCGCCCGGGGACGCGCCGGGAATCCGGCCAGGTCCTGATCCGCGGGGAATCGCCGCAAGGCCCCGGCGCGGTCGGCAAGACGGCACCGGTCCCCCAGTTCGGCGCGCATGGCCATGCCGGTCTGGACCCCCAGCCGGCAATCCTCCCCGATCACCGAGGAACCGGCCACCCCGCTCTGGTCGCCCATCTGGGTCCGGGCCCCGACCTGGCAGTTGTGACCGACCATGACCATGGCCCCCAGGACGACCTCCGGTCCGATCCGGGTGGCCCCGGTCGTGGCCCGGTCCACGCAGGCGCCCGGTCCGATCACGGCGCGGTCGCCCACCTCGACCTGACCCACCTGGGGGATCTTGAGGTGGCGCCCCTTCTCAAAGACGTAACCGAAACCGTCGGTTCCAAGGACGGCCCCGACCTGGACCCGAACCTCCTGCCCCAGGTGGGTCCCGGGCATCAGCACTGCGCCCGGCTCGATCTGGCAGGCTGGACCGACGACGACCCCCGGCCCGACGTAGGCACCCGCCCCGACCCGGGTCCCCTCACCGATCCAGGCCCCTTCCTCGATCACGGCACCGGGCCCGACCTCCACGCCCGTCTCGAGCGTGACCCCCGGCATGACGATCGCGGAAGGATGGACCCCTGTCGGGCTTCCCTGTCCGGTCATGCCTTCTCCCCCAACCGGAAGGAACTCACTGGTTCCTCATCTTCAGGAGGATGTCGGTGGTGATGTTCTCTCCGGAGTTGTAGAGCACCGTCGGGTGGTAGGGGGTGTCGATGATCACCATGTCGATCCCCTTGGAGCGGGCCACCTCGCCGGCGGACTCCTGGATGTCGGCCTGCAGCTTCTGCATGAACTCCCGGACCAGCTTGTCGAAGCGCCCGGAACGCTCGCTGGCCTCCTTGGCCAGCCTCTCCTGCAGTTGCCTCTTCTCGGCATCCGAGAGTTCCTGCACATTGGGCGGGATCTGCGAATACACGGCGTCGCGCTCCTGCATGAGCAGCACGTTGAGGTCCAGGTACTTGGGGTTCTCCTGGACGATTCGGGCGGTGTTGACGACCCCGACCGACATCTGGGGGGCCCGGTTGGTGCAGCCGAGAAGTCCGGCCACGAGAAGGAGTGGGAATACGACTGCGCGCTTCATCGCGAGGCCTCCGGAGACGGGGCGCTGCCCGTCGGTTCTGCGCTGCCGCCGGCGAATCCGGGGATCTCGGCCAGGATGTCGCCGGTCACGTCGACCGCCCCGAACTCCACCGTGGCGTAGTCCTTCGCATCGATCAGGACCAGGTCCAGGCCCTTGTCCCGGGCCACCTTCTGGGCGGCGGCCGAGATGCGGTCCATGCGCAGGCCGATGAATTCACGGGTGCGATCCTGCCACTTCTTGAGCAGTTCCGACTCGATGGCCTGCAGTTCCTGGAGGGTGGCCCGGTCCTTGACCTGGCCTCCCTGGGCCTCGACGATCTTGCGGACCTTCTCGGCCGAGGCCACGCGCTCGGCCAGGTACTCCTGGGCGAACTCCTGATACTCGTCGTCCGCCTGAAGCAGCACGGTCGTATCGACCGTTCCGGTCTTCAGAAGCGGGGAGTGGGTCTGGCAACCGGCACACAGGAATCCTGCGAGCAGGCCCACCGCCACCCACCTGGGAAAGTTCCCGAGGGAGATCATCCCGATATCCTCCTAGCGATCCGCCTGTTTGACTGCAACCATGGCCAGGTCGGTCAAGTCGATGCAATCGAGGTTCACGATGAACCTTCCGATCACCGACGGCACATTTTGTTTCCTGGCGACCTCCCCGACGGTCTCGGAGAGTTCGGCCAGCATCTTGTCATAGAGCGCCTTGCGCTCGGCCTGCAGGGCCTCCAACCGGGTCTTGACGTCGTCCATCTTGCTCTGGGTCTCTTCGGAGACCTCGTCGGCCGACTTCTCGACCAGCTCCTTGAGCTGGGACTGCAGGTCCGCCAGGCGCTTCTCCACCTCGGCCTGCTTGCGCTCCAGGCGCTTGCGGGCCTCGGCCGAGCGGGCCTGCATCGCCGCCTGCATCTGGGCCTGACGCGACTCCATCTCGGCGGTGATGGTGGCCCGGATCCCGTCGATCTGCCGCTGCACGTCCGGGGCCGCAGCCGGAGCCTGGGTCGGCAGGCCGGCCAGGCGATTGCGCTCGGCGGCCGCCTTCTGCTGCACTTCGGCGTTCAAGGCAGCCTCGAAGGAATCCAGTTGCGCCTCCAGAGCGGAGTGTTCCTTCTCGCGCACCTGCTCGAGCCGGGCGAAGAGCTCGGAGCGACGGGCGTCCTTGAGCGTCTGCTCCTGGTCTCCCATGGCCGCGATCTGCTGCTGGATCTCGGCCTCCTCCTCGGCCTCCGTGACGGTCTGCAGTTGGAGCTGAAGGTTCAGCTTCTTCTGCTGGTTCTCGCGCATGATCTGGTCTTCGTAGGCGGCCAGTTCCGACTCGACACGGGCCCGCTCCCCCTCCAGCTTCTGCTGGAACTGCTTTTCGAGTTCCAGGCGCCGGGCCATCACCCGCTGGGTGCGCACGGCCGAAAGATCGCCGAGGAAGGCCTCCATCCGGGCCTTGGTATCCCCACGGAGCTCCACCTCGGCCGGTCTCAGTTGGCGGGTGCGCTGCTCGATGACCCCCTGGTAGTGGGCCTGCAGTTGTCTCCCCTCGCTCTGGAGCTGGCTGCGCATGGCCTCGCCCAGGCCCTGCATCTCGCGGTTGATCCGCGCGTACTCGGCCTCGAGCTCCTTGCGGGCCTTCTCCACCTCCGCCTGCATGCGCTGCCGACTCTCATCGACGACGCGACGCTGGTCGCTCATGGGGAGGAAGGTCAGCTCCTGCTGCAGGACCTCGACCTGCTGGTCGAGTTGCTGGAGCTTCTCGTGGTCGGGGTGGGCCCGGAGCAGGCTGTCGAAATCGACCACCCCCAGGTGCAGGTCCTCTGCGCCGGGGGCCTCACCTGCCCAGGCGACTTCGGGGACCAATCCGCGCAGGAAGACCACCGAGCTCAGAAGCAGCGTCGCGGTCAGAAGCGCGGCGGCCCCCCAGCCGGCCACCCGGGTCCTCGGAGAGATGCTCATCGTGAAACCTCCCTTGGCCAGGGCCTAGTTCCCCTCTTTGGCCGGCGACGGGGCGGCCGCGGGGCTGGCTGCCGGAGCCTGGGCGTTGGCCCCCTCCGGCTGGCCGACCTTCTGAAGGAAGGTCTCCACCACCGAGTCGGTGATGTTGCGCCCGCCATACATGACGTTCTGCTTGTCGAGGACCAGCGAGACGCCCTGGGCCTTGGAGACCTCGTTCACCGAAGCCGTGACCTTCTGGTAGAGCGGGGCCATGATCTGCTCGCGATAGGCCTCGAGCTGGGCCGTCAGCTTGTTCTGCAGGGCCTCCCGCTCGGCAGGAGAGAGCCTGGCTGCCTGTCCCTCATACTCGCGCATGAGGTCATTGCGATGCTGGAAGAGGCGGAGATCCGCCTCCTGGAAGACCTTCAGGCTGCGGACCACGTCCTGGTCGAAGTAGGCCACCGGCGAGTTGGAGGTGTCCTGGGCCGCAGGCAGGTTGAGCTCGCCCTGCTGCTGGAACATCTTCTTGACGTCCTCGGTGATGTCGGGCACCCCGTAGACGACGATCCGCTTGTCCAGCACCACGGTGAGGCCCTTGCTGCGAGCCACCGTGGCCACTGCGGCCTCGGCCTTGGTCTGCAGGGGATTGAGGATCTGGTTGCGCTTCTGCTGGACCTCAAGCTGAAGCTTGCGATACAGGTTGGCCAGCTCGGCCTCGGCGCCGGACTTGCCCTGCTGGGCCTTGACGGCGGCCTCGAACTCGGCCTTCTTC
>JALHDH010000243.1 GCA_022839105.1 bacterium
CTCGACCGGCGAGCAGCGGGGGACCTCGTCGGGCGAGCCCCAGGGCAGGATGGAGGCCCGGCGGTCGACGCCCTCGTGGCTCAGCCAGGACTTGGCCGAGGAGACGACCCGGTGGGGGACCTTGGCTCCCTGCTCGCGGGCCAGCCAGCCGACCACCCGGGCGGGCTCCTTCTCCCAGGGGAGCGCCGTGCTGCCCGCGGGGAGTTCGTGAGGTCCCGGCAGATACAGGAAGGAGGGCAGGGTGTTCCGGGGTTCTACCATGCCGGGGTGGGTCAACTGCGGGATGGGGAAGTCTCCCTGTCCCGTCTGGTCGGCCCAGGCCACCGCGCAGTTGGTGGTGCCCAGGTCGATGCCGATGACGGTCGCTTCGCTCATGGAATCTCCACCTCCGCAGGGCTGACCACCGAGGGGTCCGACCCTTCCGGGCAGACCGGCAGGCGGGCCGTCTTCAATCGCCACCCGGGGTGGCGCAGGATGCCCTGGAAGGGCGGGTCGCCCTCCACCCGCCCGATCAGGCGGATGGCCGAGGCGTCGAAGCCCGATTCCACGGTCACCGTCTCGCCCTCTCCGCTGGCCAGGACGGGGACCAGCTCCAGATACTCCTTGAAGGCCCGGCGACACCCCTCGTAGACGGTGGTTCGGACCACCGCTCCGACCTGGGCGTCTGAGGCTCCCTCCAGGTCCTCCTGCAGGAAGTCCACCAGGCGGCCCTCGCGTTGCAGGAGGCCCAGGACCTGGACCGCTGCCGGGTCCACGGCGGGCTTCTCGGGGCAACCCCACCGTCGCGAGGATGGAGTTATCGTACGAGCCTACGAGCCGCACGGCCACGCGACGGGTGCCGTCTGCGCGGCCCCGTGGCCACTCCTTGGTGGCCGGCGCTGCAACCTCATCGAGGAGCCCTACGGGCCGGGCCTGCGCGCCGATGAGGGCGGTCTGCGGCTTCCGTTGGGAGGGTTCAGCATCGAGTCGGCCCTTCTGAATTTGGAGGTCCCAGAGCAGCCGTGCGCAGGCCGGCTTCTCGGCCCCGACCGGGAGGCGGCGGAGATCGTTCACTTCCGCCACTGGGAGCACAATACCGGGGCGGAGCCGATCGGTTACTCGCCCATCGCCGTCTCCATCAGTGGGGAGATCCTGACGGGCTTCGCCATTGAGCAGTCGGGCGTGACCGTGAACACGGTGCGCGTCTCCGTGAGCAACAACCTGGTCGACGAGAGTGTCAGCGGCACGGTGTCCCTGGTCACTCCACCAGGCTGGCACACCGTACCCGAGGAGATACCCTATGAACTCGCGCCCCTCAGCCACTCGACCCACGATGTGCTGCTATGCTTCGACACGGGCCAGCGCGACAAGAAGAACCGCGTGGGGCTACTCAAGGCGCGAGTGGAGCATCGCGGGACGGTCTACCAGGATGTGCGAGAGATCGGCGGCCCCATCGATCTCGAGTGGTGGGCCCGGCGCGATGGAGATCGCGTCGGGGTGATGCTCACCAACCCAACCCCTGACACCATCGAGGGGCAGGTCTTCCTGGCAATACCCATGGAGC
>JALHDH010000244.1 GCA_022839105.1 bacterium
GGAGACCCCGTCATCTCCACCCCCAGCAGCGACCGGATAGGGGAGCCGGACAAGAAACAACCCTGGCCCGGGCGCCCTCGCGCCAGAGGACCCCGGGAGCTAACCGCAAGAGCTGGGCGCGGGGCAGGTACCGCCGACCGACCGTAAGAAGGGCGGCGGGATGGATGGCGGGGAGTCGGAGCGCTCCATAGTACCGCTGAAGCGGGGGAACCTACCCGAGGGACCCCGTGGAGGGAAGGGAGCGCCGGGTTACGGAACTGGAGGAAGGAAAGATGGACGGAGCTCAGACTCCTGATATCGTCTCTACGAAACTCCGACAGATAGCGAAGCGGGCGAGGGAGCGCCCGGGGATGGCCTTTACGAACCTCTCCCACCACATCGACCTGGACTTCCTGAGGGAAGCATTCCGACGGACCCGTAAGGACGGGGCCCCGGGCGTCGACGGCGTCACGGCCCAGGAGTATGAGGGCGACCTGGACAGGTCTCTCCAGGACCTTCTGGAGCGGATGAAGTCGGGCACCTACAGGGCCCCCGCGGTCCGACGGGTGCATATCCCGAAGGATGGCCGGGGCAAGACCCGCCCCATCGGCATACCGACCCTGGAGGACAAGGTTCTTCAGCGGGCGGCGACGATGGTGCTGGAAGCCGTCTACGAGCAGGACTTCTTGGACTGCTCCTACGGCTTTCGGCCGGGGCGGTCCGCTCACCAGGGGCTGCAAGCGCTCTGGGATGGTCTGATGAGGATGGGTGGCGGCTTCGTCCTGGACGTGGACATTCAGGGTTTCTTTGATAACCTGGACCACACTCATCTCCGCGCCTTTCTCGACCGCAGGGTGTGCGACCGCGGACTGCGGCGACTCATCGGCAAGTGGCTGAATGCAGGAGTCCTGGAAGCTGGCGAACTCCACTACCCAGACGCGGGAACGCCCCAGGGCGGCGTCATCTCCCCGTTGCTGGCCAACGTCTACCTTCACGAGGTGCTCGACCGCTGGTTCAGCGAGACCGTGCTTCCTCTCATGGAGGGGCGGGCGTTCATGGTCAGGTACGCGGATGACTTCGTCATGGCGTTCACGTCCCAGCGGGACGCCGAGCGAGTCTGGAGGGCCCTTCCCAAGCGGTTCAACCGCTTCGGACTGAGCCTGAACATGGAGAAGAGCCGAATCCTCGAGTTCCGGAGGCCAAGGCCGGGTGGGCCGGAGAGGGAGGGGTCTCGACCCGAGACCTTTGACTTTCTTGGCTTCACTCACCACTGGGGCCGGACCCTGAAAGGGAAGTGGGCCGTGAAGCGCCGGACGGCGCGCGGCCGACTGAAGAGAGCGCTGAAGCGGGTCGCGGACTGGTGCCGCGACAACCGACACGTGCCTCTCGCGCTGCAACACAGGCGCCTTTCCAAGGGGCTGCAGGGCCATTACGACTCCAGTTCGATCCAGGACCATCCTTACAACCACACCATCGGCCGCTGCGCCTTCTCTTTCGACGAGAGGCTCCGCTTCGAGTCTGCCGGATTCGGAC
>JALHDH010000245.1 GCA_022839105.1 bacterium
GACGACGAGGAACCGGGAACACGGACCAAATCCCCGAAGGTCGTAATGATCACTTCCGGCTGCCGGGAAAGCCAGATGGACCTGTCGATATCCTCGCTTGCCGTTACGCAAACGGGGCAGCCCGGGCCGCTGATGAGCCGTATCCAGTCGGGCAGCAGCTGCCGCATTCCGGACCGGAAAATGGCCACGGTGTGAGTCCCGCAGATCTCCATCAGGCGGATCTGGCGGTCCGGCGACTCCATCACCACGTCGTCGGCCACGACTTCCCAGCGACGGAAAGTCTCGTAGCTGCCGTCCTTGTGGTCGATCGAAACGCGCGCGAGCACGTCCTGGTCCACATAGCGCTTCTTGGCCGCGGAGGCGAGCGCCGCCTCGATCGCATCGAAGATCACTTCGCGCGGCACGCCTTTCTCATTGGCGACCGCGTCGACTACCAGCAGAAGTTCCTTGCTCATCGGCTTACTCCGCGCGCGGCTTTCGGGCCGCGGTTTCGTTATTGGATTTGTTCCTGGCCGCGCTCCCCTGCCTGGGGGCCGGGCCGGTCGGTTTGGTCGGAGCCAGGCCAAGCGCGGCCCAGTCCGGAATGATGCGCGCCTTGTCGATATCGTCGAAAGCCGCCACGAACGGCTTGCCATCGACCACGAAGGTCACGGTGCCGGCATCGGCATCCACCGCGGCGATCTCGCCCTGCAGGCGGCGCCGGTTCTCCTGCGGCAGCTTCAGCCCGACCTTGGCCGACTCGCCCAGGTGGCGCTCGAACTGCTCCAGGGTGAACAGCGGCCGGTCCACGCCCGGGGAAGACACCTCCAGCGTGTAGTTGCCGCTGATCGGATCCTCGACGTCCAGCTGCGCGGAGACCTCGCGGCTCACCCGCTCGCAGTCGTCGATGTTGACCACGCGTTCGGGCTGCTCGGCCAGCGGCACGTCGAAGACCTGCGCGAGGCTCTCCAGCTCGACCGCCTGCGGGGCGTTGGCCACGGTGATCTGCCACAGTTGGCAATGCCGTGCGCTGTCGAGCTTGCGCGGTTTGCCGAAGGGGATCAGCTGCTTGGCGGCGCTTTCGATCCCGGCTTTCTTCTCGCCGACCAAAAACACCTCGGCGCCGGGCAAGCGCGAGGCCACGGCGTTGAGCAGGTAGTCGGTGAGGTCCTTGGACTTGGGCAGGAAGATCACCGCCACATCAAACGCCCGGTCAGGCACGTTCACGCCAAACTGGCTGCGCTCGGGGAAACGAGCGTCGAGTGCCGCCTGATCGCCGGCATGCCAGCACCAGCCGTGGGCGTTGGGCAGGCGACCCAGCAGGTCGTCGGCAGGCAACCCCACCAGCAGCAGGTTGCCTTGAAAAAGTTCGGCCTGACGAAGCAGTACTTCACTGCGCGGATCCATGGTCTGCTCCTTGAAAAGGGGCGCAGTTTATCAACTGACGACGCGCAGCGGGGCCCCGTTGAAAAAGCCCCGGGCGTTTTCCGCCAGTTGGCCGACGATGCGCTGGCGCGCTTCG
>JALHDH010000128.1 GCA_022839105.1 bacterium
TGTCCGAGCTGGCTGGGGGAGATCCCGAGGTTGTTGTTCACGAAGATCGACCTTCTCTTGGATGGCCTGACTGGCGGTGGCCCGCAGGCGAGCAGACTGGCCAGGCGAGCCGGGGCTCTCCAGCCGACACCTGGCGACTCTCGGACCTTCGACGGCTTCGGGCTTGTGCCTGTCTGGAGGCCCGGGGGCGGGGGCAGGGCACAGGCAGACCAGGAGCCTGGCGAACCGGGTATTGGCCAGGATCGTCGGTCATCAAGAACCGGTCGCCCGGCCCGTCTTTGCAGCCCTCCGCTCGATCAGGGGACAGACAGGCCCTCCCCCGCCCCGCCTTAAAAGCAAGAAACCCTGATTTCTCAGGGTTTCTGATTGGCAGGGGTGACAGGATTCGAACCCGCGACCTACGGTTTTGGAGACCGTCGCTCTAACCAACTGAGCTACACCCCTAAGGAACTGGTCAATCCCTTCGATCCGTCACCCGATAATCCTTCACCCGGCCCTTCTCGTCGACGATCAGGACGTGCTCGGCCTTCTCGACGAAGGTGCGGATTTCACGGGCATTGTTTGCAGAGAAGGTGATCTGCTGGCCGTAATCCGAATCCTCTGCGGCAACGGAGCGGTAGATGATCGCGTCGTGGGTGGCCAGACGCTCCCAGCCGTCCATCAGCAGCAACTCGGGCAGGCGCAGGCGCGGGTCCGCCAGCGAACGCACGGGCTTGTGGAAGCCCTTGGACTCGAGGGCGCGCAGGAACTGAGGGTGCACCTGGGTGCGAGCCCCGGTCTCCTGGTTGTATCCGAAATGCAGCGAATGGTTGACGTTCATTGCGTGTTCCTCCACGACCTGGCCGCGGCTTGGGCTCAGTCTAGCGCATCACGCGGGGGTTCTTGTTGCACAGACGTTAACAACGCACCCAGGTGGTCCGGGGTCCCGGTGGACCGCGCTGCCCCCTGACGGAGCACCTCGGTGGCGTACTCGAAGGCCTGACGCAGATCCGGATCAAACCAGGAATGGAAACGCGAACGGATGCTGTCCATCTGCTTCGGGCGTTCCTCCAGATCCACCTGCGCGAGTTCCTCCACCCAGGTCTCGGCCAGGGCCAGGATCCGGGCCAGGCGCGGAATCTGCTCCCCCTGGAGGCCTTCCGGGAAGCCGGTGCCATCGAAGCGCTCGTGGTGATGTCGGACGATGGGGGCGATATCGGCAAAGATGCGGAAGCGGGAGAGAATCTCGCCGCCGAGCAGGGCGTGGGCGGGGTCCTCGGGGTTCTCGACCCGGGTCTTGCCCAGATCGTGCAGGAGGCTGGCGTAGGTCAACCGCTCCATCTCAGGTTCGGAAAGATGCAGGTAGCGCCCCATCTCGGAGGCGAACCGAGCCACCTCGACCAGGTGCGAGCGGCTGATCCCGTCGGCGGACTCCAGGATGTCCACCAGCAGATCGACGGCTTCGTGGAAGAAGTTCTGCAGTCTCCCCACCAGGACCGAGTTGCTCAGGGCCACCGCGGCCTGAGAGGACAGCAGTTCGAGGTACTTCTGGTCGGTCTCGGTGAAACGGCGGTTCTCGAGCTTGTTCACCGCCTCCAGCACTCCCAGGGGCTCCCCCTGCCACAGGACCGGGACGGCCAGCAGCGACCGGGTCCGGAAATCCACCGCCTTGTCCACGTCCTTGTTGTGCCGGGGATCGACGTCGACATCGTTGATCCGCATGCTCTTGCGGTGCTTGATCGAGTACCCGGCCACCGAATGCTCGTCGAAAGGAAAGCGGACCTGCCGGACCTCCTCGGCGCGAGCTCCGATCGAACCTTTGAAATAGAGGTCGTTGCCGCCCTCGCCGATCAGGATCAGCGAGCAGGCCTCCGAGTGCGTCAGATCCAGGCAGATCTGCAGGATCCTGGCGATCAGGCGCTCGGAGTCCAGGGTGGCCGCCAGCTCGGCCCCGATCTCGACCATGGCCCGCAAGGCCTGGGCCTCGTCGGCATCGGCAGGCAGGACTCCCCGACCGGGCGTCGTCAGCCCCAGGGGGATCACCCGGGTGGACTGGGTCGCCGCCAGATCCCGCCAGAGCATCTCCATCTGCCGGCCCCGCTTGGCGCTCTCCGGAGAGGCCACCACGAAGCGCGGAGCCTCGGGCTCCTCAGCGGTCTGCCGGGTTGCCGGAGAGGAGGGGGTCTCGGCGGTGATGTGGTCCACCGTGACCGAATAGGCGCGGTCCATGGCGGCCATCAGGTCAGGCATGTAGGCCCCGCGCGGGTCGATCTCCTGGCCGGTCCGCATCCGGACATACTCCAGGGCAAAGGTGTCCTGGGGATCCATCATGGCCACCACGATCCGCCCGGCCTCCCGGCCGACGCAGAGCAGGTTGAAACGGCGGGCCATGGACTGGGGGACGATCTGGGCGGTCGAGTAGTGGATCCGCGCCTCCCGGACATCCATCGAGGGGATCTGGGTCGCCGTGGAGAGGGCCTGGAGATAGGCCTCCCGGGTCAAGCGCCCGCTCTCCACCAGGACCTTCTCCAGGGGCTGGCTGGTCCGGGTGCTCTGGGTCAGGGCCGCCTGGAGCTCCTTGCGGGAAAGCTGCTTTTCCTTCAACAAGGGTTCCAACCAGGGAAAGGGTTGGCTCATGGTCGCCCTCCTAGACTCATCCCGAATGGGACGGTCAATTCTCGATTCAATCCGGTTCTTCCTCGGAGCACACCGGCGAGACCCGCACCACGCCATCGCGGGGCCAGACCAGTTCGATGCGGACGGGGATGCGGCTTCCCGGCGGAAGCGGCCTTCCGGGCACGTGCGCGCATTCGGTCTCGAAGAGGCAATCGCAGAGCTGGACGATGTGCTTGTCGGGGTGGTTGGCCACCACCACCGCGTCGATCTCCTGCCAGAGGCGCTCCTCGAGATAGCGCATGATCCAGTAGTTGCGGCGATCCTTCTCCAGGGAATCGGACTGCTCGAGAGGCTGGCGCAGGGCCGCCAGCAACCCTTCAAGCTGCGCCGGGTCGTAGAGCGGCGGCTCGCCGGCCAGCAGCGCCTTGAGCTGCCGCTGCATCAGCAGGTCGCCGTAGCGACGGATCGGAGAGGTCACCTGGGTGTAGTAGTCCAAGGCCAGACCGTGGTGACGGGCCGGGTTCATGCCCAGGGTTCCCTTGCGCATGAAGCGGCGGGCCGCATAGGCGCGAGCCGGGTCGTACTCCTCGGCATCCTCGATGGGCTTGTCGGGAGCCTCCTGGCTGCGGAAGAATGCTGCCGCATCCTTCTCGGCCAGGAACTCGCCGGCCAGACGGTTGGCCAGGACTGCCATCTCGCTGACCAGGATCTGGGAGGGAGCGTTGGCCGACTCCCGCTCGATGGTGATGCCTGCCTGGGGATCCACCCGCACGTTGACCCGGGGGAAGGGCACGGTGACCGCTCCCTCGGCCCGTCGCCGATCCCGCAAGGCGCGGGCCAGGGCCAGAAGGCGCTCCCAGCGACCTGCCAGCAGGGCCTGGTCAGCCGACTCGTAGCTGAGACGCTCGCGGACGTGGATCTTCGAAGCGACCATCTCGGCCCGGACCTGGACAAGGTCCCGATCATACTCCACCAGGAACGAGAAGGCCGGGCGGTCCTGTCCGGCGACCAGGCTGCAGGCCTCATCTGCCAGGGCAGGCGGAAGCATCCGGACCTTGAGATCGGGCAGGTAGATGGCCGTGGCCCGGGAGCGCGCCTCGAGGTCCAAGGGGCTCTCCGGCCGGACGTAGGCCGCGGCGTCGGCGATGTGGATGCCGATGCGGATCCCTCCATCGGGAAGCTCCTCCAGGCTCAGGGCGTCGTCGATCTCGGTCGTGAAGACATCGTCGATCGTGAAGCATTCCAGGTCTCGCAGATCCCGGCGCGAGGGGTCTGCCAGCGGGGCCGCCTCGTCGGCCAGGAGTCGGGCCTCCTCCAGGAGATCCTCCGAGAAGGCGATCCCGGTCCGAAAACGGTGCAACAGCAGGTTCTCATGCTCGTTCCAGAGGCCGGCCTTGACCATGATCTGGAAGGGAGCATCCTTCCTGGAGATCCCGGCCTCCTTGAGCAGGGCCTGGACATCCTTGAAGCGGCGAGCCTCGGGCCCGTGCAGCGCGACCTCGCGGATCCAGGTCAGCGAGCGGCGACAGGCATCCTCGAAGCCTTCCGGAAAGCCCGTCGAGCCGTTGGAAGAAGGCCTCTGCCAGAGGTTGGAAAGCCACGGAATCAGGGCCGCGCGCTCCTGGAGGCGGGCCGCCTCGACCTGCAGGCGCTGGAGGGTCTCCTCCACCTGGGCCTTGGGACGAAGAAGGTAATGGTCGGCCTTGCGGGTGAAGAAGACCCGGTCGGACTCCAAGGCGCGGTACAGGGCCGAGAGCTGCCGGGGTTCGGCCGCCCCGCTGAAGGACATCTCCGCCAGCCCCTGCAGGCTCCAGGGGTCGGCCGCGGCCTCCTCGCAGAGGAGTTCCCAGATCTCGTCCAGGGGAATGCCTTCGGCGAGCTCCTCGCGTTCCCGTCCGGCACGCCGCAGGGCTTCACCGATCTCCTCCGGGGAGGAGGCAGGGTCCAGGAAGCCTGGGACCGAGAAAAGGACTTTGTCCTCCAGGAGCTTCTCCTCCCGGCCCTCCTCGGTCCGCACGAAGACCCGCCCCGGCTTGTCCTGCCGCAGACACAAGGCCAGGGTCACCTTCTTGTTGTGGAGGAACTCGACCAGGGTTCCCGGTGGGATCATGGGTTGGCGCGGGGCCGGATGGTGGACATGGGGCGACCTTCCGCGGGAACCGGGCCGATCCTGCCGGGCCTCACCCCCGCCAGGAGCCTCCAAGCCCCTCCAACAGGCGGTCGAAACCCGGCAGGTCGAGTTGTTGCTCGCCGTCCGAGAGGGCCACAGCCGGGTTGGAGTGCACCTCCAACATCAGGCCATCGGCCCCCGCGGCCAGGGCGGCCCGGGCCAGGGGAAGCAGGATGTCCCGGCGCCCGGCGGCGTGGGAGACATCGACCAGGACGGGCAGGTGGCTTTCCTGCTTGAGGAGCGGCACGGCCGAGATGTCCAGGGTGCTGCGGGTCCAACGCTCGAAGGTCCGGATTCCCCGCTCGCACAGGATCACCTGGGCGTTGCCCTGCGAGACGACGTGCTCGGCCGAGAGCAGCAACTCCTCGAGGGTCGCCTGGAACCCCCTCTTGAGCAGCACGGGGGTGCGGGTCCGGCCGACCTCCTGCAGGAGGGGATAGTTGTACATGTTCCGGGCGCCGATCTGCAGGATGTCGGCGCATTCCAGGACCACCTCGAGATCCCGGGGATCCATGATCTCGGTGACCACGGCCAGGCCGTGGCGTCGGGCGACCTGGCGCAGCAGGCTCAAGGCCTCCCGGCCCAGGCCCTGGAAGCTGTAGGGAGAGGTGCGCGGCTTGAAGGCCCCCCCCCGAAGCAGCCGGACTCCCCGCCGAGCCAGATGGCGGGCCACCTCCTCGAGCTGCTCGGGCGCCTCCACCGAGCAGGGGCCGGCGATCAGGACCCCGGGATCGGCGCCCAGACGGACCCCGTTGACCTCCACCACGCTGTCCTGTCGACGGTGGCGACGAGTCACCAGCAGCGACTCGCGATGGCGCACATCCATCAGGTCCAGGGAGGCCTTGAAGATCTCCTTGAAGAGGCTCTGGATGGCCCCGTTCGGAAAGGGCCCGCGATTCTGTTCCAGGATCCGATCCAGCATGGCCGACTCCCGGGCCGGGTCGAAGCCCGCCAGGCCCAGCTCGCCCTTGCGCTGGCCGATCTGCAGGGCCAGCCCCGCCCGAAGGTTCAGCAGATGCAGCAGTTCCAGGTTCAAGCCGTCGATCTGGGCGCGAAGCTGCTCCAGGCGCTCGTCGCTCAAGTGGTCTCCTCCCATGTCCAGCACCCCGGAATGGTAGCAGATGCCCCCCTTCGCCGCCACCTTCCCCGAAACCAAAGAGCCCCATCGCAGGAGGCCCTCCTGGCCGAGGCGAACCGGCCGCCCCGATGTGCAACCAGGCCAGACGCTATCTCGAGGTCGCCCGCCTCGCCGCGCTCCAGGCCGGAGAACTGATCCGCCGGAGGGCCGGAACCGCCTTCCGGGTCGACCTCAAGGGCCGGATCGATCTGGTCACCGAGGTGGACACGGCCTGCGAGGAGAGGATCCGCCGGACCTTGCTGGAGGCCTTTCCGGACCACCGGATCCTGGGCGAGGAAGGCGGCCAGACCGGAGGGTCGCACCCGTGCCGCTGGCTGATCGACCCCCTGGACGGCACCACGAACTTCGCCCAGGGCTATCCCTTCTACGCCGTGTCGATCGGACTGGAGATCGCCGGGGAGATGGTCGTCGGAGTGGTCCACGACCCGACCCGCCAGGAGACCTTCCAGGCCATCCGGGGCGGCGGCGCCTGGCTGAACGATCAGTCGATCCGGGTGAGTCCTTCCCAGAGCCTTGAAGAGTCCCTGCTGGTGACCGGATTCCCCTACGACCTGCGTTCCGGCCCCGAGCTGCACCTGGACCTCTTCCGCGACTTCGTGTTGGAGGCCCGGGGAGTCCGCCGCGACGGTGCCGCAGCCCTGGACCTGTGCTACGTGGCCTGCGGCCGCTTCGATGCCTATTGGGAGCTGGGCCTGTCGCCCTGGGACATGGCCGCCGGAAGCCTGATCGTCCGGGAGGCCGGCGGAGAACTCAGCGACTTCGAGGGGCGCCCCCTGAGGCTGGAGGGGCGGGATCTGCTGGCCAGCAACGGTCGGCTCCATCCGGTGATGCTCGAAAGGATCCGCCCCCACCTCCCGGCGCTGCACGCCTCCCGCTATCGGACCGGCTGAGCCGGCAGCCCTTTTCGGGGATCTTTCAGCACGCCATGGGAGAATCCGGGGGAAGACGGTCAGGAGGAGAGACGATGAAGGCCCAATGGCAACCGGTTCCCAGCGAACGTCCGGGAGTCTCGCACTATCAGAGACAGCACCCCAAGAGTGAAGCCTGGATCGAGCGCAAGGAGAACGGCTCGGCCGAAGCCTCCCAGAAGAACGGCTTCTTCGGGACCTCGGTGGAGGCCTGGCACTGCGCCCCGGCGCCCTCCGACTCGGTGATCCTGCAGAAGATGGACGAGCTGGCCCACCCTCCCCGCTTCGGCGACTGGAAGGAAGTCAAGCACTCTCCCCAGCTTCCCTCGGTGAAGCATTATGTGGGGCGGGAGACCGGCGGGCTGATCCGCTCGAAGGTGGAGGTCTTCATCGACCGCGACGGCGAGAAGGCCGACTACACGGCGAAAGTCGGTCGTTTCGGCACGGAGATCGAGGGCAGCTTCTTCGCCCCCGCCCCCTCCGACCAGGAGATCCTGCGCCGCCTCTCGCAGTCGCACTAGGCTCTCGCGCTCGGCCGGGAAAGGGGAGCACCCGGCCCTGCAGAACCTCCTCGGCCGTGTTGCCTGATCAGGCGACCAGCCCGAGGAGGTTTCTTTGCGTTCCAGACTTCTGGGTGCCCTGGTCGCCCTGCTGCTGCTGGCAGTCCCGGCGGCCAGCTCCGCATCCCGACAGGATTCTCCCCCACCCCACGCGACCGTCTGGATCGACCAGACCACCGACCTGTCCCAGCAGGCCATCGACCAGGCCCTGGAAGACCTGGCCCGCCAGGCGGCAAGCCCGCAGCATGTGGTGGTCCTGGTCCACGGGTTCGCCACCCCCCGCTCGCGCAGCCAGGCCCAATACGATGTCCTGGGCCCCCGGGTCCGCCAGCAGTTCGAGCGCCTGGGGCGCTCGGTGGCGGTCCTGGGCATCCAATGGGACTCCGCCGCCCAGGGAAGCCTCCTGGCCCTTCCCTGGGAGTATGGCCGCAAGGTCACCCGCGCTCGGGGAGTTGGCCGCCTGGCCGTCCGGAAGCTGCTGTTGGCGGTTCAGGACCGCTTTCCCGAATCCCGGGTGAGCCTGCTGGGGCACAGCATGGGCTGTGAGGTGCTCGCGGCGGCGGCCACGCCGGGGATCAGCCTGGGCGAGTCCGACCGGGACCTGGAGGTCTTCCAGCCGGAACGACCGCTGCGCACCAACGCCGTGGTGCTTCTGGGTTCCGATCTGGACTACGATGCCGGCTACCGCTCCAAGGCCCCCCTGGGCTTCACGGCCGTCGACCTGCTCTGGATGACGATGTCCCGCCTGCACCGGCCCGAGCGGGACAAGGTCCTGGACCTGCGCGCGCTGATCCGCGGCCGGGCCCAGGGAGCCACCTTCCCCCGATTCACCCGTCAGCAGTACGAGGCGATGTTCAACGGCCGCAAGGCCGTCTTCGACAACCAGGACATCCCGCCCAACCACGACTTCGTGAAATACTACAACGAGAACCGCCTGGCGCGAATCGTCCCCTCCATCGTGTCCCGAACC
>JALHDH010000129.1 GCA_022839105.1 bacterium
TCCGCTCGTCAGGGGTGAATTGCCGTATCTGTCGGCTCATGGACCATCCTCCCTGGAGGGCCGCAGCGCCGGGCTCGGTGTCCGGCGTTAAGCGGCCTGCTCTGGATGGTCATCGTAAGATAACGGCAGCTATGACGGCACCCTCCCCCACGGCGCGCATCCGGACATCGTGGCCGGAGCCTCCGACATGCCCAAACTCGGGCAGAAGCTGCTCCAGGCGCTGCAGAGCTGGTCCGACGGGAACGGCTCGCGCCTGCCCCGCAAGGATGTCAACGAGCTACTGCGGGCGCTCCAGAGTTCGTTCCGCCTCGTCGAGGCGCTGTCCAGCAAGCTGCAGCGCGATGAGGAGCAGCTGATCCAGCTGACCGAGCTCCAGGCGTCCGCTCTGCAGGGGCTCTACAGCAATCGCCGCGTCCTGGTAGAGGGCGTGGCCGGCTCGGGCAAGACGATCCTGGGACTGCGTCGAGCCCTCGCCTTTGCCGAAGAGGGGCAGAAGACGCTCTTCCTGTGCTTCAACAGGCGCCTGGCCGAGCACCTGAACCAGCGGGTCCAGCACGAGAACCTGACCATCCGCCACTTTCACGGCCTGTGCCGCGACATCTGCATGGCCGCCCACGAGGAGTTCCCCATCCCCGGACCAGAGGCGGACCGCGAGACCCAGCAGCGCTTCTGGAAGGAGGATGCGCCGGAGCGGATGTTCCTGGCGATCGACGACGTGCCGGACCGCCGCTTCGACGCCATCGTGGTGGACGAGGCCCAGGACTTCCAGGCCTCCTGGTGGGACCCGGTGGAGGCGCTCCTTTCCGAGCCCGACGGTCCTCTGTACATCTTCTTCGACCGGAAGCAGAACCTGTACGGGAGCGCCCTCCAGTTCCCGCGGACCCAGGTCGTCTACAACCTGAACGTCAACTGCCGCAACACGCGCAAGGTCGCCCAGTCCTGCGGGAACGTGTTGGGCACGGAGATCGCGGTCTCGCCCTTCAGCCCGGAGGGGGCGAAGCCCCAGGTCCACCGCGTGGCCGAGCCCAAGGCGGCCCGCGAGGCGTGCGGGAACATCCTGAACCACCTGCTGATGGACGAGCGGTTCGCGCCCTCGCGGATCGCGATCCTGAGCCCCTACACGCGGGCGAAGTCCTGTCTCGGGCCGGGGCTGCCCTGGCACAAGGTCACGGAGAAGCACGAGGAGTGGCAGCAGGACGAGGGGGTGCTCTTCTCCACCATCCGCTCCTTCAAGGGACTGGAGGCGGACATCGTGATCCTCACGGACCTGACGGGGTTCAAGGAGGGCGTGTTCGAGCGGTCGGAGCTCTACGTTGCGGCGTCGAGGGCGAAGCACCGGCTGCACGTGATGACGGACTCCGATGAGATTGAGGTCGCGCTGGGGGTGAGCTGATGCCGGTTCCCTTCCTGGATCTGTGGCCGAGGTCGGGCGTCCGCGCCGCCTTTCTGACCACATTCACGCTCCACGCCTCCTGGTTCGAGGTGGCCCTCGTCCGTCGAGTTCCACCTCGGCAAGGTCCGAAGGGCCGACCAAGCTCATTCGAACAGCTCCGGCGCCTCGTGCTCCCTCTCCAGCGCGTGGACGGCAGAACTCTCTGGACCCGGGAACCTGCCCTACGGCTCCTCGGGGACCTCCAGGTCCTCCGGAGCCACGATGACCGGTTCGCCATTCTCGAAGAAGACGACGGGATTGCCCAGGGCCTTGTGCCGTAGCAGCGCTTCCCGAACTCCACGGCGGACAGCGGCCTCCAGGGCGTCGCTGTCGTCCATCAATTCAGAGAATGTCTTCGGCCTGTCCAAGCCCCACCTCCTGAAGGAGTTCCCAGAGGTACTTGTTCCGGACTTCTACTACAGTATGCCCCCGGCCCCGAGCGACAGGCAAGGGCGACGAACCCGAGTTCTCGAAGACCTCCCATCGATGGGCCAGAGGCCGGTACAGAGTCAGGAAATTCTTCACGCTGCGACCGTACCGTCTCAGCAGGGCGGGCTCCGGTACTCCATGACCTCCTGATCGGACGCGCTGGCGGACTCGCTCCAGGGAAGCCCGTGCGGAGGGAAGCCAGAAGTAGACGACGTGGACCTCGTAACCTTTGTTGATCGCGGTCTGGAGAGAGACGGCGAGGCTTCGGCCTGAGAGCGTGGACTCCACGGCGAAGTCTCGTTGCGCCGCGATGAGGTCATGCACCCGCTGAAGGACCACCCGTCCTGCCGCGACGGCCGCGGTGTCCGGAGAGAAGCCCGACAAGCCCAGGGCCACTGTGTCCGCGTTCACGAACTCGCGAACTCCGAGGTAGTCGCGGAGAAGCGCAGGTGCCGCCGTGCTCTTGCCAGCACCGTTCGGACCTGCGATGACGAACAACCCCGGCACGGTCTGCTCTTCGGCGAGTCGGGGGCCAGCGACCTGCAGTCCAGGAAGGCGTGCGCCTCCCTCCCAGAGGGCTCGCCCGTCACCGCGACAGGACTCCCCCTCCCCGCCCCGTAGACCCGCGGACGGTGGACTCCCTCCTCGACTATGCCCGTGAGACGATGCAGGCCTGGGGCGTGCCCGGCCTGGCCGTGGGCGCCCTGCGGGACGGCAAGGTGGTCCTGGCCGAGGGGCTCGGCGTCCGCCGCGCCGACGCGCCCGACCCGGTGACGCCCGAGACGGTCTTCCGCATCGGCTCCGTCACGAAGTCGATGACCGCCACGGCCGTGGGGCTCCTGGTCGCGGAGGGGAAGTTCGGCTGGGACGACCGCGTGGTCGACCTCCTGCCGGGGTTCCACCTGCACGACCCCTACGTCTCGGCCGAGACGACGGTGCGCGACCTGCTCTGCCACCGCACGGGGGTCGAGGACGCCCCGCTCCTGTACACGGGCTCCGACCTCACCCCGGAGGGGCTGATCGGCAAGCTCCCGCACCTGCGGCAGCGGGCGAGCTTTCGCAGCGGCCTGGTCTACAACAACATGATGTACCTGGCCGTCGGCGCGCTCGTGCAATTGTACGGAGCCCGACCCTTCGGCACGTTCCTGCGGGAGCGGCTGTTCGAGCCCCTCGGGATGACCCGGACCTCCGTGGGAGGCGACGCAGACGAGGCGGCAGGGCACGTGCGCTTCGCGGGCGACGCCGTGGTCCTCCCCCACGGCTGCGGCGACATGGAGGTGCTGGCCCCGTCCAGCGCGGTCCGCTCCTGCCTGCGGGACCTGCTGGAGTGGAGCCGCGTGGGGCTGCAGCGCGGAAAGGTCGGGGGGCGCCAGCTCGTCCCGGCCGAGATCGTGCACGAGCTCCACTCGCTCCACGTCCCCTGCCGCCAGCCGCGCTACATGTTCCCCGACGCGCAGTTCCAGGGGTACGCGCTCGGGATGTTCACGGGCGACCACCGGGGGGTCAAGATCGTGCCGGCCCCGGGCCGGGTCGCGGGGGGCACGGTGGAGGTGCTCCTGGCGCCCGAGAACCGGGTGGGGGCAGGCGCTGCGTGGGCTCGGTCATGATCGGCCCGCTCCCGGGGGCCAGGCGTCGGCCACGGTCCCGCCGGACCAGCCGCGCTGCGCGGAGCGGTCCAGCAGGGTCCGCTGCACGTCCAGGCGGTCGAGGAACTCTCCCTCGTCGGGCGCAGCCGCGGCGGCCTCGAAGAGCTTCTCGGCTTCCTCCGCGTTGCGGGCGCCCTTGAGCCAGGCGCGGATCACGCCTTCCTTCTCGGTGGGCGTGATGCTCCCGGGACCCGCGGCGGCCGTGTGGCGACGCAGCAGGTCGAAGGCCTTGGGTGCCTCCCGGCGGTTCTTCAGCGTGCCCGCGAGCTGCAGGTAGGAGTCGGTGACGGCCTGGAAGGTCTCGCTCGGGCGGCGCTGGCGCAGCACCGTCTCCAGCCCGGCCTCGGCGTCGCTGACGTACATGTCGCCCGCTTCGTACCAGGCCTGGAGGATCCGGAGGCGCTCGGCGGGTGGCTCGGGCACGTCGGCGCCCTCCAGGCGCGTCCACAGCCGCGTGGCCGCCTCGGGATCGCGCAGGGCCGCCGCCAGGCCCATGAAGGAGGTCCTCGCGGAGGCGCCGTCCATCCCCGCGGGCGGGTGCGCCGAGACCCGGTCCTCCAGGAAGTGGAAGGCCGCCACGCCTCGGCGCGTGTCGCTGGCGTCGACCAGGCTGGCGATCTCCGTGGCCACCTGCACCAGCGGCCGGGCGCCCGCATGCTCCCGCGCCTCGCGGTAGGCCTGAACGGTGTTGTCGGCGGCCCGGCACTCCTGGGCCAGCGCCTGCATCGCCTGGAGGCGTTCGGCCAGGGGGGCGGCGCCGGCCGGCTCGCTGGCCAGGGCCAGGAGGTCCTCGGCCTTCCCCGGGTAGGTGGCCCGCTTGAGCTCCGGAAGGGCCGCCTCCAGCAGGCGCCGATCGGCCTCGGAGGCCACGGCGCCCGCGGGTCCCGAGGCGGCTCCGGCCGCCGCGTGGGCCAGCGCCATCCGGGCCAGCCCCGGCGGCGCCTTCCGCACCTCGCCGGGAGACGAGGAGAGGCGCACGGCGTCGACCGGATCGGCGGGAACGGTCGTGGCGGCAGGCCTCGAGGGGCGGGGGGCCGGGGTGGGGGACGGGGCTCCAAGGGGCTGGATCACGGGGTCACTCCTCGAGCTGGGATGGGCGCTCAGCCTGATTGTAGCGCGGCTCGGCCGCTCCATCCTTGACCGGGAGGTTAACACGCCGCCCCATCGGGAGGCACCTTCCGACGAACCAGGGCACCCTCGAACCGGGCCGAAGGACCGTCCGCACCCGTCCTCCGCACGGCGCCCGCGCCGGGAGGCACCCCGAAGGACCCAGCACCGATGACCCTCGCCTTCCGCTACCTCTACACCCTCCTGACGTCACTCCTGCGCTCGAGGATGGGCGTGCTGGAGGAATCGCGGGTGACGATGCGCGTCTGGCCCTGGGAGATGGACTTCAACCTGCACCTGAACAACGGTCGCTACCTGAGCCTCATGGACCTTGGCCGGGTGGATCTCCTGGTGCGGAGCGGGATCGGCCGGGTCGTGCTTTCCCGGCGCTGGCTGCCTGTGCTGGGGGGCGCGACGATGCGCTTCCGACGGCCCCTGGGCCCACTGCAGACCTTCGAGCTGGTCACCCGCCTCGTGGGCTGGGACGAGAAGTGGATCTACCTCGAGCAGCGCTTCGAGGCTGAGGGCAAGGCGGCCGCCCAGGGCTACGTGCAGGCCCTCTTCCTGGGACCCGGGGGCAAGGTGCCCACCCGCAAGCTGCTGGAGGCCCTCGGGCGCTCGGCCGAGGCCTCTCCCGAGCTCCCCCCAGGCGCGGAGGCGCTGCGCAACAGCGGCGCGGCGGGGTAGGCCTGGCGGCCTCCGCGGGGGTCTTGACACAAGTAGTTGTGCGATATACACTTTCTCTGGTCCGGCCCGTGCGGACTCCCCGCCACCCAAGGCGGCCCCGGCGCCAAGGAGGTCCTGATGAACCAACCCGAGAGCCAGTTCCTACCCCCGGAGGGCGTCACTCCCCTCGACCAGGCCAGCGAGCTCGTCAGGTTGGCCGACGCGCGCCAGCCCCGGTCGTCGCGTGTCATGGTCCGGGACCTCCTGGATCGGGGGTTCCTGGAGGCCGAGGACTCGGCGTGGCTGGCCCGCCCTGTGTCCCCCCTGGATCCCCGGACGGGCTTCGACCGCGTGGAGGGCATGCTGCTGGGGCTCGCCATCGGCGACGCGCTGGGACGCCCGGAGGGCGGTGCCGGCTGGGAGCGCAGGGCCCGCTTCGGCGAGCGTCGGGACTACCTGCCGAACACCCACACCGGGCTGCCCCTGGGCTACCCATCGGACGACACGCAGCTCGCCTTCTGGACGGTCGAGCACCTGCTGGCCCACGGCCACGTCGAGCCCGAAGCCCTGGCCCGCGCCTTCACGGCGGGTGGAAGGATCTTCGGGATCGGGCATACCGTCCGGGAGGCTCTCGGGCGGCTCAAGCGCGGGATCCCCTGGGAGAAGGCCGGCCCCAGGTCTGCCGGCAACGGGGCGCTCATGCGCATCGCCCCGGTCCTGCTCCCCCACCTGCGCCAGCCCTCTCCCGATCTCTGGAGCGACGCCCTGCTGGCGGGGATGGTGACGCACAACGACCGGGCCTCCAACGCCTCCTGCGTGGCCATGGTCCGGGTGCTCTGGGACCTTCTGTCGATGCAGTCTGCCCCCGACCCCTCCTGGTGGGTGCAGGCCTGGGTCGAGCCGGCCCGCGAGATCGAGGGCGCCACCCGCTACCGGGCCCGGTCGCCGAGGTTCTCGGACTGGGACGGCCCCCTCTGGAGGTTCGTCGAGGAGCAGGTCCCGGCGGCCCTGGCCCGCGGCCTGGACGACGTGGACGACACTGGTTGGCACTCCGGCGCCTACCTGCTGGAGACCGTGCCGACCGTGCTGTTCCTCCTGTCCCGCTACGGCGATGACCCCGAGGAGGCCCTGGTCCGGGCCGCCACCGACACCTGGGACAACGACACGGTGGCCGCCCTGGTAGGCGCCGCAGTCGGGGCCTTGCATGGCCGCGCGGGCCTGCCTCGGCGTTGGGTCGAGAAGCACTCGGGTTGCATCCGGCGCGGGGACGACGGCACGATCTTCCGCCTCCTGGACCAGGCCCGGGAGCGGTTCTGGGATCGGACCTGAGGGCGCCCCTCCGGGCCCGAGGTCCCGGTCGCCTCGAAGCCTTCCGGGCCGGCCCCGCCCGTCTCCCTGCGCGACGAGCGCCTCAGGGCGCAGGCACGGCCAGGGCGCTGAAGACGCCCACGCCCGGATAGAAGGGCGGCCAGTCCGAGGCCAGTCCCTGGAGGCAGAAAAGGTCCAGGAACGGGGCGATGAGCCAGAGGGCCTGCACGAGCTGGTGCTGGCCCGCGGGCACGAGCAGCGGCGGGAGGAGCACGCCATACCACGGCCGCACCACCTTGGAGAACTTCATGAGCGCCAGCAGGGCTGCCGGGGCCAGGCCCTCCACGGTGCGCCTCCGGAGCAGCAGGAGGAGCGAGACGGCCAGGGCCATCCACGTGGTGGCCTGGCTGCCGAAGAAGACCACGCGGCGCCAGGGCTCGGCCAGCCACCACTGCAGGACGAGGCCCATCTCGGGGTCCCGGAGGTTCCAGAAGAAGGGGTTGTTCATCGCCTCCCAGCTCGGGGTGGAGACCACCATCCGCACCGACGGGTACCAGGGAGAGGCCAGGAGGGTGGGCAGGCAACCCAGGCCGAGGGCCCCCAGGACCCAGGGCAGGGCGGCCCGGCCCGCGGGCCAACTGCGCACGACGAAGAGCGGGACCAGCAGGACCGGCACAACCTTCACCTGGATGCTCAGGGCGAGCAGCAGCCACGCCAGGCCCAGCCGGCGGGGCTGCGCCTCTTCCAGGCGGGGGAGGGCCCAGAGGGCGCCGAGGACCATCGCGTTCTGGAGCGGCTCGAACTGGCCCTCCCGGGAAGCCCACCAGATCGAGAGCGGCGAGGCCCAGTACAGCACCCCGAGCCAGGCCCGCCCCGAGAGGCGGGCCACCATCCAGGCGTTCCAGGCCTCCAGCGCGGTCAGGGCCAGGCGGGCGAAGAAGAAGGTGGGCCACACGGCCGCCACGAGCGCGAAGAAGGCCAGGGTGAGGACCGGGTAGTTGTAGCTGCGCTCGGCCCAGGACACCTCGGCGAAGGCCGGGGCCACCTCGACCAGGGCCAGGTTGGCTGCCGAGAGGCCCCTCTGGTCCACCAGGAGCCCGTACAGGAGCTGGCGAGCCAGGTCGCCCGTGCTCACCGGGGGCAGCATGCACTGCTGCACGCGGAGCCACAGCACGGCCAGGACGACCAGGAGCAGGATCCCCTTCCAGGACGGGCGCACGGCCGCCGACTTCGCCTCGCATCGTAAGATAACGGCACCTACGCCGAGGCCCTGCGCAGCCTCAACAACGGTGAGGATCCCGTTCTTTCCGCCAAGTACCTGGGCCTGACGAACCAGGTCAGCTCGATCGACGTGGCGGACATCCCCGGCCAGAGCGGGGTCGTGGCCTGGAATGGCTCGCACGCGGTGTTCGTCGACACCCGCAAGGGGAGAACCTGGACTGACGCCTGGGGCGAGAGGAGACCCTACGACGGCACCAACGAGGTCGATGCGGCCGACAACGCCCTCACCAACGCGTTCTACTTCCGCTAGGTGCCCGGGCGCGCCCCCCTGGTCCGCAAGACGACGGCAGCCATCCCACAGAGCACCACACCTACAACGGCTCCTGGCAGGGCCGGGTGGTCGGCGGGTCGGGGGTCACCGGCAGCTACCAGATGCGGAGCGACGAGGGGATCGACTACACGGGGACCTTCGAGGTGGGAAGGTAGGTCGTCTTCAGAAGGTGTCCACCGGTGGGGCC
>JALHDH010000246.1 GCA_022839105.1 bacterium
TCTTTGTTTAGTCATCACTAAGGGAACTATGATATTTAAGCTTTGTCAAAAGAGGCAAATAATTCGGATATGCCTAAAAAGAAAAGCTTCAAGAAAAAGAAAGTGAGGCTTGGGTAAATGCTGTGGTGAAAAAAGTATGTGATAAAGTTATATGTAAATCAAAGCAGTATGCAAATATAGATAAAGAAAATTGTTACTAAATTATGAGAAAATCATTTTATAACCATGGAATTTGGGAAGGGAAATTATGTACAATCTTATAAAAGTCTTTTTGAATGACTACAAACAAAAAAATCGGAAAAGTTTTTATTTAACTGATCTTGAAAAGTTTTTATTGGAAAAATCAGGAGGATTCTCTGCCTACCATAAAAAGGGCGGCTATCATGGCCTATATGAGGGTTTAGAAAGACTCCTGCAAGAAGGATATATAAAACCAATGAAAACCGTGGGATACAATGGCAAATATCCGCCATTGAAACTTCGATGGTACATTACAGAAGATGTGATTACTCCAAGATGGAAGAGTGAAGACATCCTAAGACTGTCCGATTTATTGGACCTTAGTACATATATTAAATATCCGAGGCTGCAAACTGACAGAGAATGGCAATTTATTTTACGAATATATGAGTTTTTGCAAAACAGAGGCTGGCGAGAGTGGGCAAGTTGTGAGGAAAGATGTTTGGAGCTTTTTGATAATGAGAAGTTTTTAGACCCAAAAGAAGAACCGGATAACGGAGTAATCAAAAGATTAAAGCTGTCTTATGAAGACCTTAAAATGAAAAAATACGGCCAGATGTTTGTATATTGGAACAGGGGCGTAAGGCAGATTAAAACCGCAATTATTTTGGAAAATCATTCCACATTCTTTACTTTTAAAAGGGCTGCGGCAAAGGGATATGACCTGTTCGGCATTATTCCCGACGCTATAATTTACGGTCAAGGCAAGGATATAATAAGCAGCTTTGCTTTCATCCATGAGATTGCCGATATCGGCGGCTTAAAGGTCTTTTATTTTGGGGATATTGACCCGGAAAACCCCGTGTTTATCGCTGTAGAAGGCTACAGGCTTGCCACAACGCTCAAAATACAACCGGGCAGCCATGCCATAGCTGAAAAAGCTCTCACTTTCCACAAAAAGCAACTGGAGCAGTTTGCCTGTGGCGTCGTCGATAAAAACCAGTAAGGTACATTTCGGTGCTCGCCCTTCAAACCAAGCATGGGGAGAACCATCGATCTGCACTAATTCCCCGTAACAGGCACGCCGTTCACGCATCTGGTGTGTGACCATTGGCAATAACAAATGAGTTGTTCCTAATGTACTAGCTCTTAGAATGGCCCTAAGTTGTTTCTTAAGAATGTAAGGGTATTGAAGCAAAAGGCTGAGTCCACGTAGTTCTTCTGAACAAGTACCAAAACCTGGCACAGGTTTTTCTGGGCTTGCATCTATCAATCGAATAGTTGTTAATGATCGCTTACGAACAAT
>JALHDH010000130.1 GCA_022839105.1 bacterium
ATGGGCGAGTTCTTCAGCAGCTTCGTGAGCGAGCAGATGCGCGAGCTGGGGCTCAGTTAGGACAAGTCCCGGTTTCCGCCATGATCATGCGGCATTTCCTCAACATCATGGCGGAAACAGGGCGGCCGGGTGCGCCTGTTTCCACAGGGCGGAGGCGCCCCACGCTGAACCATGACCACGCTATCGTTGGGAGGAAACAGGAATGCTGACCCGCCTGCAGGTCCGGGGCTTCAAGAACCTGGTGGACGTGGATGTCCGCTTCGGCCCCTTCACGTGCATCGCTGGTTCTAACGGCGTGGGCAAGTCCAACCTCTTCGACGCCATCCTGTTTCTGCGCGAGCTGGCCGAGAGGCCCTTCGTCGAGGCGGCCAGGGCCGTTCGGGGGGGGGAGGAGGTGCGCAGCCTGTTCACCACTCCCGGAGATGGCCGGATGACGCTGGCCGCGGAACTCCTGGTCCCCGAGGAAGGCGTAGACGACTTCGGCCAGCGGGCCGAGGCCAGCAACACCTTCGTCCGCTATGAGGTGAGCCTGCAACTGGAGCGCCAGGGACCCGGGCGTCCTCGGGACGAGATTCGGCTTGTCTCTGAGGGATTATCCTACATTACCAGCGGCGAGGCGCGAAGCCGACTCGGCTTTGAGCACCAGAAGGTCTGGCGCGACTCGGTCATCCGAGCTGGTCGGAGGGCATCCTACCTCTCGACAGATCTGTTGAAGGGGGTCGTGAAGCGCCACCAGGACCGACCTCGCACGGAAGGGGCGCCGAAGGGAGGCGGTCGGACCTGGGAGTTCCCGCTGGCGACTCTGCCCCGGACGGTATTGTCTTCGGCCAGGAACGCCCAGGAGGGACAGACGGCCGTGCTGGTCCGACAGGCCTTGCGGGGCGCTCGGCTCCTGCAATTGGAGCCTGCTGCTCTGCGACGGCCGGATGATGAAGGTTCTCCGGATCATCTGGAAGCCGATGGCTCCCACCTGCCGGCCACGCTCTATCGCCTGGCCGGGGCCTGGGGGAGCGACGAGGAGGCGGAAGCGGTCTACGCCACCCTGGCCAACCGTCTGGCGGAACTCCTGGAGGGGGTCGGGGGAATCCGCATCGATCGGGACGAGAAGCGGAAGCTCCTGACCTTGATGCTCAAGGAACTTCAAGGGCCGGAGTTCCCAGCCAGCTCGCTCTCAGACGGGACCCTACGCTTCCTGGCCCTCGCCATACTGGAGATGGATTCCGAGGAGACGGGGGTTCTCTGCCTCGAAGAGCCTGAGAATGGGATCCATCCCCGGCGTATCGGGACGATGCTCGAACTTCTCCAGGACATCGCTGTGGACCCGAGCCAGGCCGTTGGACCAGGCAACCCTCTCCGCCAGATCCTTGTCAATACGCACTCTCCCGCCGTGGTGGGGCAGGTCCCCGAGGGCAGCCTCCTTTTCGCCGAGGCGTCAGGTAGGGCGGCCGCGCTGCGACTCAGATGCGTCCACGGTACCTGGCGCACCAGGGCCTCTGAAGAGGTGGGGACGATCGCTCTGGGGCAGGTGCTCGCCTACCTGAATCCCGTTCCGGAAGCGTCCCCCCGGGGTAAGGCTCGGGTCGCAGACTACGCCCGGCGGGAAGTGCGGCAGTTGTCCTTGTGTTTCGAGCCGCAGGAAGGTTACGAGCCTTGAGCCGATCGCTGGATTTCACACTCGTGACGGACGGTTCGTCCGACCGGGTCCTGCTTCATCCGATCCGCTGGTTGCTGCGTGACCTGGGATGGACGGTCACTGCGGACCACTGGGCGGACTTCAGCGTGCTGCCTGAACCGCCGAAGGGGTTGCACAACCGAATCCTGGCGGCCGCCCGGTTGTTCCCGGCTCGGGTCCTGGTGGTGCACCGCGACGCTGAGCGTGAATCCAGGGCCGTCCGCGTCCGGGAGATCCGCGCGGCCCTGGCCAAAGTGGCAGGGGTCGCGATGCCAGCGGTCTGCGCAGTCCCGGTGCGCATGACCGAGGCCTGGCTTCAGGTGGACGAGGCGGCGGTCCGCCAGGCTGCCGGGAATCCCAACGGCAAACGACCCCTGGCCATGCCCCCGATCGGCCAGTTGGAGAACCTTCCCGATCCCAAGGCCTGTCTCTACGATCTTTTCGAGGCCGCCCGCGGCCTCTCCGCGCGGCGCAGGGGGCGCCTGAATGCCGGCAAGGCCGTGCAGCGCGTCGGGGAACTGATCCAGGACTACGGACCCCTGCGGAGACTGCCCGCGTTCCAAGCCTTCGAGGAGGAGCTGGTGCAGGTGCTTGGTGAGTTGGAATGAGCCCTGCCAACCTTGACCCCGCTCCCCTCCAAGTACACCTCTGCCGAGAAGTCAAGCACTTCTTGGCTCATGGAACGAATGCTCCCAGCTCAAACTACCCCGTGTTTCCAGCATGATCATGAGGAATTCCCTCAACATCATGCCGGAAAGCCTTGCCCCCGCTCCGCCCGGCCCCCCCCCCGCCCGCCACCGACACAAGGCTCCGCCGTCGACGCCTACTCATCGTCCTTCTTCGCCCTCGGCCTCTTGGGCCGCTTCGACCGCCTGGTGATCTCCTCGGCCTTCTTGGTGATGACTTCCTGCAAATTGACCACAGGCAGGACGGCGAACGGGGTCAGCGCGTTGGACAGCGCCGGTTGGACCAGTCCGCGGGCCAGGCCGTAGAGCATCGCGAGCGCGTTGCCCGGGATGAGGTCCCACGGGTTGATGCCGGCGGCGACCCGAAAGAACCCGTTCAGTTCTACCACGATCTCTTCCAGCTTGTGGTTGTCCCCTCGCGTCGTGACCGGACGTACCTCAACGATAAAGGGGATGACGAACTCGTTCTCCTCGCCGAGCAGGCGGACATCAAAATCGACCAGGATCTCGTAGTCCTGATTCTCTTCGACATCGTGGCTGTAGGCTGGATTTTTTCGGAAGACAAGCTTCTCAAGCGACCAGAAATCAAGCTGCAATGGCGAGATTGGCGCTGGCTTCATCTTTCGGCGGGGCTTCGACGGGCGTTCCAATGGCCTTCTCCATCTTCTTCTGTCGGTATTCAAAGGCGCGCGCAAGGCTCTGCCGCGAAACCAGGTTCTCTTCGGCGTCCCACCCGGGTGCGGGTCGATGGCCAGTCCCGGTGGGCGCGCTCTGCCAGACTTCGCGTCCTTGAGAGCCACGGGGCTCTTCTGCAATCGGCCTGAAGGACAACTTAGGCTTCCAGTCCAGTGCAAACGCGATCTGGGCCACGGTGTCGATCGTGAGGTTGGGGCGGCCGTTCAAGACCTTGGAGATGCGCGACTTGCTCCAGTTCAGTCGTTCCGCAAGACTCTTGCGCGTCAGTCCCAGCGACTTCATGCGCCGGGCGACCTCTTCGGTGAACTCGAGCAGGCATTCTTCCCGGTAGATCTCGTGGCTCTTCTGCAGCTCGGCGACGATTCTGTCAAATGCATTCTTCATGAGAATCGACCTCTCTAGGCGACATCGTCTGCATCCTCGAAGGGAAGGCCCCGGACCGAGTTGCGGTCGGCGATGGCTTTTTCGGTCTCTCCGGGTGGCCAGTCCTGAGCCTGTTTCTTGAAGGCGCTGAGGATGACGAACACCCCTTCTACGGTCGGATGGAGGACGAACGGTATCCGGATGTTTGGCGGGCGCATGTAGCAAATGGTTGGCTTGCCGACTCCTTTGAGTACCTTCCAGCGGTCTCCCATGCCGATACCTTCACAGGCCAGGTAGTTCACCATGTTTACGATGGCTGCACGATCACCACGGTCCTGGTGCGCTTCAATGAACTCCAGGAAGTCCCGCTTGCGCCCCCGTTTGATGGCGTAGACCCTGAATTTTTCGGCCCTTATGAGGCTAAGGACTGCCCCCATTCATCGCGTTCCAAGTCAACTCATCACGACCTATGGTTAACATATAAGTGCACATCTTGTCAAAGCCCGCCAGCAGTGAGGACGTCTCTGGCGTGGGGCCCATCGCCCGTCAGCCTTCTGAAGCCCACCTGAATCCTGTCCGACTGCTGCTGGTGCATCAGCCTGCGGGCCGGCAGAGCAGGCACGCCTGGCGAGCATCACCCCGGCCACCACGGCGGAACGGGATCCATCAGCACGGACATCCCGAGTAGGACCTTGCCCAACTTCTTCTCGTTGTCTCGGATCCGGCGGCTCAACTCCTCGTGGTTGAGGTTCAGGAAGTCCAATCGCCCGGCCAGTTCCTTCTCTCGCCCCCCGACGACCAGGGGCCCCCAGACAAAGAATCGACTGTCTGCGCACGCCAGGAACAGGCGGAATCCGCCCCACGACAAGGCTCTGTCTTCGGCCTCGAGGAACTGCCGATACCACCTGCGGCCCCAGATTTCGCGGGTGGCAAGACTATCCGCGAGTTCCCCGGAGTAGTTGCCCACCCAGGACGCTTCGAAGCCCATCGGCAGCCTGGGGCCGCTCGGTTCGTCACGAACTCGGAAACAGGACAGGGCAACGCCGCGGGCCACCTCGACATGGCGATGGGACTCCAGCAGGCGGTCCACCTCGGAGTCTAGCCAGTCCGAGCTTCCCTCGATTTGAGTGGCCACCGCAAGGTGGAGCAGGTCCAGGTCGCTCTTGCAGGCATCGAAGAGCTGGCGACGAGCCACCTGTATTTCCGGGGTACATGGCACACGAAGGAGAGCGTGGGTGGCCGAGGGCAATGTCGTGCGCCGGTCTATCAGCTTGGCTGCTCTGGAGTCCACAAGGCTGGCGTGGAGCCTGCATCCGAGGTCCGGAGCGACCTGCAGGAGCGCGGAGCAAAGGCTTTCATAGAGGCGGGGAAATCGACCCAGGAACCTGGTGTCCTCCTCGGCAGCCCTCAGCCAATTTTCGACAAGGTCGCGACGCAGGGCTGCCACCTCGGCCATCCCCTGATCGCTCCACCAGCCTGAGAACCAGATGTTTCCGATTTTGTCCTGTTCCTGGAGGCTCTCATTGAGTTCCGCCTGGAAGTCCTCCCGGTCTCCTTCCAAGGCCCTCTTGAAGTTCCGGACGGCGTCGCGGTCTCCAATCCTGCCGCCCCAGTGCTGGCTGTGGTCGATAAAGGTGATCGTTCGCGAGGTCAGAGACTCGCCAGGCCTGAGATGGGGCCGGACCGGCCACTTCGATCCAGGTTCCCTGTTGTAGGCCACGGCATCGGGCACGGAGTCTGCGTCCGCGCATTTGTCGTTGCTCCGTAGCTTCTTCCAGAGGGTGTCCAGGCGATCTGCAAAATCGACAACCTCCTCCTGGAGGGAGCCCCGCGCCACGACCGTCGGGCCGAGGTGGGGCAGGGGAACGATGGCAAGGACCTCGTCCCAGGGCCGGTTTCGGGCCGCCTGGGCGAGAATTGCGCCCGCGCTGGTCATCTCGAAGTCTTCTGTCTCCTCGCTCCTCCGCCAGGCGGACTCGACGAGGGCCTGTCTGGAGGACTCCTCCCGACAGGCCAAGATCGCCCGGAGGGCCCAGATGCGCACAGGGGCCGAGGGGTCCGATACGAGGGAGAGAAGCCTCTGTAGGCCGCCCTCCGGGCACAGAAACGGGTTGGCGGCCAGGTAGGCCGCGGCGCCCAACCGCCGAAACTCGGGAAGTTCCGGGGAGATCTGCTCGAAGACCCGCTGAAGCGTCTCCGGATCCGCAGGGGACAGGAGATCGAGGCCTCCGAACTCCACCACCGCCCAGGGCGGACGGGCGCTGAAGACGCGCCATTGCTCGTCGGGGGGCTGACCGTACAGCAGAGCTCGGCAGACGTGAAACTCGCTCCAAAGGTCTGCCGTTCCCTGACTCTCATCGAGCGCCAGCAGATTGTCCCGAACCTGGAGGAAGATTCCCCTGTCTGCGTCATTCAAAGCGACAAGGTGGCCCTGGAGTTTCAGGAGGAGAAGGAAGAGGGCCTGCGCTTCCCGGCCTGGAAGCTCGGCCGCGAGGCGCTGGACGAGGCGGACCCCGTCGTGAGGGCTGTGCCTGGCCAGAATCGTCAGGATCTCCTCCAGCCGGCAATCTTCCGCGGTCGCAGCCGGACCCATGGCGACAGCGCCAAGGTCCAGCTTCTTCCCAGCCTCAACCACGGTGATGAGGTCCTGTTCGGAGAGGCGGCTTTCCGGACCCGGCGATTCCTCCGCCGCACGCGCCCATGGGTCGAGGAAGAACCGGCGCCCACCCGGAGCGTCGGCGAGGTTCGAAGCAGCCCGGAGCGTCCGGGCATCTATACTTCCGCAGAGCCGAAGCAGCCAATCGGCCGCCTCACGCGCGATTTCAGTATTGGTTCGCAGCAAGCGTTCGATCCACGTCCTCAGCGCTGGCCATAGGTCCTCATATCGCCTGCGGAGGACCCACCGGGCGACGTCCCACTCGTCGCACCCGCCGTTGACGGAACGAGAGACCGCCCAGGCAGCAATCGAGTCCGCGAGTTCTCCGGGCCGTGAATCGCGCTCGAGGAAGGCCCAGGCGAGCCTCGTCAGCCGCAGAAGTCCAGCCTGTTCCTCCGCCACGACCCGGAGCCGGCAGCCCGCCACCTCGACCTCCCCCGGGTTAACGGTCGTCCCAAGGCGGCCGGCGACTCCCCTTCGGCGCTCTTCCGCTGCAAGGTGCCGCAGCGTGGGGGAACCGAGGGGATGGACCAACGCCATCCAGCGCTGCACGATGAAGCGCAAGCCCTTCTCGAGGCGGTCCGACCCGTTCAGCCGGGTGACGCCCGCCATCAACAGCCGTTGGGCCCGCGGATCATCCCGCTCCGACCAGAAATACTCTGCCACGTCTGCGTAGACGTGCGGCACCAGGGGAAGGTAGGCTGCCACGTTGTCCCGCGGAGGGCCCAGGTCGTAGTTGTGCGTGCCGAACCAGGTCTTCAGGAGCTCAGCCAGGGCGTGCTCAGGGTATCCTTGATCCTCCATGGCACTAAGACAGGCCGCGCCGCACGCCGCCCCTTTCAGGTCCATGTCCGGACAGGGCTCCAACCAACGGGAGAGGGTCTCCCTTGCCGCCTGGGCATCGGGCGCAGTACGAACCTCCTCTGCCAGGACCAGGCCGATCCCCATGGCCAGGTGATCCTCCTTGACCTCCCTTGCGTTGTTCGTGAGAATCCCTTCGTCCACCAGTTCTCTCAGGACCGCCTGCCTGTCGACGAACTCCGGTAGCAGGCCGGCCAGGCGGTCGAACGACTCTCGTTGCAGTCGCTTCCTGGCGTAACCTTTGATGAACTCCTCGAAGGCCGCCGGGCTGAATTCAAGGCGGCCGAGTCCGAGTCTGCGCCCCAGCCGATCCCGCCAATCCTCGAAGAGCAGGCGGGCCAGGGTTATTTCGCCTTCTTTGACGTTGTCTCGAAGTCGCCAGGCGAGATCGAAGTATCGGGGTCTCCTCAGGTACTGAACGAGGCCGGCGGGGATGTCGCACCTGGATGCCCCAACCGCGTCGAGCGCCTGCCCCAGCTCGCCGTCATCGAACGGTTCGGCAGCGCATCGCCGCCAGTGCGGGTGGAAGTACGGGTATTGCCGTTCCCAGCAGGATTCGCGGCAGGTCGCCAGCACCGCGATCTTCTCCCTGTAGTCGAAGAGTGCCTGGAGCAGGCCTTCCCAATCCCCGCAGGCAGGGCTTTCGTTCAAGCCGTCCAGGATCAGGACCATGACCGGTCCGCTGGGCTTGAGCCACCTGGAGACCCGCCCGGTCCAGCCCTCCGCCGGAGAATCCTGGAGCAGTGCAGCCGTGGCTTCTGCCACCAAAGCGACGGGGTCTTGGCTGACCATACGGTTGGCCGTCACCAGCACGAAGGCCGGGCCCCAGGAAGTGGCGGCCTCGTCCGCCCAGACCAGAGTAGCCCAGGTCTTCCCGACGCCCTCCTCTCCCAAGACGACCATCGGCGTCTGCCAAGCCTTCTTCCACGACTCCAGGGTATCGATCACCGAGTGCCGGGGGACGAACTCGCGACGGCCGAGGTCAAGTGCCTGGCCATACTTGGCCCGGGACGCCTGGGGATCGTGCAGGCGCCTTCGGAGTTCCCGGTGCATCGCTTCCTTCCACGAAGCGAAGCCGACTCGAGGCGACTCGAGCCGCTTCCGGAGTTCCTCCTCCCTGGCAGCGAATCCGGGGCTGCGTCGTGCTTGGGAGAGTTCATTCTCGAGCACCTCCCGGTTGCATGTCTGATTTGCGCGGGCCAGGTGGCTCAGGACAAGGTCAGGGCTCGAGGCGCACAGCAGGGCGACATCGTCCAGCTCTTGCCCGACGGGTCGGCCGAGGAGGAGCAGCTCGACGTGGCGACCTTCCGCCGCCTTGGCCAGCTTTTCGCGGAGTTGGGCGGGTATGGTGCGGGTCGTGACAAAGGCCCAGAGGTCAAGCTCACCGGCTTGATAGGCCTCCTCCAACTCGCCAAGGATCTCACGGTCGTTCAGACTTGTACTGTCCCCGTACCTCTTGGCCTCGACCTTGATTCCCGCCTGTCCCAGGGTGTCCGAGGAGGCGTCCGAGCCCGCCTGGTAACCGGAGCGAGCCTGGTAGAACTTCCGCCCGGTGAGACCCTCGAAAAGCCTGAGCACCAACCCCTCAAAGCCTGACTCGCCAGTGGGTGGGAGGCTGCACAGTGCGCGATGGAGCTCTGGAGTCGATGGGCGGTTCACCGGGCATTCCCCTTCGATGATGTCGTCGGCAATACGCGGGGGGCGATCATTTCGCGGCCTGGATGGGGGTCAGCCTCGCTCTCCGCCTGGGCCTTGGTGGGGCCGCGCCAGGCTGGTCCACAGGCCTCTCCAGGGCCTGGGCGGGCAGGAAGGCCAGGATGATCTCCGGGCAGGCCACCCAAGTGTGACCGACCCGGCGGACCAGGTCGCGGGCCTTCAGTTTGTTCAGATCACGGCTGAGGGTCTTCGCCGTCTTGCCCTCGTAATGCAGGGCCAGGGTCACGCTCAGGCTCCGGAGTTCGTGGGAGTCCACACCCTCCGGGTGTCGCGAAAGCTCGAGCAGCAGATCCCGCTGCCGCACCGTCGTCTTTCCGGACCCGCGGAACTGCTCGTGGACGTAGTGCTCCCAGGCTACCGTGAGTTGCTGGCCGGTGACGTAGGCCATCTGCTCGCGCAGGCCGTCCAACAGGCCCTGGAGGGCGTAGCCGAGGAAGGGGACGAAGTCGCCTCCGGACTTGCTGGCTCGGTCCAGTTCTCTGGTATAGCGCATCCTGGTGAGGTTGTAGTGATTGCTCAAAAGGTGGGCGGCCGGGCTGGGAACGCCCGATTTCAGGAGGATGAGCAGCTCGACCAGCCGCGCCGTCCGGCCGTTCCCGTCGCCGAAGGGGTGGATCCAGGCCAGGTAGAGGTGGGCCAGGATGGCCCGCAGCACGGCGAAGGCGACCTTGTCGTCCGGTTGGGGCGCCTGGATCTCCGGCAGCCAGGCGCACAGGCGGTCCAGCAGGTAGGGGCAGTCCTCGGCAGGCGCCCCACGGTAGCTGCCGACGCCGACCGCGTGGGTGCGCAGCTCGCCCGGCACGACGCCCTCGTTCAGTTCCAGGTCCGTCAGCACGATCCGGTTGAAGTCCCGGATCAGCGGGACGGTCAGGTCGGCGTCCCGGTCCGGTTCCGCGATGGTCTGCAGGATCAGGTTGAGGCCGGTCAGGATGTTCTCGACCTCTCGACCCAGGTACTCCTTGGACGGGGGGAGTTTCAGCGTCCGGTCGATGTAGCTCCGGACCTCCTCCTCGCTGAGGGGGTTCCCTTCGATGGCGGTGGTGGCGGCCACGCCCTTGGCCAGGTAGAGCCGGTGCAGGGCCTTCGAGGTGTCTGGGGCGAGCGGGACGCGGCAAAGCCGGCTGCATAAGGCCTGGACTTCGCCCAACTGCATCCAGAACGTGTAGGGGATGAGCCTCAGGTCGGCCTTGACTGTCCAACCTCTTGTCGACTGGGCCCCAATATCCCCGGTTTCCTCCATGATCATGCGGCATTTCCTCAACATCATGGAGGAAACCGGCCCGCCGCGGGCCCTTGCCCACCCCCCCTGCCCGCGACAGGCAACGCCCCGCCCCCCGCGAAGCAACTCCGGCCATGACCATCCTCATCCGAGACCTCCTCGACATCCCGAACCAGGTCCACAAAGGGGACTTCGTCCTGCGCCTCACTGAGGGCGTCGCGCACCCCCACGAGACGTTGCGCAACTACGTGGTCACCCCCGAGTTGAAGACGCGTTTCGAGGAGGCCCTGCAGTTCATCCAAAGCGCGGTCGAGTCGGGGTCCAGCAAGGCCACCTACCTGCACGGCAGTTTCGGCGCCGGGAAATCGCACTTCATGGCGGTGCTGCACCTGCTGCTGCAGGACGTGCCCGAGGCCCGGACCCTGCCCGAACTGGCCCCTGTAGTCACGCGCTTCGACTGGCTGGGCCAGCGGCGGTTCCTGCTGGTGCCCTACCACATGGTGGGGGCCAAGAACATGGAGTCCGCCATCCTGGGTGGCTACGTCGAGCATGTGCGCCGGGTGCATCCGGACGCGCCGATCCCGGCGGTCTACCTGTGCGAGAAGCTTTTCGAGAACGCCAGCGCGATGCGGGCCACCATGGGGGACGCGGCCTTCTTCGAGAAACTGGGGACCGGCAGCGGGGAAGGCGGCTGGGGCGAGTTGGAGTCGGGCTGGGACGCGGAGTCCTTCCAGGCGGCCCTGGCGGCGCCGCCCGACTCCGAGGAGGCGGTGCGCCTGCTGGAGGACCTGCTCACCCACATCTTCCCCGCCTACAGCGACCTGGCGGGGGGCAAGGGGCTGGGCTTCCTGCCGCTGGACGCCGGCCTGGCGCGGATCAGCCAGCACGCCAAGGCCCTGGGCTACGATGCCCTGATCCTGTTCCTGGACGAGCTGATCCTGTGGCTGGCCAGCCGAGCCGCAGACCTGGACTTCGTGCATCAGGAAGGTCAGAAGCTGACCAAGCTGGTCGAGGCCCAGCACGCCAACCGACCGGTGCCGATCATCTCGTTCGTGGCCCGCCAGCGCGACCTGACCGAACTGGTGGGCGACACCATCACGGGGGCGGAACAGCTACGGTTCTCGGACGCGCTCAAGCACTGGGAGGGGCGCTTCCACAAAATCACCCTGGAGGACCGGAACCTTCCCGAGATCGCCTCCCGACGCGTACTGCGCCCCCGCTCGGACGAGGCGCGGCGCACCCTGAAAGAAAGCTTCGACAAGGTCCTGGGCCTCCGGGAGGAGGTGCTGGCGACCCTTCTGACCGAGCACGCCACCGAAGAGATGTTCCGCAAGGTCTACCCCTTCAGCCCGGCCCTGGTCGAGGTGCTGGTGGCCGTCTCCAGCGCCCTGCAGCGCGAGCGCACGGCTCTGAAGATCATGATGGAGCTGCTGGTCGGGCAGCGCGACACCTTGGAGTTGGGGCAACTCATCCCGGTCGGGGACCTGTTCGACCTGCTGGTCTCGGGGGACGAGGCCTTCACGGACGTGATGCGCAGCCTGGCCGAGAACGCCCGCCGGCTGTACCGCGAGAAGATGCTGCCCCTGCTGGAGGGGGAATACGGGGGCACCCTGGAGGACCTGCGCCTGGAGGCTCACCAGGACGCCGAGGCGGCCCGTCGCCTGCGACAGTTCCAGGCGGACGACCGGCTGGTCAAGACCCTGCTTCTGTCGGCCCTGACGCCCGAGGTCCCGTCGATGAAGGCGCTCACCCCGGCGCGCCTCTCGGCCCTGAACCACGGCAGCATCCAGGCTCCGATTCCCGGGTTCGAGAAGACCGTCGTCCTGAACAAGTTGAAGCACTGGATCGCCTCCGGGGTCGGGGAGATCAAGCTCTCCGAGGACGCCCTGAACCCGACGGTTTCCATGCAGCTCACCGGGGTGGACGTCGAGGGCATCATCGAGCGCGCCCGCAGCGAGGACAACCACGGCAACCGGGTCCGCAAGGTGCGGGAGTTGCTGTTCAATGCGCTGCAGATGCCCCTGGAAGAAACCCTGTTCCAAAGCTACCGGCTGCTGTGGCGGGGCTCGGCGCACAACTTCGAGGTCCTCTACGCAAACGTCCGCGACCTGCCCGACGAATCCCTCCGCTCGCGCGGGGAGGAGTGGAAGGTGGTGCTGGACTACCCCTTCGACCCGGGCTTCTCGCCGAACGACGACCTGGCCCGCCTGGAGTCCTTCCGCGAGATGAACCTGGAGGGCTCGAACACCCTGGTCTGGCTGCCCACCTTCCTGTCGTCCCGGGCCGGCAAGGACCTGGGAACCCTGGTGATCCTGGACTACATCCTCAGCGGCGAGCGTTTCGGCAGCCACGCGTCGCACCTGGCCCCCTCGGACCGCGAGGTGGCCCGCCAGTTGCTGCAGAATCGCCGGGAAATCCTGCGCCACCGCTGCCTGGAGGCCCTGGAGATGGCCTATGGCATCCGGCAGCCCTCGGGAAGCCTGGTGGACGACTCGTTCCAGATGCAGCTTTCGGACCACTTCCAGTCGCTGCACTGCGCCTTCCGTCCGCAACCTCCGGCCCGGTCGGGCAGCCTCAAGGACGCTTTGGAGGGGTTGCTGGACCAGGCCTTGCGGGCCTGGTACCCGGCCTGTCCCGTCTTCGAGGTCAAAGAGGAGATCCGGCTGGCCCGGCTCCGGAAGATCTGGGCTGAGTTGCAGCAGGCGCTGGAGAAGCGGGACGGCCGTCACCTGGTCGAGGATAAATCGCTGCGCATTCTGCTGCGGGAGGTCGCCCAACCCCTGAAGCTGGGCACCATGTATGAGGACCACTTCATCGTGGATCGGCACTGGATGCTGCACTTCCACAAGAAGATTGCCGAGCATTCGCCCGCGCACCTGACTGTGAAGGCGCTGTTCGAGTGGATGGACCAGCCCGAGCGGATGGGCCTGCCCGATCTGTTGCGCGCCCTGGTGGTGCTGTTCTTCGCCACCCAGACGAACCGCAGCTTCAAGCGCCACGGCGGGCAGGTCCTTCCCGACCTGGACAGCCTGCAAGCCGACATGGAACTGGTCGAGCAGGCCCTGCCCGCCGAAGAGGATTGGCGTCGCGCCGTCGAGCGGGCCAGGAAGGTCTTCGACCTCAAGCCCCTGGAGGTGCTGAACGCGGCCAACGTGGGACGCCTGGCCGAGTCGGTCCAGCAGGAGGCGGCGGCGCTGGGTTCGGCCGCTTCGGCCCTGCCCCAGCACCTGCAGGAACTGGCTGGCGTCGTGGGGGCCGGCGCGGACACGGCGCGTCTGGGCACCGCCCGGGCCGCCGCATCCCTTTGTTCGACGCTGACCGCCAAGGGGTTGGAGTCGCAGGACCTGGTCTGGCGACTGGCCACGGCCGACCTGGCGGCCGGGCCTGAACTGGTGCGGGCCTCGCTGAAGTCCGCTGCGGACCTGGTCGAGGCGCTGGGCAAACGCAACCTGCAACTCCTGCGGGCGGCCGCGGCCTGGACGGACGGGAACCGGGAGAGGGGGCGGGAACTGCTGGAGGCCGTGAACCGGGTTCTGGTGGTGGAAGAGCTGGGCAAGCCCCTGGCCCCCGAGGTCAGGCGCGCGGCCGAAAACGTCTTCCAGATCCTGACCGTCAAGCCCCCGCCCGCCCCGACCCTGCCGGAGGTGCCCCCCCCTGCGGAGGTGAAGCCGTCCGTGGACGTCCTCTCGTCCGGCTCGTTCTCGCGCCTGCGTCCCCAGGAGGCGCGGCAACGCCTGGAGGAGGTGCGACTCGCGGTGGAAGAGGCCGGCGACCAGGTGGAGGTGGAACTCTCCTGGACCTTGCGGCGGCGAGGCTGACCCGATGCCCCTCCCCCTGCAACCCGGCCTTCTGAAGGCCCAAATCCTGGCGCTGCTCCAGAAGAGGCCCGAGGCCCGAGCCGTGGGCTTTCACTCGGAGCTCGTGTGGGAGGGCCCCGAGACCATGGAGGTGGAGGGCCGGCGCGTCCGCGTCTGTCCGGCACGCTCGGTCCTGGAGGCCCGCGCCGCGCTGGCCCTGCACCAGGATGCCGACCTGCTCGTCCTGCTGACGGCGCTTTCCGACCGGGAACTGGGTCAAGAGGCGATGGCGCGCCTGGAGCGCGGCCGCCTGCTTCCCTTGGAGCCGTGGGAGGCCGTGCGGGTCCGGATGAAGGCCCGAGAGGTGGACCCCCTGCTGCGGGCCCGGCCGGACCTGGCCCGGGTCCTCATCGATTGCGAGCCGCCGGGTGGCGACGCCCGCGAGATGATGGTCCGCGCCTTCCGCGGGCAGCTCGAGCGCCTGGTGGCGGCTGGGGCCGAACTCCGGGAGGCTGCGGCCGAATACCTCCGCCGCGTGCGCGGCGAGGGGGTGACCCTGGTCCAGGCCTGCGCCGAGGCCGGCCATGCAACTCAAGCCCTCCCGCTGGGGCTGGCCTGCGCGGTGCTCTTCGCGCCCGCAGCCAAAGGCTTTCCTGAACTGACCGCTGCCGCCGCCCGCCTGGAAGCCTTCGTCGGCCATCGGCCGGTGGGCCCAGGCCCGGGATGGGAATGGGCCGAGGCCGCGCTGGCGGCGCTGGGTGACCTGGATCCCGAGGAGCGCCGCCGCGCCTTGGAGCAGGGGGACCAGGCCTTGGAGCGGCTGCGGGTGGGCGCTCTGGCGCACCTCAGCCCGGTCTCGCCGCGTGGGTTCACCCAGCGGGTGGCGGAACTGGCCCAGCTCCTGCGAGCCGCCCTGGAGGCGCCGGCGGGGGTGAGGGCCGAGGGCGCCCTGCTGGCTGCGGCCGGCTCGGTTCTGGATCACGGCGAGGCGAGCAGCCCGTCGCGGCGGGCCGGGGCCGTGCAGATGGCCATGCGGCTGGTCCGCTGGCTGGAGGAGGAACCCGATTCGGCCCAGGACCCCTCGGGCCTGGCCGCCTTGGCTGGGCGATACCGGGTCGAAGGGGCCTGGGTCGATCGGGCCCGGAACTTCCTGGCCGCGGGGGATCCGCACCCGGACCTGGCGGCCGCCTATGCCCTCCTGGGGCAGCGCGTCCGGGCCGTGCGCGAGCGCCAGAACCAGTCCTTTGCGCGAGCCCTGGCGGGGTGGACCGAGGCCGGGAGCACGGGCGCGGGCCTTCTCCCGATCGAGCGGGTGCTGGACGAGGTGGTGGTCCCCCTGGCCCGGTCCCATCGGGTCCTGTTGCTGGTGCTGGACGGCGCCTCCGGGGCGATCGTCTCCGAACTCGAGGAGGACCTGTCCGCCCGGGGCTGGGCGCGCCGTCGCCCCGAGGCCGGGGCGCTCCCTCCGGTGGTCGCCGCCGTCCCCTCCATCACCGAGGTTTCCCGCGCCAGCCTGCTCAGCGGGCGCCTGGTGCGAGGCGGCCAGGACCTGGAGAAGGCCAACTTCCGCGACCACGCCGGCCTGCGCTCGGTGGCCCGGGCCGACAGGCCGCCGCTTCTGCATCACAAGGCCGACCTGGTCTCGGGCTCCGGCTCCGACCTGAACCCCGAGGTGGCCTCCCGCCTGGCCAGCGACCGTTACAAGGTCCTCGGCGTCGTGGTGAACGCCGTGGACGACTTCCTGGCCAAGGACGACCAGTTGGAGCCGCCCTGGAACCTGGACACCCTTCGCCCCCTGGAGGCCATGCTGGAGGCGGCCCGGGAGGCCGGGCGGGTGGTGGTCCTGGTGGCGGACCACGGCCACGTGCTGGACTACGACAGCGCGCCTGGGGGCGCTGGGGAGGGTGAGCGCTGGCGAACCGCCGATCGACCTCCTGGCGAGGGCGAGATCCGGCTCCGCGGTTCGCGGGTCCATGCCCAGGAGGTCATCGTCCCCTGGAGCGAGGCCGTCCGCTACTCCCGGCGCCACTGCGGCTACCACGGAGGGGCCACGCCCCAGGAGATGCTCCCTCCCCTCCTGGTCCTGGCCCCGGCCGGCATGAGCCTGCCAGGGTGGGTGCTGGAGGGGCCCGGTCTCCCCCCCTGGTGGGATCCCTTTGCCCGCCCCGTGGACCTGGTCGACCTGTCGGAGGAGTCGCTGCGGGCAGAGCCCTCGAAGTCCCAGCCCCCGAAGGAGCAACTCGACCTCTTCGCGCCCCCTCCGCCAGCCAGCCGCTTGCCGGACTGGGTGCGCGAGCTCTTCCGCTCCGAGAGCCTGGAGGCCCAGGAGCTGCTGGCCGGTTCCTTCGCGCTGCCCAGGGCCGTCCTGGCCCGCCTCCTGGTCCTGCTGCGCGAGAGCGGAGGCGAGGTCTCGCTGGAGACCCTGCAGAGCCACCTCGACCTGCCCGCTGAAGCCGTCTTCGACCAGGTCGCCCGGGCCGGCCAGGTGCTGAACATGGACGGGCACCCCGTCCTCTCGTGCTCGGAGACCCAGGTGGCGCTCGACTTCTCCCTGCTCCAGAAGTGTTTCGGCCCGCTGGGCAGCGGTGTGGAGATTGAGGTGGACGGCTCTCGGGTTCGGCTGGACCTCCCCATGAGCGAGGTCGAGGTCCAGGTGCTCCAGGCCCTGGCCCGGCACGGCCGGCTCACCGAGAAGGACCTGGCGGTGAGCACCGGCCGGCGGCGCATTGGCGGCGTGGTGGAGACCCTCAGCCTGCGCTTGGAGAAGGCGGGCAAGCCCTGGCTGGTGTGCGAGGGAACCGGCGACGACGGGCGGGTCTACTCGTTCCAGCACCCCTGAGGCCGTTGCGCCCGGAGGGGCCGGCCCCCAGGGCGCGAAGCCCGCAATCGTGTTGACTCGCGACCTGGCCCTGTCGATCGTCCACGCCCTGCGCGCCGGCACC
>JALHDH010000247.1 GCA_022839105.1 bacterium
CATCGCCTTGCGTGGAGAGCCCTGAGCCATGTCAACCTACATGTTGATCTCGTGCGGCACCAGCGTGCTGACCAACGGAGTGGACGCCGTCACCCGCGACCACTGCTCCCGATTGGCCAATGAAAGGGAACTGGACCCGGAAGACGGCAACTGGCTGGACCGTCACCGGGAGGCGACGTCCCGGAGATTGCAGACAGGAGGATGGACCCAGGCCCGCAGGCAGAGCGCCGAATTGAACTCGCTGGCGGCCTTCTTTCCCACGCCGCCTCGGAACTCTGGGCGCCCCGACCACCTGGTGCTGCTGCACACCGACACCGAGCTGGGTCGGGCCGCAGCGCAGATCCTCAAGGACTGGCTGGATGCGCAGGGCTATGAGGCCCGACTGCACACCACCCCAGGCTTGGCGACCCGAAGCCTGGAGGAGTTCCAGGCTTCGCTTTCCGAGCTGGTCCGATGGGCCTGGGAGGAGCTTCCCGGCTACCGGGAGGCGGGCTTCCGGATCGTCTTCAACCTGACCGGTGGCTTCAAGGGGGTCCTGGGATTCCTCCAGGTCCTGGCTACCCTGATGGCCGATGAGACCATCTACCTGTTTGAGGGAAGCGAGGAGTTGCTGCGCATCCCCCGCCTTCCGGTGAAGATGGCAGTCGAAGAGACGGTGCGCCAGCACCTGGACACCTTCCGCCGGATGGGAGTGCTGGGCTCGGTGCCGGCGGAAAGGTGTGCCGGCCTTCCCGAGACCCTCTACTTCACCCACGAAGGCCGGGCAGGCCTGACCCCCTGGGGAGAGATGGTGTGGAATCAGGCGCGAGAACGCCTGTACCGCGAATTCCTGCCCTCTCCCCTGACCCATCGCGTGGTCTATCAGGACGCCTTCCGGAAGACGGCCGAGGCCCTGGCTCCCAACCAGCTCTACACATTGAACCGGAACCTGGACCTTCTGAACAGATTCATCGAGGAGCCCGAAGGGCCAAACCTTCGCGCCCTTCGTTTCAAGAAACTGAAACTCCCCACGGAAGACGGCTGCACGCACGAGTTCTACGCCAGTTCCGAGGGTGCCGCGCCGCGGTGTTACTGCAGCATCCGACAGGACATCCTGGTCGTCGAGAGACTTGGAAGACATCTGTAATCCCGACGGGATTCCGAGCAAGGAGGCTTTCCATGCGCACCCTGGTCATCACGGTTGGCGGCTCATTCGAACCGGTCCGCACTTCCATCGAGAGTCTCGAGCCCGACAGGGTGGTCTTCCTGTGTTCGGGTGGACGCTCTGGAAGCCGTTCCCAGGTTGACGGCCCAGGCACCCCGTGCGAAGTGCGACAGCTTGGCCAGGTGGTCGATAAGAAACCCAGTCTGGTCCATCAACTGGACCTGAAGGACTACGAAGTCGAAACCCTGGAGGATCCTGACGATCTGCCCGCGTGGTATGCGCTGGCCTCAGGTGTCCTGGAAAGACTGATGAGCCA
>JALHDH010000248.1 GCA_022839105.1 bacterium
AACGAGGTCATCTTCAATAAACTTTTTAATTCTGTCTCTTTTATAATTCAAAATGCGGTAAATACCGAAATCCAAATCCGATGTTTCAAATTGGAAAAGACCTTTCAGTAAGTCCTGAAATTTCGTAATACTATCCATTATAACCCCTTTTTTGGTAATAGAGCAAATATAAGCTGCTTACTTTATAAACAATAATGCCTAAAATACCTGTTCCTGTTTTTCTAAATAACTTGTTGTTATAGTGTAATACGCTTTTTCTTTTCTATTTGATGGCTCTATTTTGTCAAGCTCTTTATCCGCTTTTTTAAAATGAAATGCAGGATAGTTAATAAATTGTTACATATTATAATAAGAGGGTATAATTAAGTAAGGAGTCATTTGCGCCTTGATAACTTTTACCCTGTTGATAATTATATAGGTACCAATGACTAAATATTTCAAAAAGCACCTAAAATTGTTCGTGATTTATCAAAAGAGTTTAATAAGAAAATTGAACTTATTATGGAGGGTGAGGATACCGAAGTTGATAGAGGAATAATCGAAGAGTTGAATGATCCGCTTGTTCATATGTTACGAAATTCTTGCGACCATGGTATTGAAAGCTCGCAAGAAAGGTTAGAAAATGGTAAAAATGAAAAAGGCACAATAAGAATAATTGCATACCACGAAGGTAATCATATAATAATAAAAATTATTGATGACGGAAAAGGTATTAGTCCAAATATTATACTTAATAAAGCAATAGAAAAAGGTTTTGTAAGCGAAGAACAAGCTAAAAGTATGTCTGATTGGGAGATTTTACAATTAATATTTAAACCCGGGTTTAGCACAGCGAAAAACGTAACTTCCGTATCTGGAAGAGGTGTAGGTATGGACGTTGTAAAATCTAATATTAATAAATTAGAAGGTATAATTGAAATTGATTCTACTGTTGGCAAAGGTAGTGAGTTTATTATAAAATTACCTTTAACACTCGCAATTATACAAGGACTTCTTGTTAAATCATCGGGTTCGGTTTACGCAATTCCATTAAGCTCTGTTTTAGAAGTAGTATCTTACGACTCAGCTTTAGTAAATTATGTCAATCATAATAAGGTTATTAGAATACGTAACGAAGTATTACCACTTATACATCTTGATAAAATTACTGGCGATGTATCAAATAATGATAATAATTCAAAATATGTTGTAAATATTGCTGTTGGCATTGATAGGGTTGGATTGATTTGCGAAGAACTATTAGGACAGCAGGAAATAGTAATAAAATCATTAGGCAATTATTTGACAAATATCGAAGGTATCGCTGGCTCTACAATTATTGGTGATGGTAGAGTAATTATGATTCTTGATATACCCGGCATTATTAATAGATATAAATTTAAAACTAATTAAGTTTTTTAAATGGATAAAAATGATAAAAATATTGATGATGAGCTTTCAGATATAAGT
>JALHDH010000249.1 GCA_022839105.1 bacterium
TTGATGACAGTAGACGAGGCATCAAGGTTCCCGCCGACGTAATCCCCGCTCAGCAGGACTATCGGTCCCCCAGGAGAGAGGCTCAACGATGCATACGCATCACCGGAGAGGCCGACCACCTGGACCTGGTTGTAATACCCAGAGTCCCCCGGGAAACGGGCTACTACCGGGATGGTGGCCGAACCGTAACCATCGGTCCCGGTGGTCACCGGGGTGCAGCCATCAGAGGTGTAGAGGTAGACCGTCCCGGCCATCGGTGCACCTGTCTCAGCGTCCTCAAGATAACACCTGACGTCGATCGCATCCCCTGGATCAAACCGCTTTGTTGTCTCGTTGTAGGTGCCGTTCCATGACCCCTCGAGTGAGAGCCACCTCTCATGGGCCTCCGCCGGAGCAGTGGCGTGGTGCATGAACGGATCCAGGTTGACCAGGATTATTGCAACGGTCCCATAATACTCAGACCCATATTCCTGTACCACCATCCCCACGTAGGCACCCTGCGGAACAGGGATACTCAGTTTCCCTATACCGTTTGTGGTTGTGAATGAGACCTGCTCCATCGACTCCTGCAGGTTGCTGATCTCCCCCATAAACTCCTGGCTGAAACCTCCGGCTTCGCCTCCGCGAAGTCTTGCGGTCTCTTCGGGGAACTGTGCATAAAGCGACTTCACATCTGCCTCACGAAGCCAGATGAGAGAGAAAGAGTGAGTGCCGTCTGCAACAGGAGCGTCGCCCGGGCTTTCATACATCTTGACCACAAATGTCGCGTTGCTTCCGGGTTCTGCCTGGACGAAGTACGGTGCAGCTTCGGTGACCGTATCCGTGTAATAATCGATTAAGTAGATAAAACCAGCGTAGACCTCCGTATCTGTGCTGATGTTATCTGCCGGATAGAGATAGACACAACCCCAGTACTGATCCCCACCAAGGATCTCCCGTGTTACATCCGCTGAGATCGTCCCGTTCACGGGGGTGAATGTCCGATTGTAGAAGGAACCGATCATCATCACCACATCACCGGTGTAGGGTGCCATGGTGACGGGGTCTACAAGCGTATACCTGATTGTGGCGTTCCCGTCAAACGGCATCCGATAATCCTTGTAGGGTGTGTCAAAAGCCTTGAACTGACCTCCTGGCGGCATGGGTGCATTGGTAGATATCCAATCCGAGACGGTATTACCGTGTGTATCGCTCACCGTAAGGGTGTAGTAATAATTGGCATAGCCCTCTTCCACCGGAACGAACGAGGCGATTGCCAGCCCGTTCTCATCCGTCATCACCGTCGTATTCAGCACGGTGGCGGTGGAATTTGTTACCCTAAACCAGATCTCCTCACCGGCAACCGGCCCATCATCCCAGGCGATTGCGGTGATGTTGTTCACAACACCAGGCTTGAGGTAGGTGTATGCACACCCGGCATACAGTCCCGGCTGATCATACACCGGCGG
>JALHDH010000010.1 GCA_022839105.1 bacterium
CCGGTTTCACGGAGGTGCTCGAGCACGCCGGCGACCTGGTCGGCGGATTGCCCGACGGCACACCAGACCGAAGGCATGTCGGCCTGGTTGCACAGGGCGTCCAGGGCCAGCGAGGTCTTCCCGGTCTGTCGATCCCCCAGGATCAGCTCGCGTTGGCCCCGACCCACCGGAACCAGGGCGTCGACCACCTTGATCCCCGTCTGCAGAGGGGTTCGGACCGGAGAGCGAAAAGCCGGTCCGGGGGAATCCCGCTCGACGGGGCTGCGAGTCTGCGCCGCCGGGAGCGGGCCGCCGTCCAGGGGGCGTCCCAGGGGATCGAGAACCCGTCCCAGGAGGCCCGGACCCGTCGGGACCTCCAGGATTCGCCCGCTGCGGCGGACTTCGCTGCCAGCCTCCAGGTCCATCTCGTCGAGCAGGAGGACTCCCACCGAGTCGGGATCCAACCCGAAGACCAGGCCGCGGCCTCCTCCCGAGAAGAGGACCACCTCCTCCATGCAGACTTCGGGCAGGCCCTCCAGGACGGCGACTCCATGGCCGACGCTGCGGATTCGCCCCACCTCCCGTCGCCGGGTCGGATCCAGGGGAAGGGCGAGGGAGTCTTCCAGGGCTCCCAAGGTCTGTTCCAGGGCTTCCCGGAGCCCGGCTTCAGGGGGAGGGGGGCACATCTCTCTTCTCTTCCAGCACCTTGAGGATCCGTTCCTCGAGCCTGTCCAGGTAGGAGTCCAGGGTCCACTCCACCTCCCAGCCTCCGGAGCGCACCCGGACCCCCGGAAGCGCCTCCTCGCGGGTCACGAACTCCAGCCGGTCGGTTCCCAGGGCTCGGGCCAGGGCCTGGCGCCCCGCCTCTCCCAGGGGGCAGGAGGTGGCGATCCGGACGGGGGCCGAGGAGGGCAGGGGGGGATTTCCGGCCAGGCGCTCGGCCAGGCGCCGGGCCATCCGTTCCTCGAGATCCTGATCGGCCAGGTCCCGCAGGGCCCGGCGGCAGAGCGAGCCCAGCGCGCTGGCCAGACGGGGACGCAGGGCCCGCAGGGTGGCCTCCCGCTCCAGGGCTTCGGTCCGGAGCCACTCTTCGCGGCGGGAAGCCACCTCGGCCCGGGCCTCCTCCAGAAGGTGCCGGCGCTGCTCGGCCGCCTCGGCCTCGGCCTGGGAGCGCAGCAGGGAGCGGGTCTTCTCGAACTCTTCCTGCTCGGCGCGGGCCCGGGCCAGCAACTCCTCTGCCTGCCGGATTCCGGCCTCGGCCTCCTGGTGGCGCTGGACGAAGCGCCGCTCCCGTTCGTCCATCACCCGGAGCAGGGGCCTGAACAGGAGCCTTCGCAGGAGCACGACCAGGACCAGGAAGTTGAAGACCTGGGCCAGCAGGGTGAAGGCGTCCACCTTCTAGTCGCCTCCGGCACGGGTCAGGAAGGTCCAGAAGGGGTTGGCGAAGACCAGGACCAGGGCCACCACCAGGCAGTAGATGGCGATCGACTCGATCATGGCCAGCCCCACGAAGAGGGTCCGGGTCAGCGGGCCCGCTTCGTCGGGTTGCTGGGCAATCGCCTTGAGGGCTTCGGAGACGGCCCGGCCTTCGGCAAGCGACGTGGCGATCGAGCCGATGGCCATGGTCAGCCCCGCGGCCAGGACCGAGGCGATGGCCAGGAGGGTCAGGTTGTCGGGATTCACGGCGGCCTCCCTTCGTGGGCGCGCAGGCCTGAGGCCACGTAGACCGTGGCCAGGACGGCGAAGATATAGGCCTGCACCTGTCCGAGCAGCAGCTCGAAGACCTGCATGATCAGGGGGAAGAGGACAGGGACCAGCGAGAGCAGCAGCCCCGCGATCATCGCGCCGCTGGCCATGTTGCCGAAGAGCCGGATGGCCAGCGACAGGGTTCGGGTCAGTTCCCCCAGCACGTGGAAGGGGAACATCAGCAGGTTGGGCTGGAAGTAGCCTCTCAGATACTTCAGGAGCCCCTGTCGGGCGATCCCGAAGACCGGAACGGCCACCAGGACGCAGCCGGCCAGGGCGGCCGTCGTCGAGAGCGAGCCGGTCGGGGCATGGAAGCCGGGAACCAGCGTCAGCAGGGAAGAGGTCGAGATGAAGAGGAAGAGGCCTCCCAGGAAGGGCAGATAGGGATCGGGATCGCATTCCAGGACGTCCCGGACCTGTCGACGCAGGACTCCGACCAGCGCTTCCAGGGCGCTCTGGAGACGGGAGGGCGAGTCGACCGAGAGCCTTCGGGTTCCCGCCCGAGCCAGAAGGGTGAGGACCAGCATCACCGCCCAGGTGTTCAGCAGGGTGGCGTTGAGCTGGACCGGTCCCCAACGGGCCAGGACCGCGCCGTCAAGCTGGAACTCCATCAATCGCCTCCTCGGCCCGCCGTGGGCAGGAGGCCTCGCAGGCACTCATTCATCCGGGGGTTCCTCCTCCAGGCCCCGACGCTCGCGTCCCAGCCAGGCCGCCGCATTCCAGCAGCCCAGGACCAGGCCCGCCATCATCAGGGTCAGCGTCCAGGAACGCTCCGAGAAGCCCTGGGCGTCCAGCCACTGCCCCAGCAGGGCCCCGGCCAGCAGGGGAGCGGCCACCGACCAGCCGACCATCCCCATGGCTCCAAGCCCGCGCCAGAAGGTGTCCGGACGCTTCCTGGAGAGGACCCGGCGGCGCACCTGGCGCCGGACCTGGTTGCGGAAGGCCTGGGGAGGGGGCCTCTTCATCGCAGCTCCGCCAGTCTCCGGAGGGTCCCCGCCTCCAGCATGGCCAGGGCCGAGCGGGCCTGGCGCTCGCGCTCGTCCAGGGCCAGGAAGCGTTCTTCCACGGCGCGCCGCAGGGCCTCCAGGGGAGCCTGTCGGACCGCATCCCGGACCATCAGCCAGACCTGGTCTCCCTGCTTGATCGCCAGACCCTCGTCTACGGCCAGGACCTCCTCGTCTACGCGGAGCAGTCCCGGCAGGAGGGCCGCCACGCAGTCCACGTGTCGGGGAAGCAGGGTGAAGAAGCCGTGGCTTCCGTGGGCGGTGATCCTGGCGGCTTCGCGTTCCAGGACCACTTCCAGGGGGGTCAGGACGCGGATCCTCATGATGGGAAGGCCTCCTCCAGGCTCCCGATCATGCTCAGGGCTCCTTCGGGAAGTCCATCGGCCGCGCCTTGGAGGATCGCCTCACAGCCGTCCAGGGTCTCTTCCCGGGAGACCTTGCGCCCGGGCCGTCCCGTGAAGGGTTCGGTGCCGAAGAAGGGCTGGGTCAGGAATCTCTCCAGGCGTCGGGCGCGGTGCACGGTGGTCCGGTCCTCCTTGGAGAGTTCCTCCAGGCCCAGCATGGCGATCAGGTCCTTGAGGTCCTCGTAGGCTGCCAGGGTCCGCCTCACCTGGCGGGCCACCCGTTCATGACGGGGCCCGACTCCTTCGGCGCAAAGCCGGTTCGAGCCCGAGGCCAGGGGATCTACAGCCGGGTACAGACCTTGTGCGGCCTTCTTCCGGCTCAGCACCAGGCTGGAGGAGAGGTGCCCGAAGATGTGGACGGCGGCCGGATCGGTGAGGTCGTCGGCCGGGACGTAGACCGCCTGGACCGAGGTGATCGATCCTCCTGAAGTGCTGGCGATCCGTTCCTGGAGTTCGGCCAGATCGCTGGCCAGGGTGGACTGGTAGCCCATCTCGGAAGGGATCCTGCCCATCACCCCGGCCACCTCGGTCCCGGCCTGGACGAAACGGAAGATGTTGTCGATGAGCAGGAGCACGTCCTCATTGCCGCCGTCCCGAAAGGACTCGGCCAGGGTCAGGGCGGCCAGGCCGACGCGGAAGCGGGCCCCGGGTGGTTCGTTCATCTGGCCCAGGACCAGGGCCGTGCGCGCCAGGATCCCCGATTCGCGCAGGCTGCGGAGGAGCTCCTCGGCTTCCCGGCAGCGCTCGCCGATTCCGCAGAAGAGGCTGACGCCTCCGTGCATGGTGGCCACGTTGTGGATCAGCTCCATGACCAGGACGGTCTTGCCCACCCCGGCTCCCCCGAAGAGGCCGGCCTTGCCCCCCCGCTCCAGCGGGGCCAGCAGATCGATGGCCTTGATGCCCGTCTCCAGCAGGCCTCGGGTCGGGGTGCGGCGGGCCAGGGCGGGCGCCGGAGAACGCAGGGGCCTGCTTTGGCGGGCCTTGACGGGGCCCGATCCGTCCACGGGCCGCCCCAGCAGATCCACGGCCCGGCCCAGAAGCTCGGGGCCGACCGGAATCTCGAGAGGACGACCTCGGTCCCGGATCCTCAGGCCCCGCCACATCCCCCGGGTCGGAGCCAGGGCGATGGTTCGGACGGTGTGCGGGTCGAGGTGGCTGTGCACCTCCAGGGGAACCTCGGGGCCCTCCAGGGGATCCAGGCGCCGGAAGAGCGGCGGGAGCGGGCCGGGGAACCGGACATCCACGACGCTGCCGTGGATGGCGACGACGGCTCCGGTTTCGTCTGGCTCTTCGCAGGTCGGGCACGACCCCTCCGGGCTCCCTCCGGTGGAGTGGAGCCGGGCCGGAGAGATCGGGCGGACCTGGTCGGCAGAGGACACGGCGGGCCTCCGTCTCCAGGCTAGCGCTGGAAGGAGGGGCGGGGAATGACCCGGGTCAGGGGGGTCAGAACGGCAGACGATCGAGCAGCAGGTAGAAGGCGGCCCCCAGGGCACCTGCCAGGGTGACCGCGCGTGCGTATCTCAAGAGCGCCTGCGCCGTGGGTTCGAGTTCGTCGGCGGAGCCGATTCGGCTGGCAGGGCGCATGTGCTGCTGACAGATGGTCAGGCTGGCGCCCAGGGCCAGGATCACTGCGGCCAGGGCGACCATGCGCTCGGGTCCGCCCTCGGGGTGGCTGAAGAGGGCCACCAGGGCGAAGCAGAGCAGACCCGCGCTCAGGCCGGCCAGGCCCTCGGCCCGGCGTCGGCGCCGACGGGCATGTTGGACCTGCTGGGGAGGGACCCATCGCTCCGGCCCCCGGCTCATCGGGGTGGGGAACTCCGGTTCCCGGGAGAGGCCGAAGGCTGGAAGGGGAGCCAGAGCCGGAAGGTGGTCCCCTCCTCGGGGGTGCTCTGGAAGTCCACCCGGCCGGAAAGGTAGTTCTCGGCCAGAAGCTTCATGCTGTAGGTCCCCAGCCCTCGATTCCGCCCTTTGGTCGAAAAGGAACGTTGGAAGACCTGGAGTTGCAGGTTGCGAGGGATCGAGCCGGCGTTGTGGACCAGGAACTCGACCCCCGATTCGCGCTCGCGCAGGCTCAAGTGCACGGTGGCGCCCTTGGGGCTGGCCTCCAGGGCATTCTTGACCATGTTCGAGAGCACCCGATTCAAGAGCAGATGGTCGGTGTAGACCGGAGGGAGGGCCGGGCCGGGTTCGATTTCCAGGGAGATCCCCTCGGCCAGGGGCGAGGTGCGATAGTCCGAGGCGACCTGGTGCAGGGCCTGCTCGGGGTCCACGGGCGCCAGGACGGGCCGGAGATCTCCCTGCTCGGCCGAGAGCAGGTCCCGTTGGGTCTGGATCTCCTCGACCAGGCGTTGGGCGGCCTGCAGGATCCTCTCCAACCCGCGACCCGCCCGTTCGGGGTCCAGCGAGCTCAGCAGGCTGGCGTAGCCGCTGACGACCCAGGCCGTGTTCATCAGGTCGTGAAAGAAGATCCGCTCCAGGGCCTGGCGTCGCTTCTGATGGCTGACATCCAAAAGGGAGAGGATGGTGTAGCGGGCACCATGGACGTCCAGGGGGGAAGCCGTCACCTCCATCTCGGTGGCTCGGAGCACCTCGCCGACCCGGAAGGTGAGCCGGCACTCGCGTCGGCAGCGTTCCCCCTTCTGGGCCTGCAGGATCGCCTGGCAGGCCCCGCATTCCCGGCAGTGCTCGCTGGTTCCGCAGCCGGCCGGCATCTGGAACGAATACACGCAGCCCAGGGCCTCGCCGGGTCGCATGCCGGGAGCCGGGGCCAGGCCCAGTTCGCGGAACATCTCCTCCAGGGCCTGGTTGGCGGCCACCATCTGCCGATTCTCGTCCAGGACCATCATGGGGGTGGGCGCGCAGTCCAGGATGTCCCAGGAGACGAGGGCCTGGCCCAGGTTCCGGGCCTTGCGGGCGATTTCCTCGGCCTGGGTGCGGTCGGGGTTGGCGAAAAGGGTTTCTTGCTCCGTCATGGTCTTCCTTGCCGGGCCTTCCGGATGAACTACGCGCGGAGGAGGAGGTCAGGACCGGAATCGTGGCGCAGTCCGGGCCGGTCGGTCTTCCCGTCCGCCCGGAGGGCACGGCGGGCGCGTCCCGGCGGGATTCCGCTCATGGCGACTTGGGACCTTCTTCGCCGGCCGCGGAGAAACCTCCCGGGGGATGGCCTTCGCGGGCGCGTTGACGGGCCTCGCGAAGGCGCCGGAGGGTGCCCGGGCCGGAGGGTCCAGGGGGCTGGGGGGGGCTCCCGGGCCGGGAGACGGGCGGGATTCCCTCTCCAGGCAGGGGCGCCGGAGGAACACCAGGAATCCGGCGGGGCTCGGGAGCCGGATTCGGCCGGACCGGTTCCGCCACGGGCCCGCGAAGCCCCGGCGAGCCGGACGGTTCCTCGCGCAGGCCCTGCTTGCGCCGGAGCAGCGCGGTCAGGGTGGGGTCCGCCGGGGCCTGGGCCTGGGCGGCGCGACGCGGTCGGCGCCTCCACCTCCACCACCCCTCCGGCAGGAAGACCCTCCGCAGCGCCACGTCCAGCGGCAACAAGAGCAGGGCCAGGGCCAGGAGGGGCCGCCAGGCCTGGCGGCTCACCGGGAGCGGCCGTCGCGGGGCCAGAAAGCAGGAGGATTCCGGGGGCTGGGCCAGCCCGTTGCCTGCGCCGGCAAGTCGCGCCATGAAGGCTGGATCCGGCTGGAGGTGGGCCAGTTCGGGGGAGTAGGGGACGCTCCAGGTGGCCAGGGCAACCCGGGAGCTTTCCGGATCGGTGACGTGGATCAGCCAGGCCCCGGGTTGCAGCGAGGGGAGCCTGGACTCGAAGCGGCCCGGCCCGGTCGGGTTCAGGTCCAGATCCAGCGCGATCCCCTGGGGACCCACCGCGCGGCCCTCCAGGACCAGCGGCGCCTCCAGGTCCTGGCTTTCGACCACCACTCGGGCGGTTCCCGTGGAGTCCTCCTCCAGGCGAACCTCCAGGCCTGTCTGCCCATCCGGGGCGGAGATCCAGCGCAGGACCGGGACCAGGACCCGACCCAGGTCGCCGCTGGCCAGCCACGGTCCGGCCCACCGACCTCCCGCATCGCTGGTCCAGGCGGCCGTCCGGCCCAGGCCGGCCCGCCCCACGGCCAGGAGGGGATCCTCCTGGGGCCCGCGCAGGAGGGCCTGGGCGGGAGCCGGGCGCAGGGTCGTCAGGTTGTACCCCTTCAGCTCCGGACTCCCCTCCGTCGCGAGTCCTCGAAGCGCGGGATGGGCCTCGCCGCTCCGGGCCTGGAAGGGCGTCTCGGTGAAGGCGGCCCGGGAGGCCAGGATGGTCTCCCGGGTGAAGATCCGGGGCAGCAGGCTCGCCTGGTCGGCGAGATACGAACGCCCCTTGGTGCGCTCCGCCAGATCGCGCAGGAACCCGAGATCGGCGTCGCCTCCGATGGCCACGGTGGAAAGCGTGATCCGGGCCTGTTCCGCGCGCCTGGCCAGCGAGGCGAAGTCCCCGGGATCGGTCCGCCCGTCGGAGAGGACGATCGCGTGTTTGAGCGGGACCTCGAGGGGTTCCAGGGCGTCCAGGGCCTGCTTGAGCGCCGGGAAGAGGTCGGTGCCTCCGCCCGGCACCAGGGTGGCCAGCTCTGCCGCCGCCCGGCCCGGTTGGGCGTGACGCTGCATCGGCACCACCCAGCGGGCGGCCGAGTCGAAGGCCACGGCTCCCAACCAGTCATGCTCGCTCAAGAGCGAGGAGGCCGCCAGGGCCGCCTCCCTGGCCATGGCCAGGCGGGTGACCGGGCCTTCCGTCTGGCCCATGCTGCCCGACTTGTCCAGGACCAGGGCCAGGGCCAGGACGGCGCCTCGCCGATTCCGGCGCAGGTCCATGTCGACGGGCAGGAGGGATTCGATGGGGGTGCGATACCATCCGCCCGCCCCGAAGGATGTGGGGCCACCCAGCATGGCGAAGCCCGTCCCGGTCCCGGTGACCACCTCTCGCAGCATCTCCATGCGGGTCTCCGGGACCTCCAGGGCGGGCACGTCGGAGAAAACCACAGCCGAGTAGCCGGCACACTCCGCGGCGCTGCGCGGGAGCGCTCCGGACCCCACCAGGCGGACCTCCAGGCCCTGGGCACGCAGGATCCCGGGCAGGGGGTCGGGAGGGGAGTTCTCGGCCTTCACGTAGAGCACCCGGGAGCGCCTTCCGACCAGGACCATCGTGGCCGCCCGGTTGTTGCCGGCATGGGAGTCCCCCGGGCTGAGGATCCGGGCCTCGTAGCGCATGGCTGTCGCCTGTTCGAGGCGTTGGGGGACCAGGAAGACGTTGGCTCCCGAGCGCAGTCGGACCTCCCGGCGGGCCACCTCCCGCTCTTCGGCGCTCAGGCTCAGGATGGCCGTGGTGTCCTGGTCCGCCCGCACGGTGATCCGGACATCGAAGGGCTGGTTGAGGGTGGGGCGTCCAGGGACCTCCACGGCCTGGACGAGGACCTCCCCTCCGGGGCGGGACGGCGGGGTGACCGTCCAGATCTCGGTGCCCTGGGCGGCCGCCAGGCGGGCCTCGGTCAGGGCATCCCCCTCGGTGGGGCGCCCGTCCGAGAGGACCACGATGCGTCGTGAGGAGTCTGGAGGAAAGCTGGCCTGGGCCAGGCGCAGGGCCGCGGCCAGATCCGTCCCCTGGGCGTCCACCACCGAGGCCAGACGGTTCTCCGGCTCTCCCCGGGCAGGGCGCACGGAGCGTTCCACGACCGCGTCCCGGGCGAAGACCACCAGGCCGGCGAGGTCTTCGGGGCCGGCCTGGCGCAGCGCTTCTCGGATCCAGGCCTCCTGCCAGTCCCGGGCTTCGGCGTCCATGGACTCCGAGCGATCGACCAGGAAGACCACGGCCAGGTGGTCGGCGGGCAGGGTCAGGCGCAGATCCGCCAGGGCCAGGATCATCAGGCTGAAGAGCAGGAGCCGCATCCCCAGCGAGAGCCGGGAACGCCACTCGGGCATGCTGTGTCGGGAGACAGACCAGGCGCGGATCACCGGGATCGCCAGGAGGCCCAGGAGCAGGACTGCCGGCCGGCCGATCTCGATCATGGCGTTTCGCCCCGGGGACGCCAGGGGCGACGTGCGCGCTGGTCCATCAGCCATTCAGCCAACAAGGCCAGCAGCCCGGCCACGGCCAGCCAGGGCCAGAATTCCGCCACTCCGGTTGGCTGGGAGGAACCGGGCGGGGGAAGGGCGGGCGGGTCCTCGGAAAGGGCGGGCCGTGCCGAGGCGAGGTCGGACTCGCGCGGGTCCAACATGTTCAGGGCCACGGGCCAGACGCGGTTTCCCGCTCGGACCCGATAGATCCCGGTGAGGCCGGGATCCGGAAGCACGGATCGCCCCCCTTCGGGCTCGAGGCGGATCGTCTCTCCGTCAGGAAGTTGCACCCACACCGGTTCAGCCGTGCGGATCTCCAGAGGTCGTCCCGGCACGGATTCCGAGTCCACCGGCCCCTGTCCACCCCCTGATTCGGCTTCGACGAAGTTGGCGAAGAGAAGCGGGAGGGCTGGCGAGAGGGGCAGATCCGAGCGGTACAGGTCGAAGGTGAAGACCAGCGCCGTCGCCTGGCCCTGGCGGACCAGGGCCAGGGCGGGATGGTCTCCGGCTCGGGCCAGCACCTGGCTTCCCGGGGGCAGGTGCACCGGCTGCACCCCGGCCACCGCCAGGTCGGCCAGGGGCACCGCGTGGAGCAGGGGAGAGGATTCGGGCTGCAGGGCGAAGCTCTGGCTCAGGATCTCGCCGCGCTTCCAGGCGTCGGGGGGGTGGATCAGGATGTGGACCCCGGGGGGCAGCGGCCAGGGAGCCTCGCCCTGCCACAGGACCAGGCTGGCGCCCTGGGGGGACGCCGAGCGGGTCAGGGCCAGCCCGGGGAGGGCGGCCAGGGCCCGCTCGGCGAAGAGGTTCCGTGGGCCGACCGCCCGGGCCGGAAGGGTGGTCTTGACGGGCAGGACCGTCCAGGCCCGGTCATCCGTGGCCAGGGCATCCGACCCCAGCAGGCGCGCCTCGACCAGGTCCGGACCCGAAGCCGGCAACCGGACGCGGAGCGTCTCGCGGCCCCCGGCCGGCAGGCCGATCCTGCGGGCCGCCACCAGGACCCCGTCCCGGCGGATCTCGAGGTCGCGTTGCTCGGGCTGCGTCCCGTAGTTGCGGACTCCGACCAGCAGGGGGAAGCTTCCGTCGGCGGCCCGGGCCGCGCGCAGCGCGACCAGTCCCACGTTGGCGGCCGGCTGACCGCATTCGATCCAGGTCATCCGGGAACCCGCGGGGATCTGCGGGGGAGAGTCGCCCAGCACGAAGACCTGGACCTCGGGCTGGGAAGCCAGCAACGAGGCCGCCAGGGTCCAGCCGGCGCGCCCGTCGGCGGCCACCTCGCGGGCCTGCAACTTCTCCAGGGTCCGCAAGGCCGCTGAGCGATCCCGGGTGAAGGGGAGCAGGACCCGGGCCGTCCGATCGTGGGAGGCCAGCAGGATCTGGGCTCCGGCGGGGGCTTCCTGGATCAGGCGGCGGGCCTGGGCCCGTGCGACCTCGAACCGGGTCGAGCCCCCCGAAAGGGCGCCCATCGAGGCCGAGGTGTCGATCAGGAGGGCCAGCTCCGTGCCCGAGGCAGAGGCCATGGGCAGGAAGGGGCGGGCCAGGGCCAGGGCCAGGGTCAGGGCGGCCAGAAGCTGAAGCAGCAGCAGCAGGTTCGCCTGAAGGCGCCTGGAGAAGGAATCCACCCGGGCCTCCCGGCAGGCCTGCTCCCAGAGGAAACCTGCCGAGACCCGGGCCTCCGGGCGGCGGCGGCGTGTCAGCCACAGGACCACCAGGACCGGCATGATCGCCAGCCAGGCCAGGGCGGCTGGTTGAAGCAGGCTCACCGCAACAAGCCTCCCCTCCGCAGCAGATCCAGCAGGGCCGGCTGGAGATCGGCGTCGCTTCGGACCAGGATCCGGGCGCATCGATGGGCGCGGCACCAGTCCGAGAGCTCGTCGCACAGGGTCTGCAGGGCCTGCCTGTAGGCCTGGAGCAGCCGCGAGTCCAGGGTGACCTGGCGTCGGGTGCCCGTCTCGACGTCGACCAGGTTCAGATCGCCCGTCGTTTCGGGCTCAAGCTCGCTGGAGTCCAGGACCTGGGCCACCAGCAGGTCCTCGCGTCGGTGCCGCAGGGCCTTCAGAGCCTGGATCCCGCCGTCGGGTTGCAGGAAGTCCGAGATCACCACGACCAGCCCGGGACGCTTCGAGCGGGCCGAGAATTCCCGCATGGCCGCAGTCAGGTCGGTCTTCCCTTCGGGTCGGGCGGACTCCAGGATGCCGAAGAGCTCCAGGGCCTGCTTGCGCCCCCGGAGCGGAGCGCGCCAGTGCCGCAGGCGATCGCCCACCAGACCCAGGCCCACCCGGTTGAGGTCGCCCAGCCCCAGCCAGGCCAGGGCCGCCGCCAGGCGTCGGGCCTGATCGAACTTGGCGCTCGCGGCAGGGGCTCCGGGCCCACCCGCACCCATCGAGGCTGAGGAGTCGACAAGGATCGAGATCGTCGTGTCCCGCTCCTCGAGGAAGACCTTGAGGAAGAGGCGGTCCAGGCGGCCCCAGGCCCTCCAGTCGATCTGGCGGAAATCGTCTCCGGGCCGGTATTCCCGGTGCTCGGCGAATTCGGCCGAACGGCCCCGGGCCGGGCTGCGGTTCTCACCCGGACCCGAACCCGCCGGCGTCCGACCCGCCAGGACGCGGAGGCGTTCCAGCCAGGCCAGGAACTCCGGTTGGAGCAGGGCACCCACCTCTCCTCAGGCCTCCGGTCCCGAGCGGGTGCGCCGCCAGAGGCGCAGGGCCCCGACCAGGGCCGCCAGCCCCAGCCAGCAGAGCATGCAGGCCGAGGGCAGGTCCAGCTCCAACCCGGCCAGGTGGACCTGCGGCATGTCGTCCCACAAGGACCACACCGCCGGCAGGGGCGAGATCTGGAGGCCCAGCCAGAAGCTCGGGGCCGAAGGCTCGGCGGCCAGGGGGAGGGTCGGAAGGACCAGGATGGCGCTCAGCAATGAGTAATAGAGCGCGGCGAAGCGCGGCCGGCCACCCAGCAAGGCGTGCAGGCCCCGCGTCACCCACGAGAAGAAGACCAGCATGCCGGCGCACAGCCCCAGGGTCGAGACGACCTGCGCGAGGGAGGCTCCGAGCGTTGCCTGCGCGCCGGCGATCAGGGCCAGGCCCGCCAGGAGGACTCCGATCCAGAAGCCGGGGCGGAAGGTCAGTCCGGAGCGTCGGAGGGCCTCCTCCCGGGGGGCGGCGAAGGGGCGCGGGTCCAGGAAACAGCCCAGGCTGGCCAGGGCCACCACCAGGGCCGCGCACCAGGTGGCGGCGACGAGTTCGGGATCCGACCAGGAGTTCCCGGTGGTCATCAGAAGCCCCAGCACCCCGCAGTTGGCCAGCCACGAACCCAGGAAGAGCCGGCCCAGCCAGGATTCGTGGGCCACCCTCCGGCGCAGGTGGTTCTGGATCTTCAGGAAGAGGAAGGCCGCCAGGCACAGGGCGTTGAGCAGGAGATAGAGCCACAGCGGGATCGCCAGGATCCCCGTCCCCAGGGTCTGGCCCTGGGAAAGGCCCTCCACCAGGCCGGGCAGGGCGCTGATCCCGAGGATGAAGCCCAGGATCAGGACGCCATAGGCCTGGTTGGTGGCGTGGCTGGTCTTGTGCTCCCGGGCCGAGAAGAAGAGGCCCAGGAGTCCCGCCAGGGCGGCCACCAGGGCCAGGACTCCGAAGGCGGCCACCACCTCGGCGGGCGCGACTCCACCCAGGAGGAAGACCACCGCGACCATGGGCAGCGAGGAGACCAGGAGCAGGCCGACGTAGGCCAGGGCGTAGCCCAGCTTGCCCAGCACGATCTCGACGGTGCGCAGGCGCGAGGCCCGCAAAAGGTCCAGCGAGTGGTTCTCTCGTTCCCCCGAGATCTGCCCGCAGGTCAGGCTGGGGGTGATCAGGATCACCATGGTCAGTTGCGACCAGAACAGGATTCCGTGCAGAAGGCGGCCCTGCTCGGGCAGCTCCAGCAGATCCGAGGGGGCGGAGGCCGAGAAGAGGAACATGGCCGTGGCCGAGCCCAGGATCACCAGGTACAGGGATTGGAGCAGGAAGATCTTCCGCTCCCGCAGCCCGATCCTCAGCTCCTTGATCAGGATCGGGTTGTCCAGCAGGAAGTCCAGGATTCGGCGCACTCCGGACCCTCTCATGAGACCACCCCGCGGGTCACCCGCATGAACACGTCTTCCAGGTCGGTCCTGGCCTCGGCGAACTCGATCAACCCCAGACGCTGATCGGCCAGCCCCTCGGCCAGCTCGGCCAGGGCCTCGAGCGTCCCCTCGAACTGGAACAGGAGGACCCCGTCCTGGACCCGGACGCGGCTGGATCCGGGGAACTCCTCGACCAGGGCCCCCGCCTTCTCCAGATCGCGCAGGACCCGGACCCGCATCGAGCGGCCCTGATCCACCGTCCGGAGGATCTCCTCCACCCGCCCGCAGGCCACCAGCCGACCGGCCTCGAGGATGCCGACGGTCGTGCAGAAGTCCGCCAGTTCGGGCAGGATATGGGAGGAGACGAAGAGCGTCTTGCCCATGCGGGTCAGCTCGCGCAGAAGTTCCTTGAGATCGATCCGGGCCCGGGGGTCCAGGCCCGAAGCCGGTTCGTCCAGGACCAGGACCTGGGGGTCGTGCAGCAGGGTCTTGGCCAGGCAGAGTCTCTGCCTCATGCCCTTGGAGAGGTGCTCGATGTTGGTCTCGCGGCGGGCCCCCAGTTCGGTCAGCTCCAGCACGTCCGAGACCGTTCGCTGGCGCTCGCCTCGGGGGATGCGGTAGGCGGCGGCGAAGAACTCCAGGTACTCCCAGACCCGCATCCCGTCGTAGACGCCGAAGGAATCCGGCATGTAGCCCAGGACCCGGCGCACCTCGTCGGCCTGGTCCAGGGTCGAGAATCCCGCCACGAAGGCTTCCCCCTCGCTGGGTTCGAGCAGCGTGGCCAGGATCCGGATCGTCGTGGTCTTGCCGGCCCCGTTGGGTCCGATGAAGGCGAAGGCCTCGCCGGAGCCGACCTGGAGGTCCAGCCGGTCCAGGGCCAGTCTCTCGTCGTAGCGATGGCTCAGCCCGCAGCAGCGGATCAAGGCAACTCCTCCCCCTGGACCACGACCAGGTTCAGGACCGTCTCGCGGGCCTTGGGATTGGAACACTCGACCCCGCTGGCGCGGGTCCGGACCCAGCCCATCAGGAAGGGGGTCGAGGGATGGCTGGCCTGGTACTTCGAGGCGTGCTGGAGCAGCAGGCGATGCTCGGCCTGGTAGCGTGAGCGCGGACCCGAGGTCTTGGGGGGGACAGGCGCAAGGTGACCGGGGGAAGGCAGGGCGCGCTCGACGCGGGCTCCGGGGGCAAGGTCGAAGGGGGCGCTCGAATGGTTCCTGAAGACCAGCACGCAGTCGCTCAGGTCCAGCTCCGAGGAGTTCCAGGCCACCAGCCCCTGCCCGTCGGCTTCGAGGCCCAGGGGGCCTCGCAGGAGCAGGGCCCTCTGGCCGCGGAAGCGCCGCATCGACCACATCCTCATCTCGAGGCTCCGGAGTTCCTGACGCGAGGCGAGCACCAGCGAGAACCCCGGCCACATCAAGGGATCGCCGCCCCGGTCCTCGGCCAGCCGGAGGTTCAGCGGGAAGGTCAAGGTGTATTCGGTCGTTTGAGGAGAATACAGCGCGACGGCCCCCTGCCAGCGGGCACTGGCCTCGCCCGAGCGCAGGGCGACCTGCCCGGACTCCAACAAAAGCAGGTCGCTGCCGCGGACCATCCATCCTCCCAGGAAGGTCAGCACGGCAAAGCCCCCGGCCAGGGCGGGGACCGTCAGGAACACCGCCAGCATGCGGTCGACCCGCCGCAGGACCATCCAGTTCACCGGACCCACCACCAGGACATAGCCCAGCATGCCCCAGGCCACCAGGGCCAGGTTGGGGGGCTCGAGCTCGGGGGGGGCGTTCAGCAGGCCCGGGTCTTCGGGGAGGGTGGGAAATTCCTCGGCGAGTCGATCGCATTCGGTCGCGAAGCTCCGAAGCAGGTCTCCGGTCGCGGTGCTGCCCAGGATGTCGGTGGTGGGCAGGGGGGTGCCGACCAGGCCGACCACCCCGGCGACCCGGGGGGCCACCGTCACGAAGGGAAGCCCGGCGCGGAACTGCAGGACCCGGCCCCGGTCCAGGAGGCCGGTCAGGATGGGAAGGCCCTCGGCCGTGGCCGTTCCGGCGGGCCGGATCGGGAGGAGGGGCTCCAGCGGCGAACCCCGGAATTCGGCCGGGTCGGGTGCCGCGAAGACCAGGAGCCGGCCTCCGGCCCGGACCCAGTCGGCCACGGCCCCCTGGGCGCGGGTGCTCAGGAAGAGCCGCGACAGATCGTGCAGGACCAGCAGATCCACTCCGGCCAGCGAGGCCGCTTCCTCGGGGAAGCTCTGGGGCGAGACCTCGTTGACCGTCAGGGGCTCGCCCTGCTTGGAACCGTCCCAGGTCTGGGCGGCAAGCCAGGAAAAGGCCCCTGGCTCCGAGGTCAGCACCACGGTGATCCGGCTCTTGTAGAAGACCAGGTCCAGGCTCACCAGGCTGCGGGCCAGCAGGCGCCGCCCCTCCCAGGCCGTGACCTCCACCTCGGAGCTGCCCCGGATCGGGGGGACCAGGAGAGTCAGCCGCTTGCGCCCCCCCGGGGCGAGCTCGGTGGTGGCCTCGGCTCGGGGCAGCCCCTCCGAGTCCCCCCCCGAGGCAGGGACCGGCCGGGCCTGGACCCGGACGATGCGGGTCGGCCCCCCGTTGGAGAGCTCGACCGAGAGGGGGACGGGATCCCCGACGCGGACGCTCCGGCCCAGGGCGGCATGCGCCTGGATCTCGATTTCGGCAGCTCCGACCGGGAGGCCGGTCAGCCAGAGCAGGAGCGCGGCGAGGAGCCAGGGTCTCATCGCGCGGGGTCTTCGGGGGGCACGGTTCGGAGGAGTTCCTCGAGGAGCTGGTCGGGTTCGAGCCCTTCGGCCTCCCCCTCGAAGCTGCGGATCAGGCGATGGCGCAGGCATGGCCGCAGGACCGCCTGGATGTCCTCGAGGGCCACGTTGTACCTCCCCGAGACCATGGCCCGCACCCTGGCCGCCCGGATCAGGGCCTGCCCGCCTCGGGGGCTGGATCCATAGCGGATATAGCGGCGGATCGGCTCGGGAGCCTCGGGCCGATCGGGGTGGGTGGCCAGGACCAGGCGGGCGGCGTAACCCAGCACGGCCGATCCCGCCACGACCTCTCGGGCCAGGCGACCCATCTCCAGCAGCGTCCCGGCGTCGCAGACGGCTTCGACCCGGGGCACCTGATTGCCGGTGGTCTGATCCAGGATCCCCACCAGATCCTCGGGCTCGGGGAAGCCGACCTGAAGCTTGAACAGGAATCGGTCCACCTGGGCCTCGGGCAGGGGATAGGTGCCCTCCATCTCGATGGGATTCTGGGTGGCCATCACCAGGAAGGGGCGAGGCAGTTCGCGCCTCTCGCCGGCGATGGTCACGCTTCCCTCCTGCATGGCTTCCAGCAGGGCGGACTGGGTCTTGGGGGTGGCCCGGTTGATCTCGTCGGCCAGGACCAGGTTTGCGAAGACCGGTCCCGGGCTGAAGCGGAAGGTCCGCCTCCCCTCGGGGGTCTCCTCGACCAGCGTGGTCCCGCTGATGTCGGCGGGCATCAGGTCGGGGGTGAACTGGATCCTGGAGAACGAGAGATCCAGGGCCTGGGCGAGGGTCCGCACCAGCAGGGTCTTGCCCAGGCCGGGAAGGCCCTCCAGCAGGACGTGGCCTTCGGCAACCAGGGCCAGCAGCACGTGCTCCACCAGGTCGGACTGGCCGACCACGACCCGGGTCAGTTCCCGGCGCAGTCGGCCGAAGGTCTCCTCGAAGTGCCGGACGCGGTCGGTCAGGGGGGGCTGGCTCAAAGGCGGGGATCAATCCCTTCGAAGTAGTCGCGCACCAGGTCCCTTCGGGTGGAGGGGATCTCTTCGCGGGCCACGGCGGCCTCGGCCGACTCCCGGGCCTGGTGGAAGCCTTCCTGAGGTTGGACCCGGGCCGGGTCGCCGACGCGGGGGCGCCCCAGGGCCTGTCCCGAGTCCCTCAGGGTCGGACCCTCTCCAAGCCGGCCCGGAACCCGGGCGTCGGCGCTGGGCAGATGGTCCCGTCGGGGGGGGTGCAGTCGCCGGTATTCCTCCGTCCAGTCCGCGGTCCTCTGGGACTGGCGCTCCAGAACGAAGTCCCTGGACCTCGTTTCGGCGGATTCCTGGTGCTCAAGGGTGGTTCCGCGGCCGAAATCCGCCTCTCCGGTCCCCTGACCGGGCTGAACCTGCTGGCCCGGGTTGGCCAGAGCCTGCCGCCCTTCCCCGGGAGGGGTCGGCCCCTCCCCGGCAGAGGCCTCCCGGCCCTCGCCGGGCCCTTCTCCTTGCCCCTGGGCCAGGGCCCGGGCAGCCCCTTCGGGGTCTCCCTTCCGCAGGGATTCCAGGGCCCGGGCCGCGACGCCGCCCACTTCCTCGGAGGATTCCGGGGCGTCGGCCAGCCGTTCCAGCAGGCTTCGGGCCCCCTCCGAGGCAGGGTCCTCGGCCAGCGCTCGGGCCGCCTCGCGAAGCTGTCGGGCCGAGCGGATCTGACCCTGACGGTCGGCCGCGGCATCCTGGGCGGCTCCGGGGTCTGAGGCCAGTTCCGGGCTGCCCTGCAACTCCTCGGACAGGGCGGTCATGCGCTCCAGCACCTCCCGAGCGTCGACCCCGGGGCTCTCCAACGAGCGCTCCAGGGCCTCGAGTCGGGCCTGGAACTCCAGCAGTCGGGCCGATTGGAGGTGGAGGGAGCGGTCGTGGAGGAGGTGACGAAGCTCCTGGGCCTGCCTGCGGGCCGCGGTGAGGGCCTCGGCGTCCGGACGCTGCCAGGAGAGCCGCCCGGGCGGCAGGCCGGCCAGGGTGATCGCCAGGACGGCCAGAAGAAGGCCGGTGCGAAGCCCGCCTGGCCAGCGTTGGGGAAAGGCGGCGCGGGGGCGGACCAGCCGGGCCTGGGAGGCGGCGTCCTGCAGCAGGACCTGGGCCATCAGGCTCCGGGGGCGCTCGGAAAGCAACCACTCCACCGCCGTTCCCAGCCTCTCCTGCAAACCCAGGTTCCGGTCAGCCTGGTAGGCGGCCCGGACCAGCCGCAGAGGCTGCAGGAACTCCTTGAGGGCCGCCCCGGCGGGGAGCAGGGCCAGGGGAGCCAGCCCCTGCCAGGCGGGCTGGCCCGACAGGCTCAGGAGCAGGACCAGGAACAAAGCCAGGGCGGCCCCGGGGCAGAGGGCACCCCCCGCCGCGCCCAGGGCCCGGACCTGCCGATCCCGGGCTGCGAGCTGTCGGGCCTTCTCCAGGAGCTCCATCTCGTCCATGTCGGCGGGATTCCACGCGTCGCGGGGCGGCCCTGCGGAGGGGGGGCGGGAGGGGCCGGAGAACAGATCCTCAACATGGAGTTCCGGGGGTTTCACATGTCTGATCGTCGCTTCCTGATGTGGTTTCTTGCCTGTCTCTTGCTCCTCTTGCCGGCCTGTTCGGCACCTCCCTCGGATCCTGGGGCCCCTCCGGAGTCCCCGGCCTCCGGCTCCGAGGCCGGATCCCTGGACCTCGAGGCCCCTCCCGCCAGCGCCCGGTTGGAGTTCCGGATGCCCGTCGAGGTCGTCCAGGCCAGCCTGGAGGTCGACCAGGCAGGCCAGAAATGGCGGCTGGTGGATGGTGGGAATCGACCCCTGGCGGAGATCCGGGTCCAGTCGGATCGGGTCAAGGTCCGGGATGCCCAGGACCGGGAACTCTTCAAGGTCAAGAGCAAGCCCAATGGTTGGGAACTCGAGGATGCCACGGGCAATCGCCTGCTGCGGGCGCGTCCCCGACAAGGGGGCTGGCAGATCGAGGACGGCTCGGAGGCCCCATTCGCCCGGATCGTCGAGAGGGACGGCGGGCTGATCCTGGAGGATGCCCGGGGTCAGGAGCTGACCCGGGCCGAAAGCCGCTCTGGCCAGGTCCTCTTCCGCGATCCCTCGGGTGGAGAACAGGCGGTCCTGCAGGGGCTTTCCGACCCCAGGGCAGCCATCTGGTGGAGGCTCCCCGAAACCGATCCCCTGGCTCAGGCGGCCCTGGTGGTCTTCACACTGGAGGTCCGATGACGGTTCCAGTTCAATCGATCCAGGATCGCTGCCGCGAGACGGCAGGCTTCCTCTTCTCACATCCCTGCAAGAATCCGGCGCTCGGACGCTGCGACCAGTGTGGCAAGCCGATCTGCGCCGAGCACTCTCGTTCGGCTTCGCTCGGGGCGCCTTCCGGCGAGCCGGCGCCCGGCAACTGGCCTGCCCCCGGGGGGACGGTCTGCATCGGCTGTGCTCGCCGCCAGGTCTCCTCCTCCCAGGGGGAGGCACGGCAGGCCTTCAGGGAGGATCCCCTGTTCTGCGCCTGGGTCCTGGGAGGAAGCTCGTGGAGCTACACCGACGAGGACCATGCGGCCTTCCAGACCGAAAGCCTTCCGGCGGGGGACGAGGCCTGGGAGCACGACTGGGACGCCTCCTGAGGGGTCGGACCTCGGTCGGTTCCAGGAGTCGTCCGGGTCCTCAGGCCCGTCTCCAGACCCGGCCCAGCCTCATGCCCAGGGAATGCCTGAGGGCCAGCAGATACCAGCGCAGGTAGAGCGGTAGCCACTTGAGCAGGCGGAAGCGGCTCTGCCCCTGGATCCGGTCGGTCCAGGTGGTGGGGACCTCGTCGATGGGAAGTCCCTGGATCCAGGCCTTGACGGTCAACTCGAGGGCCAGTTCGAAGCCCTGCTGGCTCTCGATTCGGACCGAGGCCAGGAAGGATCTGGAATAGGCCCGGAAGTTGTTGGTGCAGTCGTGGGTCTGGATCCCCGTCAGCCAGCGAAGCGAGAGGCCGGCCAACCGGGACATGGTCCGCTTGAGGAGCGGCCCCCCCTCCTGAAGTCCCCCCGGCATGTAGCGACTCCCGCTGACCACCGCGGCTCCCTGACGGACTCGAGCCGCCATGGCGGGGATGACCTCCGGAGGATCCGAGAGGTCGGCCATGGTGGTCACCACGACGTCTCCTCGGGCCGCCTGGAAACCCGCACGCATGGCGGGGGCGGCCCCCCGACCCAGATCGTTGAGCACCGTGCGGATCGTGGCAGGACGATCCTCCATCCCGGCCAGGGCCTCCAGGGTGTCGTCGCCTTCAAAGTCGTAGCAGATCAGGATCTCGTGGGGGTGCTCCCGCAGGGCCTCGTGGACCCGGCGCACGCAGGTCCGGATGTTCGGCCCCTCGTTGTAGACCGGAATCACGACCGAGGTCAGCGATTCATGCCCCATCAGATCCTGCCCGCCGCCAGCTCGGTCCGGATCCAGGGGATGACCTCGTCGAGGATCTCCTCCAGGGGGGTCCGAGCCTCGAAGCCCAGGACCTTGAGGGCCTTGGAAGTGTCGGGGATCCTCTTCTGGACATCGTAGGGGTAGGGGGCGTCCGAGACATGGCGGAAGGCGCGTCCCTCGCCGTGGATCTTGCGCCAGATGACCTCGGCCAGTTCCAGGACCGAGGTGGCCTGGGGGGTCGAGAGGTTGAAGTCCTGGTTGGTGGCGTCGGGATGGAAGAGGGCCTGGGCGATGCCGCGGGCCAGGTCGCCTCCATAGGTGTAGCAGCGGACCTGGGAACCATCGCCCAGGAGGTGCAGGGGATCCTGCCCCTTGAGGACCTTCTGGACCAGGTCGGGCACCACGTGGCTCATGGCCAGCTTGATGTTGCCGCTGAGGACCTCTTGATCGGAAAGGGCCCGGCGCTCGCCGATCCCCACGCAGTTGAAGGGGCGCAGGATCGTGAAGGGAAGGCGGTACTGCTCCCAGGCCCCACGGGCGAAGTACTCGCAGGCCAGTTTCTGGAATCCGTAGGTGCTGGTCGGAGGGGGGCATTCGGCCAGGTGGGATTCCGGGGTGGGCCACAAGGTTGCGTTCTCGAAGACCATGCTGGAGCTCAGCACGGTGATCTTCTGCAGGCGGTGCTTCTGGAAGGCTTCCAGGGCCGCGTCGAAGCTGGAGGCCATGATCCGCTCGTTCTCGGCCAGCAGATCGTAGGCGTAGGCGTGGAAGTAGGAGATGCCCCCGATCCGGGCCGCGCCGGCTACGAAGTGGTCGCAGTCGGCCAGCAGGCGCCGCATGAGGTCGGTGTCCCGGGCGTCCCCTTCCACGAAGGTGTAGCGCTCATGCTCCTGGTAGCTCTTCTCGATCCGGCCGTACTTCGAGAAGTTGTCCAGCCCGACGACTTCGTGGCCCTGGTCGAGCAGTTCCGCGACCAGGTAGCCGGCGATGAACCCGGCTGAACCGGTGACGAAGATCTTCACTTCAATTCGTCCTTCCCGTCGGTCGTCGCGGACGACCGGATTTCTTCAGTCTGTCCAAGGCAGTTCCAGACATCCACCACCACCGTCCCGGGCCGGGGGCGAAGACCCCGATACTCCCGGTGGGGAGTTCCGACGAAGAGGACCTGGCACTCTTCGAGGACCTGCTCGAGGGAGACGGTCCGGCCATCCTGGATGTAGGGGTCCGTGCAGAGCACCTTCGCGGCGCGCAGGGTCAGAAGCTTGCGCATCTTGTAGCTCAGCGAGTCCCGGGGGTCGTCCGAGTCGGCTTTGAAGGCCATCCCCAGGATCCCCACGGTCTTGTCCGTCAGATCGGTCTGGCGGGCCGCCTGTTCGATCAGGAAGGCAGGCAGACCTTCGTTGATCAGCATCGCGCCATGACCCAGGGCGAACGAGTTCTGGCTGAAGGCCGCCAGTTGCATGGTGTCCTTCACCAGGCACGGACCGGCCGCCAGGCCAGGCCCCGGCATCCCCGACATGCGGGGGTAGCGGTGGCGGCAGGCGTGCAGGATCCGCTGGAAGTCCAGGTCGTTCCGGGCGGCGATCATGTAGAACTGGTTGACCGCCGCGAACTGAAGGTAGCGCCAGGCGTTGGTCATGAGCTTGGCCAGCTCGGCCTCCATGGGGGGAAGCTCCAGGATCTCTGCCGAGAAGGTCTCGAAGAGCCGGCGGACCCGCGAGAGGGTTCGCGCGTCGAAGGCGCTGATGATCTGGGGCAGCTCCCGGAATTCCCGAAGGCTGAAGCCCTGGGCCACGCGTTCGGGGCAGAAGGCAACCTCGATCTGGAGCCCCCGCTCGGCCAGGAAGCGTCGGATATGGGCCGAGATCCCCGGGAAGACCGTGCTGCGCAGGATCAGGATCTGCCCGTCCACCAGGTGGGGGAGGCATCCTTCCAAGGCGCGGTGGATCGCGTTGAAGGTCGGATTGAGGTGCTCGTCCACCGGGGTCCCCACCACCAGGACCAGGAATTCGCAGCCCCGGAGGCCTTCAGGTGAGCTCGAGGCCTGCAGCAACCCGCTGTCCAGGGCCCGGCTCAGCGCCTCCTGGCCGCCCTCCTCCAGGAAGGGCATCTCACCGGAGAGGATCCGCTCGACCTTGGGGGCGTCGATGTCGTAGATGAGTGTGGGATGGCCCTCGTTGGCGAAGGTCAGGGCCAGGGGCAGGCCAACGTGCCCGGCCCCGCCGATGACCCCGATCGGCGGACGGGTTGCAGAGTCGTTCGAGGACATTCGCGGTGGTTCTCAGGACCCGGTCGGTCTCCTCCCGATCTGCCACCTTCCCACCGAGGTTTTCCAGGCCCCGGTGTGGCCGAGCCGGGCCATGGGCTCCGTGGGGCCGGCCTCCTAGTAGTTGAACCCGCTCCCGCCGATGAACTCGCGCAGGACCGAGTTGGACGGAACGTGGTCGGGGAAGATCGGCACGAAGAGATCCAGGAAGCGGAGCAGGGGATAGGCCTCGATCCGGGCTGGGTTCTCGCGGGGAACCTCCAGCAGGTAGCGCCAGGCGAAGGTCTTGAGCACGGCCGCCTCGTACACCAGGGCGGAGTTGAACATCACGTCGCATTCCTCCTGGAAGGGGAAGATATAGCGCTGTTCCCCGCGCCGCACCCGGGGCCACATCTCGATGGAGCCCGCGGCCGGGGTTCCGCGGTAGCGGCGATCCCGCACGATGCGTCGCAGGAGCCGGCCATCCGAGGTGGGGATGCGGTTGTGCTCGTCGATGACCAGTTGGGTCAGCGCACTGACGAAGATGCGGTACTTGGCCTCGGGCGCGATCAGCTCGGTCAGCGCCGGGTTCAGGCCGTGAATCCCTTCGATCAGGAGGATCTGGTTGGGCTTCAGGCGCAGCGGCTTCCAGCGCGATTCGGGGACGCGCTGGCCGGCCTCGAAGTCGAAGCGGGGGACCATCACCTCCCGGCCTTCCACCAGGGCCTCCAGGTGCTGGGAGAGCAGGGGCACGTCCAGGGCTTCGACAGCCTCGAAGTCGTAGTTGCCGTCCTTGTCGCGGGGGGTCTGGGAGCGGTCGCGGTAATAGTCGTCCATGCCGACGATCAGCGGCTGGATTCCGGTCACCTGCAGTTGCACCGAAAGGCGCCGTACGAAGGTGGTCTTGCCCGACGAGGAGGGGCCGGCCACGCAGACCAGCCGGATGCGATCCCGCTGTTCGCAGATGGCGTCGGCGATCTGGACGATCTTCTTCTCGTGGAGGGCCTCCTGGACCCGGATCACCTCCTCGATGCGGTCCTGGAGGATGGCCTCATTCAGGTCGCCCACGGTGGCGACCCCGATCATCTGGTTCCACTCGCGACTCTCCCGGTAGGCGGCCACCAGCCTGCGGCTGCGCGTGGGGTCGGGTCGCGGAGCATCCCGCGAGAACTGCAGGATCATCCCGCGGGGGAAGGGGACGACATGGACGCCCCGGGCGTAGGAGGTGGAGGGGGCGAACGGCCCGTGCTGGATGGCCAGGAAACCTTTCAGCTCCACCACGGGAACATGGGGGAAGGGCCAGGCATCCAGCAGGCGGATCATCGAACCACTGGGATCCGCCAGCAGCAGGCAGGCTTCCTCGACGGTCGCCTCGCGTCGATTCAGCCTGAGATCCTCCTCGACCATCTCCTGGAGCAGCTCATCGGTCCTGGATACGATTTCGTCGAGGTTGGGTTCCGGGCCGCGACATTCCAGCAACTCGTAGTAGTAGCCCTGGTGCAGGGATTGCCCGATGCGGAAGTGCAGGTTCGGGAAGTTCTGGGCCAGGATCGCCTCCAGCATGTGGGTGGCCGTCCGGCGGATGATTTCCCTTCCTGCGCGTTGGCGTCGGCGGACTGGCGAGACCGTCACGGGAACGGTCAGGGGGGTGTCCAGGCTGACGACGTCGTGGTTGAGCAAGGCTCCGACGATGTCCGGATCCTGGCCTTGCCCCAGGACCTCGAGCACCGGGGTTCCGGGACGGACCGTTCGCGAGTCTTTCCCGACGAAAACCTCGATGGTCGGGTCTTGCATGGGACTTCTTCCTCCAGCGGGACTTGATCCCCCTCCGGCCTGCCAGGACGCCAGGGCCCCACCCGGTCTGCTTCAGGATGGCGCAGGACCTCGGGCCGGCACCCGAACAGACCGGGTTCACCGTGGGTCGGGGCTTCTCCTACCGACGGGGACCTGTCAGCCGAGGCTCAGGCATCCGGAAGAGGGCGTCCGGAAGAGCGGGTCTGTCGCGCTGGAGGGCGGGGGAAGCCTCTGTGGGAGGTTCCCGCCGAATCGGATTCCAGGTACTTGTCCAGTCCCAGGACGTTGAAGGCCCGGGCCACCCGGGGGCCAGCCCCGACGATGCGGAGCTCGAAGCCCTGGTCCTCCATGCGGCGGGCTCCCTCCAGCAGGACCCGGATCCCCGAGGAGTCGGCACAGCCCACTCCGCGCACGTCGACCACCAGACCCGGGGAATCCTGGGATTCTCGAAGGAGACGTTCGACGATCTCGGCCGAGGCCAGATCCAGGTCCCCCTCGACGGAGAGGACCGGTCGGCCCTCCTCGCGCCGGATCTCGATCCGGAAACTGCAACCCATCGAGCACCCTCCGCCAGCCGGAACCGAGTGCCCCGGCTTCTATCCTCCCCGCAGAGGTTTCTTCCATTCTACCCCGTCCCAGGGGACCGGGGAAGCGGGCAGGTCCACTGTAGATCCTCTCGGGCGGGAGGACCGTGAATTGCATCACGTCAGGCCCGGTGGGCTGGAGGACTCCCGTTCGGCTTCACCCCTCTGCTTGCGGGTGGTCCTGGCCGGAGAGCCTGGCCATCCCGACCAGGCAGGTGGCCAGCAGGACTCCCAGCATGACCAGACCCACCCTCCACAGGCAGACCTGGTAGTGCAGGGCACGGACCCAGTCGCGGGTCACCACCTCGCCCTCCAGCAACCAGGTCAGGCAGATCAGGGCCATCCCCGTCAGCCCGAAGGCGCGGTTCTCCTGGCTGTGGCCGGCCAGGGCCGTGAAGGCCACCAGGGGCAGGAGCAGGACCAGGTGGTGGTGGGCCCAGGAGAGGGGAGCGAGGAGGGTGGAGGCCAGGAGCCAGGTCGAGAACTCCAGCAGTTGCCGGGGCCGCGAGGAGCCTCCCCAAAGGCTTCCGGCCCTCCACAGGCCGACGGAGGCGCCGACCAGCAGGAGCAGGTTGAGGACCTTGAGCCCCGGGCTGGACTGCTCGCCGAAGAGCCAGGCCAGAAGACCCATCAGGGATTGGTTGCTCAACACCGACCGGTATCCGGTCCGGGTCGACCATTCCAGGAAGTGGGCGTAGTGGTCGAATCCCCAGACGAACCCGGCAGCCAGGCCCAGGAAGGTCAGGGTCCCCCCCATCCAGGCCACCACCTGCCAGTTCCCGCGGCGCAGGTAGTACAGCGCCAGGAGCGCGGGGTAGAGCTTGAGAAGCACCGCCAGGGCCAGGAAGAAGCCGGCTCCGGCGGGTCTTCCGGAGGCTCCCAGGACGAAGACCATGCACAGGGCGAAGGTCAGGTGGTGGCCGACCTGGCCAAGCCAGAGATTGTCCACCGCGGGCCCCAGGACCACCCCCCCGGCCGCCAGCAGGGCAGTCACCGTCCAGGCCAGCCGGGGGTCAGGGAGCAGCATCCGGCAGAGGAGCAGGACCCCCACCGCGTACAGCCCCAGTCCCAGCCACATGTGGATCAGGTAGCCGGTCTGGAAGTCCATCCGGGCCAGGGGTCGATAGAACAGGTAGAAGGCAGGCGGGTGGTTGCCCCGGACCTCCCAGCGATTCTCGCTCAGTTCCAGGCTGAAGCGGGCCATCTCCTCCGAGAGGTAGACCTCCTGGAGGCCAGCCTCCAGGGCTCGGGTAGTCGCGAAGAAGTAGAAGTAGTCATACCCCCCCTGCTCGGACAGATCGGGCAGGAGCAGGGGGTGACGGGGAAAGCTGTACAGGCCCAGGCAGACCAGGCAGACCAGCAAGGCCAGGATGCTGGCCATGGCGGACGGGCGAAGGCGGGCATCCATCGGTGCGCCCGCGTTCGTCGGGCTTCGCCAGGGTTCCTGGCTCAGGGCACCACCCGTCAACCGTCAAGGGAGACGGTCCGAGGCGTCGAAGCCCGCAGGAGAGGACCGGGCAGGGTCGCCTCCGGGCCCGGGGGAGCCGTGGAATCGAGAGGTGTCTGGATGATGGAGCCTGTCAGCATGACGTGGAATGGCCAGACCTGGCAGTTCCCGCTGGTCGAGGGGAGCGAGGGGGAGGTCGGCCTGGACCTCACCCCGCTGCGGACGCGCACGGGTCTGGTGGCCCTGGACCCCACGCTGGGCAATACCGCAGCCTGCACCTCCAGCATCACCTTCATCGATGGCGAGCAGGGGATCCTTCGCTACCGGGGGATCCCCATCGAGGAGCTGGCCTCGGTCGAGAGGCCGGACTTCGTCGAGGTGGCCTGGCACCTGATCTTCGGCAGGCTTCCACGACGGGAGGAACTGGAGGGATTCCAGGCCCGCCTGGCCGGCAGCGCGGCCCTGCACGAGGGTTTCCGCCACCATTTCGAGGGTTTCCCCGTTGATGCTCCTCCGATGGCGATGCTCAGCGCCATGATCCACTCCCTGGGATGTTTCGACCACGAGCTGCTCACCTCGCCCGAGGATTCGGCCTTCGAGGAGGCTTCTGCCCGGCTCCTGTCCCAGATCCGGACCCTGGCGGCCTGCTCCTATCGGAAGTCCCGTGGGCTTCCCTGGGTCCATCCCAACCCTCATCTGCGCTATGGCGCGGACCTTCTGCACATGCTCTTCACGATGCCCTGCGACGAGTTCGAGGTCGATCCGGTCTTGGAGGACGCCTTGAACCGCCTCCTGATCGTCCATGCCGACCACGCGCAGAGCTGCAGCACCACCGCCGTGCGGGTCGTGGGGTCCAGCCTGGCCAATCTCTACGCCTCCTGCGCCGCGGGCGTCGGTGCCCTTTGGGGGACCCGGCACGGAGGAGCCAACGTGGCGGTGCTGGAGATGCTCGAGCAGATCCAGCACGCCGGAATTTCGGCCCGGGAATGCCTGGACCTGGTTCGCAGGCGGGGCAGCGGCCTGAAGCTGATGGGATTCGGGCACCGGATCTACAAGAGCTTCGACCCGCGGGCGCAGATCCTCAAAGAAAGCGCTCAACAGATCGCCCAGCACCTGAAGCTCCACGACCCTCTTCTGGAACTGGCCCGGGAAATCGAGGAGCTGGCCTTGACCGACCCCTACTTCATCGAGCGCAGGCTGTATCCGAACGTGGACTTCTACTCGGGACTGATCCTCCGATCCCTGGGGATTCCCACCGGGATGTTCCCGGTGATCTTCGCGATCGGTCGGCTTCCCGGCTGGATCGCCCACTGGAAGGAGTTGCAGGACGAGCCGGGCATGAAGATCGTCCAGCCCCGCCAGATCTATACAGGGCCGACCCGGACCCGCTATATTCCCCTGGACCAGCGCTGAGATCGCCTGTCGGGCTCTCCGGGGCGGTGGAGTTCGGCTCGGGCCGGGGAGGTCCCCGGTACCTGGACACGGAATCCCCCCGCATGGCTTCGCGTCTTCCCCTCCTGACGATGCTCCTGGCCCTGGCCTTGTTCCTGCCCGCCCGAGGTGAGGACACCTGGAAGGTCTTCCAGGTCCCCGGTCAGTTTCAGGTCGAGGTTCCGGGCGATCCCTCGCACAGCGTCGTCTCGGGAGATCCACCCACCGAATCCTGGGTCACCGACTCCGGCGAGCCCCTGCACGGATTCGAGATCCTGCTGACCGAGCACCCCCGGGGCTCGTTGCGCGACGTGAGCGAGGACGGGGTGCTGATCGCCACCATGCAGGGAAGGGCCCGGGCCCTGGGCGGGCAGCCCTCCCGGACCCGCAGGATCATGTCCCAGAGGCTGCCCGGCTGCACCTTCCGCGTCCTGACCGAGGACGCCGACTGGGATTTCATGGTCCGCATCTCGGGAGATCGGGTGTACACCTTGTCGGTCTCCTCGATGAAGGGGGAAGGTGAGGACGGCTCGGTCGAACGCTTCTTCAACTCCTTCCACGTCCCCTGACCTGCGCGAGGAATCGCCTGAAGGTCGGGGGCGGTGGACTTCTCCGAGACGAGGTGGGACAGGACCCGTGAAGAGATACGCGACGGAACTTCTCGGAACCGCAATCCTGGTCTTCTTCGGTTGTGCCAGCGTCCTGACCCAGGGATTCGGGGCTGGAAACCTGGGGGTCGCCGCAACCTTCGGCCTGGTCTTGATGGTCCTGGTCTACGCCTTGGGGAACCTCTCGGGCTGCCATGTCAATCCCGCGGTCTCCTTGGCCATGTGGCTCCACCGTCGAATCGATGGCGCCGACTTCATGGCCTATGTGACAGCCCAGATCCTCGGCGCGGTGCTGGGAGCCCTGCTCCTGGCGGGCACCCTGGGGACCGACCTGGGGAATGGCGGCTTCGGCACCAACTTCTTTGGGCCCCAGACCTCCGTCAGCGTGGCCTTGAGCGCGGGGCAGGCCCTCGTGGTGGAGGGGATCCTGACCTTCACCTTCATCCTGGTCCTGCTCGGAGTGGATTCCCGCCCCGATCGCTCGACCCTGGCCGGCCTGGTGATCGGGATGGCCCTGCTGGTGGTGCACCTGGTGGGTCTCCCCCTGACCGGAACCTCGGTCAATCCGGCCCGCAGTCTGGGACCGGCCCTGATCCGGGGAGGGTCGGCCCTCGGTCAGGTCTGGGTCTTCCTGCTGGCCCCCATGGTGGGGGCCCTCCTGGCCAGCCTGACCTGGCGGCTCCTGGCCCCGAGGCCCCCCTCGGTCTCGCCCCTGGAGGAACCGGCCGAGCCCTGAGCCGAGTGCCCGAGTGGCCCCTCGGTTGACCGGGAGGCCCCGGAGTTCCTATAGTCTTTCCCATGCTGGAGAGAGTCGTGGTCTCGCACTCGGTGACCGAGACCGAGAGTCTGGGCGAACGCCTGGGGGGATGCCTGCGGGCGGGTGACGTCCTGGCCCTGACCGGGGATCTAGGAGCGGGCAAGACCACCCTGGTGCGAGGAATCGCGCGCGGATTGGGCTGTCCTGAACCGGTCTCCAGTCCGACCTTCGTCCTGATGCACGTGTATGAGGGTCGCCTGGCCTTGTATCACTTCGATGCCTGGAGGCTGAGCGGACCCGAGGACCTGTTGGGGATCGGAGCCGAGGAGTATCTGGAGGGTGAAGGCGTGGCGGTGGTGGAATGGTCGGAGCGGGCCGAGGGCATCCTGCCCCCGCAGCGTCTGGAGATCCGTCTGGAAAGCCTGGAGGCTCCTGAGGAGCGCCGGATCTGCCTTCGCGGCCTGGGCCTGCGCGGGGTCGAATTGCTGGAGGGACTCGGATGAGCGCCCTTCTGGCCGGATTGGATTGCACCGGCGAGACCTGGAGCGTGGCCCTGGTTCGCGGCTCGGAGTGCCTGGCCGAGTGTGGCGGGTTGAACGCCCGGGCTCATCTGCGCTGGCTCTTTCCGGCCCTGGTGGATTGCGCCTCGCGCTCCGGCGTCCGCCTCGCAGATCTCGAGTCGGTGGCCGTGACCTCAGGGCCCGGTTCCTTCACGGGGCTGCGCCTGGGAATCGTCACCGCCCGCACCATGGCCCAGGTCCTGGGCTGCCCGGTCCGGCCTGTCGACACCCTGGAAGCCCTGGCCTGGAACGTCCCCGAGTCTCCCCGGGTGGTGGCCGCGCTGGACGCCCGTCGCGGAGAGGTCTTCGCCGCCTGCTTCCAGACCGGGACGGGTGGATGTCTGCGATTGACCGAGGATCGGGCCTTCACCCCCGAGGAACTGGCCGGGGCCCTCGAGTCCTGGGGGGGAGGGGTCCTGGTCGGCAGCGGCGCCGTCCGCTACAGCCCCGTCCTGGAGAAGGTCCCCGGGGTGCGCATCCTGCCTCCCGTCTTCGCCCAGATCCGCGCTTCGGCCGTGGCCCTGGCGGGCCAGCGCCAGGCGCCCCTGAATCCCCTGGATCTGGTCCCCACCTACCTGCGCTCGGCCGAGGTCCAGCTTCACGGAGTTCGACCTTGAACGACCTGGCCATCGAGAGGATGACCCGCCGGCACATCCCCGAGGTGCAGGCCCTCGAGCAGGACTGCTTCCAGAGCACCTGGCCCGAGGACGCCTTTCTCAACGAGATCGAGAAGAACGGAGCCGCCTGTTATCTGGTCGCCCTCCGGGCTGGCCGGGTCCTGGGTTATGCCGGAGCCTGGCTGATCCTCGACGAGATGCACATCACCTCGGTGGCCGTGCATCCCGGGTCCCGGGGGCTGGGCATCGGCAAGAGGCTTCTCTGGCACCTGATGCAGGCCGCCCTGGAGCGCGGGTGCGAGTGGTCCGGCCTGGAGGTCCGCCCGACCAACCAGGTGGCCCTCGGCCTCTATGAAGACTTCGGCTTCACCCGGGTCGGGGTGCGCAAGAGATACTATGACGGGAAGGACGATGCCCTCGTCATGTGGGTTGGAGACCTGCAGAGCGCCGAATACGCCCGGCGCATGGAGGCGCTGCGAGCGACCCTGGAGAGACCGGAGGCAAACCCGTGAGCCACGACCGAGTCGAGCCCTACAGCCCCCGGCTCATCCTGGGCCTGGAGTCCTCGTGCGACGAGACCTCGGTGGCCGTCCTCGAGGAGGGACGCATCTGTCGGGTCAACCTGGTCTCCTCCCAGGTCGCCCTGCACGAGAAGTACGGCGGGGTCGTCCCCGAGGTCGCCTGCCGGGCCCACATGGAGGTCCTCAATCCCCTGCTCCAGGAAGCCCTGGACCAGGCGGGAACTCGCCTGGCGGACCTGGATGCCGTCGCGGTCACCCATGGTCCGGGCCTGGTGGGCGCGGTCCTGCTGGGCGTGGCGGCGGCCAAGACCCTGGCCGGGTTGTTGGAGATCCCGCTGATCGGGGTCAACCACCTGGAGGGGCATCTGTATTCCACCTTCCTGGAGCATTCCGACGTGGAGTTGCCCCTGGTCTGCCTGCTGGTCTCGGGCGGGCACACGCAGATCGTGGAGATGACCACTCCCGGTGCCTATCGGGTCCTGGGCTCGACGCGCGACGACGCCGCCGGCGAGGCCTTCGACAAGGTGGCCAAGGCCCTGGGCCTGGGTTATCCGGGCGGCCCGAGGGTTGAAGAGGCCGCCCGCCGGGGGGACCCGAGCCGGCTCCACCTGCCCCGGCCCATGCTCGAGGCGGGTTGCGAGTTCTCGTTCTCGGGGCTCAAGACGGCGGTCCTGGTGCACCTGCAATCACCCGACCGGGTCTCGGTGGACGATCTCTGCGCCTCCTTCCAGGAGGCGGTGGTGGACGTGCTGGTGACCAAGACGCTGCGGGCAGCCCGCGAGTGTCGGGCCCGAACCGTCGCGGTGGCGGGAGGGGTGGCGGCCAACTCGGCTCTCAGGCATCGCATGGAGGAGGCCTGCCGGAAGGCGGGGATTCCGCTTCGCTCGCCCTCGATGGGTCTGTGTACCGACAACGCCGCCATGATCGCCCGGGCCGGCTGGGAACTGGCCCGGCTGGGCCTGCGCTCGCCGCTGACCCTGGACGCCCGGCCCAATCTCCCCCTGAGCTCCCGGATCTGAGGGCTCGAATCCAGGATCGAAGAAGTTCAGCGGGACGGGAGCGGCTGTTCCATCTTCTCGAGCAACCGGCGCAGGACCGGCTCGAGCCGCGCGGCGATCTTCTCGTGACCCGCGTCGTTGGGGTGGATGGAGTCGGCCATGAGGGCCGGGTGGGCAAAGACCCCGTCGAGGATGTCGGGGACGTAGGCCGCCTGGTGGCGTCGGGCCACCTCGCGGAAGCGATCCCCTCGGGAGCGGCCCAGAATCCCCCCGCGCACGCCCAGGACCAGCACGGCGGCTCCTTCCTGCTGGCTGCGTCGGATCATGGTCTCCAGGTTGGCGAAGGTCTGGTCGGGGTCCATCCGACGCAGGAAATCATTGCCTCCCAACTCCAGGATCACCAGGGCCGGTTTCAGGGCCAGGACGTCGGTCTCCAGGCGCTCCAGGCCGTCCTGGGTGGAGTTTCCGGAGACGCCGCGATTCACGATTTCCACGCCGAGCTTCTCGGAGAGCCGGGTCACGAATCCCCGCTGTCCCCCCCGAGAGCCGACCCCGGCCGCCAGGCTGTCGCCCAGGATCACGATGGGGCCGGGTCGGGCGCCCAGGTTCCGGATCGGAGGCCAGGCGCAGTGGCGCCAGGCCAGAAGGCCCAGCAGGGCCGCCGCCAGGAACGCGGTGGGAAGCAGGAGACGCCGGTTCATCCCTGGATCCTGGCACGTCGCCCCCCCGACTTGTCAAGGCCGAAGGCCCTCCGGCCCTGCGCCGCCCTCCTGGGGAAGAGCGCGTCGTGGTGGCTGGCCACGATCCGTCCACGGGCTCGGGGTCTCTCCCGGGTTCAGGGGGCGGCCTGGTTCAGGTCCGAGGCCGGCTTTTCGGAAAGGGAGGCCGGGTGCAGGATTCAGCCTGCTGCAGGCGGGAATGGTACCCTTGACCGGGAAACGGGATCCCGGGAAGGCCGGGTGGCCATGATGAGACGGAGGGTTCTACGAATGAAGAAACTCAAGGATCTCATGAACACGGACCTGGTCACGGTTCCACCCGACATGCCGGTTTCCGAGCTGGCCGGCCTCCTGAGCACCCGGATGATCTCCGGGGCCCCCGTCGTCGGCGAGCAGGGCAAGGTCATCGGGGTGGTCTCCCTTTCCGACATCGCGGCCTTCTCCGCCAGCGGTCGGGCCGGACTGCAGACCGACCGGGACATGTACTACAGCGTCCCCGAGATGGAGGACTATCTGGTCGGCTTCTTCACCGTCGAAGACTTCTCTCCGGGCGCCACGGTTCGGGACATCATGACCCCGGCGGTCTATACCCTGGGGCAGGAGTCGACCATCCTGGAGGCTGCCGAGATGATGCGTGCGGCCCGGATCCATCGGATCATCGTGACCCGGGAAGGGCTTCCCGAGGGCATCGTGACGACGATGGACCTGGTGGGAGCCCTGTGCGACCAGCTCAAGAAGGTGATTTCCTAGGAAGCCTTCCAGGAAGATCGGGCTCTTCAGTTCGAGACGTCGTTGCGATCCTTCCAGAGCGGAAGGACCACCGCCCGCTGCCGGGATGGCCTGGTCTGGTTCTGCGGGGAAGTCGGCCTGGTCGGGGCCTGGGCTTTCGGGCGGCCCCAGGCCCGGGTCAGGGCGGTGCCCATCAGGAGCCCCACCGCGATCCCTCCGGCCGCGACCAGGGCCTGGGCCCCCTCCACCGCGGCCAGGCCGTGGTCCTGCCGGAGCAGGGCCAGCATGGCCTGGAAGGCGCGGGTCCCCGGGACCAGGGGCAGGATTCCGGGCACCACGAAGACCAGGGCCGGCATGCGGCGGGCCCGGGCCAGGGCTTCTCCGGCCAGCGAGACCGTGAGGGCCCCCAACAAGGCCCCGGCCGCCGGGGGGAGTCCGTTCAGCCCGACCCGGATCTGCACGGCCCATCCCATCAGCCCGGCCAGGGCGGCCCACAGCAGGGCGCTGCGCGGCACGTTGAAGAGGACCGCGCTGGCGGCCGTGCCGACCAGCACTCCCAAGGCCTTCAGCAGGAGGCTCATGGCGTCCATGCCAGCAGGCTGACTCCCAGGCAGACCCCGCCGGCCAGGGCGGCAGCGGTCAGGAGGGAGTCGGCGCCCCGGGCCACCCCGGCGATCAGCTCGCCGGCCATGAGGTCCCGGGCGGCGTTGGTCAGGGCCAGGCCGGGCAGGAGGGGGATCACTCCGGCCACGATCAGGGCATCCACCTGGATTCCGGGGAGAAGGTTCCGGCTCAGGCTCGCGCACAGGCTGACCGCCACCCCATTCAGGAAGACGGCCAGGAAGGGGGGCAGGAAGGCCACCAGCTCGTCGACCATCCGGGCCAGGATGCCCAGAAGGAGGGCCGGGACCAGTTCCAAGGGACCCCCGCCCACCAGCAACGCGAAACCGGATGTGGCCAGGCTCTGGGCCAGGTACATCCTGCGGCGGGACTTCCGCTCGCTGGCCAGTCCGGAGGGCTTGAGAAGGTCGGAGAGCTCGCCCGCCGCTGCCTGCAGGCTGAGCTCGCCTGCCTCCAGGCTGCGCGAGATCGCGTTGACCACCGCCACCTTGGACATGTCGATGGTGCGCACCCGAACCCGCGCCAACCGGGTCACAGGGCGGTTGCCGCCCACCGAGACGGTGATTCCGGTGGGGGTCGCGATGCTCTCGACCTCGACGCCACAGGCCGCCCCGATCCGCGACACGGTCTCTTCGACCCGAGCCGTTTCGGCGCCGCTGGCGATCAGGACCCTGGCCGCGTCCAGGCAGACCCGGGCGACGTCGCGGAGGGAAGCCCGGTCCGGAAGTGTGTCCATCCTCTGTCCGTAGTCCCGGGCTCTCAAAGAATGCTGAAAATCTCTCGGCGGATCCTGGTTTCGGGAGTGCCGGGCGGGGATGGCCGGCTCAGGGAGTCTTCAGGCCCAACTCCTCCAAGGCGCGATCCATCAGGGGATCCCAGCCTCGGTTGGCGCCGGGGTTGGCCGGGCTGGGATGGGCGACGCAGCCGATCCGCAAATCCAGGCCTTCCAGGGCCTCGCGGGCCCGCTTCTCGGCGAATCGGCCGACGGCCAGCAGGTATCCGGGACGGAGGTGCTCGATCTGTCGGCGCAGGGCCCGATCACAGGCCGCGAAGAGCGCAGTCCTCTCGGCAATGGGAAGGCGGTCCGGGGTCCGGTTTCGACCGGACTCCTCCATGAAGACCAGGGGGCAGTAGTTGAGCACGAAGAATCTGCGGAAGAAGTCCTCCGGGGTGGCGTGTCGGGCCCGGGCCCAGCCCCAGACCCGAGCGCCGCTGACCTCGCTGCGCGGGCATTCGAAGCCCAGGACGGGCCGCTTGGGGTGCTCCGGTCGGGGGCGTCCCACGGGGGCCTCCAGGCCCAACCAGTCGCGGACATGCGCGACCTCACCGAAGGGGATTCCGGTCTGGGCCATTCCGAAGGGGCCAGGGTTCATCCCCAGCAGCACGACCTGCTTGGGTGGGTGGCCGTGGCGTTCCAGATACAGTTCGAAGGGGGCGCGAGCGTATTCCAGCGGGTTGTAGACGCAAGTCACCGGCGGCCCGAAAGCCAGGGGCCGAAGTTCTTCAATCAGGCGGTCGAAGATGTCCATCATGGCGGCCCGTCCGTTCGACGTCGCCAGGGGGGTGGCCTGTGCCGCGAACCACCCGTGAAGAGCCGGTCACCCCATGGCGGATCGAGGGGGCTCGGCGGGCAGGAGCGCTCGTGGAGGCGACCGAAGGCCGGCAGACTCTACCTGGATCGAGAGGTGCCTCTTGAAGACGATACGCATCCCCCTGCTCGGCCTTCTCCTGGCCGGCCTGCTGACCCTCCCGGGACTGGCCTTCCCACAGGACGCGGCCCAGATGGAGGCCGAACTTGAGGCTCTCCTGCGTCCCTTCAAGACGATGGGGACCAAGGGGTTCGAGACCGCCTGGCCGGACGGGAAGCCCAAGGAGAAGTATTCCGTGGCTTCAGACGGGACGGTCTCCTACACAAAGTTCTACCCGGCCGGCAACTTCGCTGTGAAGTACCAGCGCAAGCCCGACGGCGCGATCACCTACGAGCGCTGGCACGGCAACGGTCGCAGCGCCGCCATCCTGACCCGGGATCCGCGGATCATGGCCTACACGTCCTATTGGCCCAGCGGGATCCCCCGCGAGAAGTTCCAGTCCAACTTCCAGACCAAGGATCGATTCTATATCCGTCACGACGAACAGGGTCGGCAGGTCATCCCCCGGCCCTGATCCGCCTGAAGGCCCGGAAGGCCCGGATTCGGCGGGATTCTCAGCCGGGTTCGGGCTTGTCCCGTTTCATGAAGTCCTGTTTGAGCCGCGCGACCAGGTCCTCGTCGCTGAATCCGCGTCGTCGGACCTTGTCGGCCTCCTTCCTGGAGGGTTGGGCGCTTTGGACCTCTCCAAAGCCGGCAGGAGGTCTCGTCGCCGAGGCCGGCCGGGATTCCACGCGGATCCGATTCTGGAGCTGAGCGCTTGACGAGAAGTCGACGGCCTCACCTGGCCGGAAGACCCCCTCGGGCCGGGCGCTCGGCTCGGCGGAGCGACCCGTCGGAGCCCCCGGGAGGACCGGTCGGGTGGGTGGAGGCGGGGCCTCGCGAGCTTCGGCCGAGCGCTCCAGTCGGATTCGCACCGCCACGGTCTGGGAGTCGTAGTCGGGGGGAGGAACCCAGTGCAGGATTGCCGGGTCGGGCGGTTCGGTGATCTGCTCCCGGATCCGGGCCAGTCGCCCGGCATCGGCGATGAAGGTGACAGGTGGGGGGGGGACGGCACGGTTCGAGGTCACGAGGGTCCCTTGGCCAGGGAGGGCCTTCATTCCTGGCATCCACCCGGCGGGTTTGGGAGTCTTCGGGGGAAAACTCCCTCAGGCGAGCCCCCGAGGTTCTGCGGAGAGCCCGCGGACGGGGGAGGAGCCCCGAGCCTGATCGGGGAACCGACCGCGCCAGGACGCTCAGGAATGAAGGGAGTTCACCATGGACAGGTTGGGTCGGTGGTTGGGGCGCAAGAAATCTCCCCCTGCTGAAGAACCCTCGTCGGCCTCGGAACCCGAGAGCGCGGGGTTGGAATCCCCTCCCTCCGAGGTCCAGGAGGCCCCGGCCTCGGAGCCTCTGCCTGGCGCCTCGTCCTCGGAGGAGGAACCCGCCCCCGGCGCTTCGGGAGGGTTGCGCGGAATCTGGGAAGCGACCCGGAGGCTGGCCCTGACTCCGGTGGATCCCTTCTTCGAGAAGATGGCCGAGGGCCTCAACCGCACCCGCCAGAGCCTGGTGGGACAGGTGGTGGACCTGTTCCGGTCGCATCGCAGGATCGACGAGGAGTTCTGGGAGGAGCTCGAGGCGATCCTGTTGACGGCGGACGTCGGGGTGGCGGCCACGGATCGGATTCTCGAAGCCCTCCAGGGATCCGTGCGCGAAAAGAAGCTGCGCGAGCCCGCCGAGCTCCTGGACGAGTTGCGCGAGGTCCTGGGGCGGATCCTGGGAGCCGAGGAGCCCGAGGTCAGGGCCTTGCGGATCGAGAAGGGCCGGGTGAACGTGGTCCTCATGGTCGGGGTCAACGGAACCGGGAAGACCACCTCCACAGCCAAGCTGGCCCATCACTACCACAAGCAGGGCTACAAGGTCCTCCTGGCGGCAGCCGATACCTTCCGGGCGGCTGCCATCGACCAGTTGCAGGTCTGGGCCGATCGCGTCGGAGTCGACCTGGTCCGCCATCGCGAGGGCTCGGACCCTGCCGCCGTGGTCTATGACGCGATCGCCGCGGCCCAGGCCCGCGGAGTCGACCTGGTCCTGGTGGACACGGCGGGGCGCCTTCACTCGAAGGCCAACCTGATGGAGGAACTCAGGAAGATCCGCCGGGTCGCCGGCAAGGACCTTCCCGGGGCACCCCACGAGGTGCTGCTGGTCCTGGACGCGACCACGGGGCAGAATGCCCTGGAGCAGGCCCGGGTCTTCCATCAGGTCACCGAGTTGACGGGCCTGGTCCTGTGCAAGCTGGACGGGACGGCTCGCGGCGGGATCATCGTGGCCATCGCCCAGGAATTCCAGATTCCGGTGAAGTACATCGGGGTCGGAGAGGGTTTGGAGGACCTGCAGGCCTTCGAACCGGGTCAGTTCCTGGAGGCGCTCTTCGATCAGCGTCCCGGAGCGGGAGAGGCGAGAGACGAGGGGGGAGGCCCTTCGGGAAGCAGTTCTGTTCAAGATTCTCGTTCATAACCTGTTAACAATCTGTTCCGGGTCGGGATCTTGTCGCTTCAGGGGTCCATCGGTATATATCCGATGAGGAGGACGGGTCAAAGTGGCTATCAATCCAGCAGTCAGCTCGGCAAATCTGATGAACAAGGCAGCCCAGGTCGGGTTTGCCCAGAACATCACCACGCCCAAGGAACTCAAACAGACCGAGGAACCTCGTCGAGTCCAGCACCAGGACGAAGACGGCCCGGAGTCGGCTCCGGCTCGAGGTAGCGCCAGGGACAAGACCCCGGAGGAGCCCTCGCAGCCTCGGAACCAGAACCTCGATCTGGTCCGGCGCGACTCGGGTGCCCGGCGGCAGGTCCAGACCGGTGCCACCAAGGCTGGGACCCAGACCGGCAAGACCGGTGAGACGGCTGCCGAATCGAAGGCCACCCAGCTCCAGACTCCGCAAGCCCAGTCCAGCGACGCGGCCACTCGGACCTTGCGCCTGGCCCTGGCGGACAACAGCCGTCAGCTTCAGGCCCGGTTCGACTCGACCCAACCCCAACAGGGAGCCCAGCAGCCCGGCCTGGGGGCAGAGGCCCGTCGGACGGTCATGCTGCGGAACCTCGAGAGCATGGTCAACATGCAGCTCGCCCAGTATACCGGCAATGAGCCTTATTCGCGCTCGAATTACCGGCAGATCCTGGGCGCCCTGACCCAGATGCAGGGGGGCGGCACCTCCACCAAGACCCAGGGCTCCAGCGTCGACAGTCGGGACGAGCAGGCCTGGCAGGCCGAGGAGAGCGAAGCTGGGGACGGGATCTACCGTCTCTACAGCGGCCAGGCGGCCAAGACCCTCTCCTTCCTGGATCCTCAGCAGGACAAGAAGCCTGGCGGCGATCCCCTGGATCTGGTCGCCTAGAACTCCAAGACCCGGCTCCGGATTCCGACGGCCTCCCGAAAGGGGGCCGTCGGACTGTACGCCGGATTCGTCCCTTGCCTGGAGGGCCGGGTAGGTTCGCGGCCTCGGGGCGCGAAGGGGGGGCTTTCCAGATGCGCTCTTCGTGGGCGCGCCGTCCGAAATGCTTAGGAGGATTCCCATGCTCGACCATGTGTGGACCGTGGACCCCGAGGTGGCCCGCGCCATCGTCGGCGAGACCCGCCGCCAGGAGACCACCCTGGAGATGATCGCCTCGGAGAACTTCGTCAGCGAGGCCGTCCTGGAGGCCCAGGGCAGCGTCCTGACCAACAAGTATGCTGAAGGCTACCCGGGGCGACGCTATTATGGAGGTTGCGAGTTCGTCGACGTGATCGAGGACCTGGCCCGTCAGCGGGCCTGCAGGCTCTTCGGAGCCCAGCACGCCAACGTCCAGCCGCATTCCGGCTCTCAAGCGAATATCGCCTCCTATTACTCGGTGCTTCAGCACGGCGACAAGGTGCTCGGCATGTCGCTGGCCCACGGAGGCCATCTGACCCATGGCCACAAGGTCAACTTCTCGGGTTCCCACTTCCAGGTCGTGCAGTACGGCTTGGATCCCGAAACCGAGCGCATCGACTACGATCAGGTCCGCGACCTGGCCCGGGAGCACCGTCCCAAGCTGATCCTGGCCGGGGCCAGCGCCTATCCGCGCGAGATCGAGTTCGCACCTTTCCGCGAGATCGCCGACGAGATCGGCGCCCGGCTGATGGTGGACATGGCCCACTTCGCGGGGCTGGTCGCTGCCGGGCTTCATCAGAATCCGGTGCAGTACGCCGATCTGGTCACCACGACCACCCACAAGACCCTCAGGGGGCCGCGGGGGGGCATGATCTTGTGCCGTGAGGAGCTGGCCAAGGCGGTTGACAAGCAGGTCTTCCCCGGTTTCCAGGGTGGTCCCCTCGAGCACGTGATCGCGGCCAAGGCGGTGGCCTTCCATGAAGCCTCCCAGGAGTCGTTCCGCGAGTATCAGCGCAGTCTGGTGGCCAATGCCCGGGTCCTGGCCGAGACCCTGGCCGAGGGAGGCGCCCGCCTGATCAGCGGCGGGACCGATACCCACCTGATCCTGGTGGACGTCACCCCGCTGGGCCTGACCGGGCAGGAGGCCGAGACCTCGCTGCATCGGGCCGGGATCACGGTCAACAAGAACGCGATCCCCTTCGACAAGAACCCGCCTTCGGTCGCCAGCGGGATCCGCATGGGGACCCCCGCCCTGACGACTCGTGGGATGGGGCTGGACCAGATGCGCCGCGTGGGCGGATGGATCCTCGAGATCCTCAAGGCTCCCCAGGATTCGGATCTGGCCCGTCGGATCCGCGTGGGGGTCGAGGAACTGTGTCGCCAGCATCCCTTGTACGTCCGTCGGCTGGAGTCCAGCCAAGAGCCTGCGACCTCCTGAAAGGCGGCGCAGGAATCCCGGGCCGCGTCCTGGAATGGACGCGGCCCCGCCGGGCTTCTCATGCTGGATGCCCGGGGCCCCATCTGATTCGTCCTGGAGGTTTCTTCCATGTCTCGTGTCGCAGTGGTCGCCGTCGGCGGCAATTCCTTGATCAAGGCCAAGGATCGCCAGTCGGTCCCGGATCAGTATGATGCCCTCTGCGAGACGGTCGAGCACGTGGTCGGCATGATCCGGGAGGGCTGGGAGGTCGTGCTGACCCACGGCAATGGCCCCCAGGTGGGTTTCATCCTGCTTCGCTCCGAGATCTCCCGGGCGCAATTGCATCCGGTTCCCGTCGACTCGGCCGTGGCCGATACCCAGGGAGCCATCGGTTATCAGTTCCAGAAGGCCCTGCTCAACGAGTTCCGCAAGCACGATCTGGAAAAAGGGGCCGTCACGGTGGTGACCCAGGTGGTCGTGGATGCCCAGGACCCCGCCTTCCAGACCCCCACCAAGCCGATCGGCCCCTTCATGGATGAGGGCCAGGCCCGCGAGCGCGAGAAGGCCGATGGCTGGTCGGTCATGGAGGACTCCGGACGCGGCTGGCGTCGGGTGGTGGCTTCGCCCAAGCCCAGGCGCATCGTCGAGCTCGAAGCCATCCGCAACCTGATCCAGGCCGGCCAGGTGGTCATCGCTGTCGGCGGCGGCGGGGTTCCGGTGGTCGAGACTCCTGAAGGCCTGGACGGTGTGGCTGCGGTCATCGACAAGGACTACGCTTCGGGGCTTCTGGCCGCGAACCTGGGGGCCGACACCTTCGTGATCTCCACCGCGGTCGAGCAGGTCTACATCCACTTCGGGACCCCTGAGCAGAAGGGCCTGGAGGAGGTCACCCTGGAAGAGGCCCGGAGGCTCCTGGAGGAGGGCCACTTCGCCAAGGGCAGCATGCAGCCCAAGGTCGAGGCCGCGGTGGCCTTCCTGGAGGCGGGCGGCTCCTCGGCCATCATCACCAACCCCGAGAATCTCACGCGTGCGGTCCGCGGCGAGGCGGGGACCCGCTTCGTCCGCTCCTAGGAGCCCCAGGATCCCACCCCACCCTGGCCCGTGGGCCTCTGCAGAGGCCCACGGGCCAGGTCCAGGAGCTCCATGAGCGATTCCTCCAGACCCAATCGCTTCCAGGCCGGCTGGGAACGAGCTGTACAGATCCTGGAGGCAGCCTCCAGGCAACATCACGTGGTGGCCCTGCGCGACGGGATGATCGCCTCGGTTCCCATCATCCTGGTGGGCAGCACCTTCCTGTTGCTGGGGGCCCAGGGCCCGGTCCTGAAGTCCTACTTCGATGGTTCCGTGGCCTGGCTGCCCGATCTCCTCCGGACGGAATTCGGGCGCTGGTATCTCGAGAACACGGCCCTCATCCTCTACCCCTACCGCCTGACCATGGGCTTGCTGGCCCTCTATATCTGCTTCACCATCGCCAGCGCCCTGGCCGTCCAGTATCGCCTGGCTCCCGTTCCCCAGGGCCTGGGGGCCGTGGCGGCGCTGTTGATCACCGGAACCCCGGTCCTCGTGAAGCTCCAGGAGGGCGATCCCGGACCTCAGTGGGTGGTCGCCCTCAAGCCCTTGGGTCCGGAAGGGATCTTCCTGTCCATCGTGCTGGGCGTGGGGATGGTGGAGCTTTCCCGGCTGATTCTGCGCCCGGACCGCCCCGGACCGGAGGGCCCTGCCGAGGCCACGGCCATTCCCCCCTCGGTGCTCGACGCCTTTCGCAGCTTCCTGCCGATCCTGACCATGGTCACCGCGGTCTGGTTCCTCCGCCACGTGCTCGGCTTCGATCTCCATGCCGGCATCCTGGAGGTCATGCAGCCCATGACCCGCCTGGGCGATTCGTTGGGCGCCGTCCTGGCCTCCAACTTCTTCCTGCACCTGTTCGCCGTGGCGGGCGTCCACGGGATCTCGGTGATCAACGCGGTCATGCTGCCGCTCTGGCAGCAGTTCGTGGCAGCCAACGCCGAGGCCCATGCGGCCGGTCTGCCCTTGCCCCACACCACCGCCTACCCCTTCTATCAGTGGTTCATCTGGATCGGCGGAGCCGGCGCGACCCTGCCTCCCACGCTGCTCCTGTTCACCTCGCGCCATGCGCACCTGCGCCGGATCGGGAGGATCTCCCTGGTGCCGGCGCTCTTCAACGTCAACGAGCCGTTCCTGTTCGGCCTGCCCGTGGTGGCCAACCCGCTCCTGGCGATCCCCTGCATCCTGGCTCCGCTGGCATGCGGCACGGTCGCCTGGTTCGGGGTGAGCTGGGGTTGGGTCTCGGCCCCCTTCATCGAGGTCCCCTGGGTCATGCCTTGTTTCCTGGGAGCGCTCCTGTCGACCCAGGACCTGCGCGCGCTGCTCCTGCTGGCCTTGAACTTCGGCCTGAGCGCGGCGATCTGGTGGCCCTTCCTGAGAGCCTACGAAGGGCGCCTCAACCGGTCCGGCGAGACCCGTTCGCAGGAACCCGGATCATAGCTTCTCTTCAGAACGTCGGATTCGGCTTCCCGCCTCCAACATGTTGGCGAACTCCGCGTATCGCGGCATGAAGACGGCGTGGACCCGCATCTCGCGGCGCCCGTCCGAGATGCGCAGGCGGGGAAGGAGCTTCTCGGTGCCCCGGTTCACGTAGAGCCGGTCCAACTGCATCGAGACCACCTCGCTGCCGCGGCGCCGGACCAGGCGGGTGGGAGTGATCTCGTAGACCACCGATTTGGAACCCCAGGCCGGCCAGAGGACCGCTGCGGCCAGGAGGGCGGCCCACACGAAGGGCCCGTAGCCCAGGGCCAGGCGCAGGTTCATCTGGGATTCGGGGAAGACCCACAGGCCCCAGAGCCCCAGCCGGACGAGGACGACCAGGGTCAGAAGGGTCGGCAGCCCCAGGATCAGCAGGTACTTGCCGGGGGCCTGATGGAAGGTGCAGGATTTTGGAACCACGTCGCCAGCATGCCTGGGAGTTGAATCCCGATCAATGATTCGGATCACCCGGGCCCGGAGGCCGGCCTGCGCGCAGTCTAACCCTCGCTGCGCGGCTCGGGTTCGCTGGGGCTCGGCTCGGGGCGCTTGCCGTAGATCTCTCCAAGCTTGCGGAGCTTCTCGTCTTCGACCAGTTTGTCCTCGGCTGGGTAGATGCAGGTGACCTGGTCCAGGCGGATCAGCACGTCGAAGGGTTGCTCGGACTCCTCCCCGCAGGAGCGCACCAGGACATAGTCGCTGTCGAAGTCGATGATCCGACCTTCGACGTAGTCGAAGCACAGGTACGTGCCCTGGTCTTGGTGACGTTCGAGGAAGGTGCGGAGGAGCTTT